>JAEXRM010000185.1 GCA_023440865.1 Bacillota bacterium
CATCATGCTCGGATCATCATGCTCGGATCATCATGCTCGGATCATCATGCTCGGATCATCATGCTCGGTTCATCATGCTCGGTTCATCATGCTCGGTTCAAAATGCGCGGTTGATCATGCGCGGTTCAAAACGTTCGGATCGCGGTCTCCCCCATGCCAAAGCTGTTGGTCAATGCACGTGAGGAAATCCTCGCAGCCGCCTCGGAACAATTGGCGCACAAGGGCTACCAGGGGCTCGCCATGCGGGATGTCGCCGCGCGTTGCGGCATGGCGGCCTGCACGGTCTACAATTACTTTCCTTCCAAGCTCGACCTTGTGTCCCACATTCTGCTGGCCGACTGGACGCGCAGCCTGTCGACCCTCGAAGATGCGCTTCGGACCGCAACGGACTGCGAAACGGTTCTTGCGCGCACCTATGACATCCTCGCCTCTTACTGCGGGCAGTATCGGTCGGTCTGGGAGGCGTCACGCCAGTCGCCGGAGACCATGGCGGTCATGAACGCCCGCAGCGCAGACAGGGAACGCCTTCACTTACAACTGGCGGAACGCCTGTGCCAGGCCTTCGTCCGCCTCGGCAGACCGGACCTGGCATCCGGCTACCTGCCTGCCTTTCTGGTACGGAATCTGCTGCAGCACGCACTGGAGCCAAACTTCGACTACGGCATCCTGTCACCCGTACTTGGCCGCCTGCTGAACGCGCCCGATGCCCCTGCACCAGCACCAGCACCAGCACCAGCACCGGTACACGGGCACACCCCCAGAATGCCGGTGCGGGTACTGGGGCAGGCCGACAGGATGCCGGATGAGCGCAACAAACAAAAGCACCCCAAGAGAAGGAGCACAACACCATGACATCTGCATTCTCACTGACAACGGGGTTTCCGCCGACGCTGGGCTGGATGGCGCTGATCGCCCTGCTGCTCAGCGCCATTGGTTTCTATCGTTTCGTCTATTTCATCAGCATCGGATACGGCCTATCCGTCGCCGGCATCGCGACGTTCCTGTTGTTGTCCTTCCGGGACCATTTCGATGCCGCTTCGGTTGTCCTGCTGGTGCTGCTCGTTGTGTACGGCTTGCGGCTGTCCGGCTATCTGCTGGTGCGGGAATGGCGCAGCGCCGCCTACCGGCGGACGCTTGCACGGGAGACAAAGCGGGAAAAGCCGATGCCTCCAGCCATCCAGGTGATGATATGGGTTTCGGTATCCGCGCTGTATGTCGCCCAAACCTCCCCGGCTGCCTATCTCCTGACGCGGCATGCGACAGGCGGACAAGAAGCGGCTTCCCCGCTGACATGGGTCGGCATTGTGCTCGCAGGTACCGGCCTGTTGCTGGAAAGCCTGGCCGATGCGCAAAAATCCGCCGCAAAACGGAAGCGGCCGGAACGATGGGTGGATGGCGGCCTGTACAAGATCGTACGGTGTCCGAACTACCTGGGGGAGGTGCTGCTGTGGCTCGGCATCTACCTAGCCGGCATGCCCGGGTATGCGTCTGGCTGGTCGTGGGTCGTCGCGACCACCGGTTTTGTGATGATCACCTATGTCATGCTCAGCGGCGCCCGGCGTCTTGAACGCGGTCAGGACGCGCGATACGGCGATCAGCCCGAATACCGCGCGTACACGTCGCGCACGCCCATCCTGCTTCCCCTGGTGCCATGGTACAGCATGAAGCACTGGGATTTCATCAAGGATGCCTGAAGTGCCATTTCGATCCGCCGCATGCAAAGGAGGTCCCCATGAGTTCCTTCCGAGATCTGCGCATCGTGGACAATTTCTACCAAACCTCCAGCTTCTTCCCCATGCCCACGGTCGTCATCGGCACGCTGTGCGAGGACGGCAGCACCTCCTTCGGACCGTATTCCCTCGTGTTTCCCTACTACATCGCCGGCAGGAACGAATACGCGATGCTGCTGTGCGCGCGCAACTCCTCGAACACGGCGCAGAACCTGCTGCGCAATCCGCGTTGCTCGCTGAACTTCGTGCCTGACGACCATGCGTACTTCCGCGAGTGTGTCCGTCTTGGGTTCCCAGGCGACACGCCCCAGGAAAAGATGAGGCAGTGCATCTTCTCCCAGGAACCCGGTATGCAGGCGGCCGAGCATCCGGATGAGACCTTCCCTACCGTTGTGAAGGATGCCTTCCAGGTGTTCGAATGCACCTGGATGAGCGAGCTGGAACACGCGGACCATGACCAGCCCGGATGCCTGGATGGATATGATCCGCCCTACCATGACTTCAACGGCATCACCAGCCGCTTCGGGGCCCATTTCATTCTCCGCATCGACAAGATCCTCATGAAACCGCGTCAGTACGACGCCATCCTCAACGGGGTCAAATCCCGCGACTTCCCGCGCGTGCCTGTGGATTACGGATATCGGGACAGCACGCATTTCTGGATGAACCGGTTCAGAAGGCCGAAGGCGTATCCCCTGCCGAAGCGGACGCTCGACATCCAGGCAGTCCGCTATGCGGCGGAACGGGCCGATGATGTGGTCAAGTTTACAGACGATGCCCTCGTCATGCTGCTGAAGGTGCCGCGCATCTTCCTGACGACCGCCTTGCGCGGTTGTGTGGCCTGGGCGAAGGAAAACAGGGTCACGCTCATTGATGAGTCGCACATGCGCATCATCAATGACAAGCGGGCCAAGGAAAAGAGCAAATGACCGTGCAGGCGTCTGTTCAGCATGGTGACATCCGGACAGGCAGCAGCGGCATGGGTGTTGGAAACCGTACGCGCCGGCACATGATCCTCACCTGCGACACATCCGACTGCGAGGTGGCAGCATGGCCTATCTGAAGGAGCCCCGACGCATTCCTCTCCTGCTGAGACTTGGCATCATGCTCTCCGAGCGCGTGACGGGTAAGCGCATGGAGGCGGCCCGCCTGCTGGCGTGGTACCCGAAAGCCGCTCTGGGCGCCGGCGTACTGGAGGCCCTGGTCGCCCACGAGGCGGAAGGCATCTCCAAACGACTCCTGCAGTTGATTCGTCTGCAGGTGTCGCTGACTGCATTCTGCACATTCTGCATCGACATGAACGGTGCCTCTTTTGAGGCGCAGGCAATCACAGAGACAGAAGTCCGTGCGCTGCAGGGGAGACTGTCCCTGGAGGAGGTCCCCACCTTTTCCGAACGGGAACGCACGGCGTTGCGCTACGCGCGCTGTCTGACAGAAACACCGATCCATGTCGATCCAAGCCTGGTTGCCGCCATGAATGCATGTTTTGACGCCCGCCAGTTCACGATCGTCGTATCCACCATCGGACAGGTCAACTTCTGGACCCGCACCATCCAGGGCTTCGGGGTACCGCCTGCCGGCTTCAGCGATCGATGCGATTTCCTGATACAGGCTCCTCCGCCGTCACAGCGCGTTCCCTGACCGATCGGGCCCGTGCAGCGGATCCGCGTGCAGGGAACACATGACGCGCCTTCATGAGGCATCATCAAGCCGGCACCCGTATCATCATGCATGCCGTCGACGCATCCATCAGGCAGCCGACGGATGTCATGGCCTGGTGGCATGACCGTTGACAGACGCCCACCGACTCATCCGAATACTTTCGCCGCATCGATCGTCAAACCCGGAAAAAGCATCGAATCGATGGTCTTGCTTCCATCCGCAACGCGGCATTCCTTGATGTCATCACCCTCGAACCAATAGACCATGATCTGTCTCGCATCCGGATCCACAAGCCAGTACTCGCGGATGCCTGCCTGAAGGTACAGATCGAGCTTCTTGAGCATGTCCTTTCTGCGTGTGGCGGGAGAAAGAACCTCCACGACCAGGGAAGGCACGCCTTCGTACCTGCCCTTGGCATTGACGCGATCGGGATCGCAGATGACGAGGACGTCCGGCTGGACGACATTGATGTTGCGCTCACTCAGGCGCAGGGTCACATCGAATGGCGCGGTCAGCACCCGGCAGGGTTTTTCCTGGAACCAGTTCATGAAACCGAACAGAAGGGCGGAAACGGCAATCTGATGCTCATATGCAGGTGATGCCATCAGGTAGACCTCACCGTCTATGAACTCGTACCGCAGATCGGATTTCTCAGTCATTTCGAGGAAATCCTCGTATATCATGCGATTCGGCCCATTGTACAGATAGCCGACCGCTTCCTCCGCAACACGATCCGCCGACCCACCGGCAAGGGGTTCACGACAGGAGACAAGTTTCACCGTATCACGGCCGTTCCGCGTGATGATCACCTCTTCCAGATCTGCCGCCATCCTCATATATTTACCGAAGTTGTTCTGGACCTCGGTCGATTTGATCCGCATGAAATCCCCCTCCAATGGGTGTCGACGCTGGTTGGTGCACAGCATGGCTTGTTGTTGTCTCAGCCTGATTGTGGCATACGTTGGCTAATTCGTCAATCTTTTTAGCTATATTACATGCCAAATATTGAGAAGTGCATGTTATTTAGCTAATATGTCAGGCGTTGTTGGAGATTTCTCGATGCATTGGTGAGGACCTCGGATGAAACGTTGGAGCGTCCCGATGCTCTGATGCACCATGCTTTCTTCAATTCGTTTTATCAGTCAACATGTCGAACGATTCATGGTACGATGTTCCTGTAGCAGGAACGAGATCCATATTCCCTATTGCAGCAACAGGAGGACCTGCCATGATTCTCTGCATTGCTCCGGCTCCGTGCAAGGCCTGAACAGGACGATCCGGCACGGAGCAAGGCAACATCGTCCGTTGGGCTTTGCACTTTCAAACAATCAGGATGATCCGGTGCGGCGGCGCAAACAGCGTCATGTCTCACCGGCATCAATCATTCGATTTTTGAAAGAGGAGCAAAGTCGTCATGAAACGTTTTCTTGAGAACCTGGCAGAATTGCGTTCTTTTCTGATCCTATGGCTGACCCAATCGTTTTCGGCGCTCGGTAGTGCCATGACCAGCTTCGCACTGGTCATCTGGGCATACCGGCAGGAAGGATCGGCCCTTTCCGCTTCGCTGCTGGCCGTGTGCACCTATGCACCCTATGTGCTGCTGAGCATTTTCGCCGGTGCGTGGAGCGACCGTTGGAACAAGAAGCTCACCATGCTCGTCAGCGACAGCTTCGCCGCGCTCTCCACCCTCGCGGTGCTGTTCCTGATGAAGACCGATTCGCTGGCCCTGTGGCACCTGTATGTCGTCAACGCCCTCAACGGTTTGATGAACACCGTGCAGCAGCCGGCCTCGGAGGTGGCAATCAGCCTGCTTGTCCAACAGAAGCATTTCCAGAAGGTCAGCGGCATGCGGTCTTTCTCCAACTCCCTGATCTCCATCCTGACTCCGGTGCTTGCCACCGCGCTTCTGACGCTTGCCGGAATCGATGTCGTGATTTTGTTCGATCTGGCGACCTTCGTCACGGCCTTCGTCGCGCTGCTGGTGTTTGTGCGAATCCCGAAGATTAAGAAGAACCTGGATACCGCCAGGGAGTCGGTGTTTCAGTCCGTTCGCGGCGGTCTCCGCTTTCTTGCGGATAACCGCGGCATCCTGGACTTGATCCTGTTTTTGGCAATCATCAACTTCATCGCCTCGATCTTCAACGCCGCCCAGCCTGCCATGCTGCTCTCACGCGAAGGGGGAGGAGACGTGGCCCTTGGCATGGTCAACACCTTCACCGGTCTCGCGACCCTGGCCGGCAGCATGCTTGTCACGTTGCTGCCGGCACCCAAAAGCCGGGTGCGGGTCATTCTCAACTGCCTGCTCCTGTCGATGAGCACCGAGAACTTCATCCTCGCCTTCGGCCGCAGCACGCCGGTATGGTGCATCGGCGCCGTATTGGGCTGGCTGGCCATACCGATCATGGGCGCGAACATGGACGTCCTGTTCCGCTCGCGCATTCCGGTCGAGATGCAGGGACGGGTCTATTCGGTTCGCAACACGCTGCAGTTCTTCACCATTCCACTGGGGTACCTGTTTGGCGGATTCCTGGTAGACCGGGTATTTGAGCCGTTCATGGCCGGTCAACCACGCAACAGTCTGCTGCCAATGCTCTTTGGAAACGGGAAGGGCTCCGGCGCCGCCCTGCTGTTCCTGGTCATCGGCGTGTTCGGCGCCCTGTCATGCCTGCCATTCCGATGGGACAGGCACATTTGGCGGCTGGAGGAGGCAGACGACCGACAGGCTGCGGCATAAGGGAACAGGATAACAGATCCCAGCCCAGGGTATGGTGACAAAACGGGCTTGTCCGATGCGGAGCAAGTGATGCGCCGCATCGGACAAACCCATACAGCTGACAACAGGTCGTTCATCCGTGGCGGACGGATCACCGGACTGCTTCCCACTGCTCGTCCAGTGCTACCGGCAACCCCATGAAACACCATGATTTCGCTACTTCTCCCATGCGAACCGTGACATACGCCGCGATCTGCTTCATCACCTGCTCATCTGCTTTCTGGCTATTCATATCGGCTGCCCCTTTGCCTATGTTTGGTGTATAGTGGGCATGCAGGCCATGGGAACGCGAGGTATTTACATGAGGACAAGAAGCTTTTCCGGTGTGACCTTCCGGTACCATCCAGATCCCTTGAAGACGGGTTCCTTTTGCCGTGGAGAAGTCGTCTGCGACTGTTGCGGGAATGCGACAGCTGTGTCCTATTCGGGCCCGATATACTCGGAAAGCGACGGCATCATCCTCTGTCCCGCCTGCATCGCTTCCGGCAAGGCCATCGAGACGTTCGGGGGATGCTTCACGGCGCCTGACCACTGTGATGATATCGGCGACCCGGATAAGCTGGCGGAGGTATGTTGCCGGACGCCGGGATATGCCGGTATACAACAGGAGTGCTGGTTGTCGCACTGCGGCGACTACTGCGCCTATGTGGGGCAGGTCTCATATGAGGACATGACGGAGAAACTCAGAAGAGAAGCGGCGAACACCTGGAGCGAACGGCCGCAGCGATGGGACTTCGACCATGTGATGGGCTCGCTGGGCCTGCAATATGAAGGGCATCTGTTTCGCTGCCTTGTCTGTGGCAAGCACCTTCTGTATGTTCAGCGCGACTGAACGCAGCGAAACGCCGGACGGTTCTGTTCGGCATGCCACCGGAACACTGCCCGTGGCCCCGCCGGAGTTGCGGGCGCAACCCGGGCCGGCCCCGCCCAAAACCAAC
>JAEXRM010000097.1 GCA_023440865.1 Bacillota bacterium
AGCCTGCACGATCTGCTCGGCATGACTTCGGGGCTTGTCTACGGTGGCGACAACCCGGCTGGAAAGGCTACGGAAGCGCTGTTTGCGGAGATGGATGCGCGCCTGTTCGGCGCCAATCCCATGGGCACCGTCGAGGCGATGAACCGGCTGGGCGAATGCCCGTTGCTGTTCCAGCCCGGTTCCGACTGGAACTACGGCACCTCCGCCGATGTGCTCGGTGCGGTGATCGAAGTCGTCAGCGGTATGCGGCTGGGTGAATTCATGAAGCGGGAGCTGTTTGCCCCATTGGGCATGAAGGACACCGGCTTCTGGCTGCCCAAGGAACAGCAGAACGGCCGCATGGCCCGCACCTACGCCACCAACGGACCCGATGCTCCGATGACGGTCTATGAGGGCAACCACCTGGGCATCATCCATACCATGGACCGCGACCCTGCCTTCGAATCCGGCGGCGCAGGCCTGGTATCATCCATCGACGATTACGCCCGTTTCACGCGCATGCTCATGAACGACGGCGAGTTCGAAGGCAACCGCATCCTGACACCCAAGACGGTAGCCTACTATCGGAGCTGCACGCTCGACGCCTGGCAGCAGGACGGGTTCATCCGCCGGTTCCCGATGTACGGGCACAGCTACGGCAACCTCATGCGCGTGCTGACGAACCCGGAGGAGTCCGTCGGGCACGGCTGCTTCGGCGAGTACGGCTGGGACGGCTGGCTGGGCTGCTACTTCGCCAACTGCCCCTACGACGGGCTGACGTTCCTGTTCATGACCCAGCGCAAGGATGCCGGTACGATGCCCATCACGCGCAAGCTACGCAACATCGTGATGAGCGCTTGCGTGGAGGAGTGATGCACCGCAAGACACCGTTGTGACCTGGCCGGAAGCGCGGGCTACTGTTGATCATATTGATACTGGACGAATACTGGACGAAGGGCACCCGATTGCGCATGGAACGGGTGCCCTTCGTCCAGTTTGATGATAGAACTGGATCACCAGACAGGAACCAATCGAATCGAGGACAGCTGTATCCCTTGTCTGCTTGTGGAGGAGATCTCCAGCGCACTGATCCGAAGCTCATGCAGGCCGGCGAAAAGAATCGTGACGGTGCCCGCCTGGAAGGTCCGCTTCTGATACCCGGAGGTAGGGATGCCGGTATCGGCCATGAGAACGGTGCTTTTCTGGCCGTCCACGGCGACCTGGGCCGTGTGCCCGAAATCCCATATGCCGTGGAAACCTGTGCGGATGGAGACCTCTACAGCGAAAACGCCGGGGTGCGCGCAGATGAAAGCCCAGCTGAACCAATCGTCCGTTGACAGCCATCTCTGGACCACGCCGGTGATGTTGATTTCCGCCTGCGGCTGGCTGCCGCGCGTGTGCAAGGTGGCGCAGCAGGCCGGCAGCTGAACGGCTCCCGCATCATCCTGGATGATCTGCGGCACGACATTGACCGGCTCGTCGAACGACAGCTTGACCACGCTGGCGTTTGGATCGGGCCTCCCGGCAGGTAGCGAGATCTCCAGCCGATCGTATCCCAGATCGCCGCAAGCCGTCTGTTTCCACGCGACCGGCTGGTCGGGATCGTCGAGAAGGGTGAGCTGTCGGACTACGGACTGCAGCCCGGTCAAGGAGATGGACTCCGCCCATTCATACACATGCAGGTACAGGGCGTGCGATGTTGCCGTCACCCGTCCCCAGGATGGCTTTGCGTGAAACGGGGAAGCCGTTGTTCCATGGATCGCCTCGGAATTGCGGCGCATCCATTCCCCAATGAGACGAAACCTTTCCCGTGCTTCGGCGGGGATTTCGCCCATGGAATCGGGACCCACGTTGAGCAGGTAGTTGCCGCCAAGGCTCACAATGTCGATCATCTGGCGGATGAGTGTCTTGTTGTCCTTGTACCTGTTTCCTGGCGAGTTGTTGTAGCCCCAGGCATCGCAGATGGTCATCGGTGTTTCGAAATCCACCCCGTTGTTGAACTCGGGCACCTCGTCATCGCCCAAACTGTGGTAATCGAAATCGACAAAATCGCCGACCCGGCTGTTGACCAGACAGTCCGGCTGGCATTCCCTGACCAGGTCGGTCAGCGACTGGGCCTGATCGGGACGGATGAGCGAAGGCGTGTCGAACCAGAGGATGCCGATCGGGCCGTATTGGGTCAGCAGCTCCCTGATCTGGGGTTTGTCGAATGTGTCAATGTAGGTCTGCAGGTTCTTGCGGCACTCGTCGGGGTAATCCCAAAAGTTGCCGTAGTTGCCATATCGGTCGGGAGAACTCATCTCAAGGCTCTGCGCCTGGGGATGCCGCCACTCGCGGACATGCGAGTAATAGAAGCACAGCCGGATGTCATGCTTCTGGCAAGCCTTGGCCAGATCCAGCATGATGTCCTTTCCATAGGGCGTGCCATCGACGATGTTGAACGGATCCACATCCGTCCGGAACATCGAGAACCCATCATGGTGCTTGGCGGTGATGACGATGTATTTCATTCCGGCGTCCTTCGCCATGAGCACCCATTGCTCCGGATCCACCGGAACGGGGTTGAAGTCATGCGCGAGCTTCTCATATTCCTTCACGGGGATCCGCTTGAAATACATCACCCACTCGCCTTGAGCCATCAGGCTGTACAATCCCCAATGGATGAACATGCCAAGGCGGGCTTCCCGCCACCAGGATAGTTTGTCGTTCTGCATCCGTGTGCGCCTCCTGTCGGGTGGTTGCGGCATTTGTACGGAGTATATGCCGGGGCATGGGCAAGGACTGCAAATGGGCTGTCACGACTCATGCCCATGGTGTTATCATGGGTCAGGGCTGCCGCAGGGACGGCGATGCGCCTTTCCTCCCCGCGGCAGCCCATGGCCGTCATGAAGCTTACTTCGCGAGCGTGTCGTATGCTGCCTGGTTCAGGCGGAGATACTCCTCGTAGTTGAGCTTGGAAAGACCGTCCAGGTATGCCTGCCAGTCCTTGTCCGTGCTCTTCTTGCCTGTGACGAACTCGACGATGGCGGTCTTCACGTAATCCTGCAGCGGCGTCTGCAGCTGGCTGATTCTTGTGGAGTCGTCCGCGTTGAGGAAGAAGGCGGGAACCTGCTGCACATTCGCCTTGTAGGGCGTCAGCTTGATGGTCGCCTGGTACAGCCTGGCCTCATAATTCGTCGGATCGTTGATGTCGCCATCGACCTGGAACAGATCCTTGAAATCGGGTTCCACGAGGCGCATGGACCATCCCCAGATGTTGTTCTTGGACTCCACGGAGGTGGCAAGGTATCCCGGCAGGTACTTGTACTGCGCGGGCGTCTGGCCATCCATGCCCTTGGTGCCGGGATCCGCGGCATCCCACTCCTGGCCCTTGACGCCGATGTTTGTCCTGACCGCCCAGTCCATCGAGCAGAACAGGTCCGCCATGGTGATCGCGCGCTCCGGCTGGGTGCACTTGTCGGTGATGGCGAACGCCGCGCCCGAAAGCATGACATCCTTGTCATAGGGAATGCCCAGGTAGCCGTTGGAGCCCTTCAGGGGAAGCAGGTTGTCATACTGGGCCGCCCGTTCGACATTGTTGATGTCGACGAACATCGCAAGATGCCCGCAGGTTGCTGACCCGCCAATCACCTCGTCGGCATTGTTGCCGATGGCGGCCATCTGCTGCTCGCTCTGTGTGAAGGAGGCCGGATCGATCAGCCCCTCGGCATACAGGGACGCGATGTAGTTCAGGCCTTCCCGCATGCCTTCCGTGTTGGCGGTCAGGGTGAACTTGTCATCCTTGAGCTGCAGGAGATTGTAGGGATAGAAATAGGTGTATGCGTTGAGCAGGAACAGGTATGGATCGCCGCACCAGGTGTTGATGGCGCCCGTGAGGGCGATCTCGTCCTGTTTTCCGTTGCCGTTCGGGTCCTTCGTCTTGAACGCCCGCAGCACATCGCGGAATTCCTCGGTGGTGGTGGGAACGGACAGGTTCAGCTTCTTGAGCCAGTCCGTGTTCATCCACAGCTTGACGGGTGCCGCGCCGTGGCCGGTGATGCCCGAGTCGGCGCTGGGGATGCCGTAGATGTTCCCATCCGGGGTTGTCATCTGGCGTTTCCATTCCGGATGCTCCGCCCACCGTTCCTTGAGGTTGACGGCATACTTGTCGATCAGGTCGTTCAACGGCACGAGGATTTTCTCCTGTGTACCGTATCTCACCAGCTCCGCATTCGTCAGACCGGCGCCCAGCAGCAGTTCCGGGTAGTCGCCGCTTGCGAGC
Source organism: Bacillota bacterium (assembly GCA_023440865.1). Taxonomy (GTDB): domain Bacteria; phylum Bacillota; class Clostridia; order DSM-8532; family DSM-8532; genus JAEWSN01. Next base: position 4,241 of record JAEXRM010000097.1, read on the forward strand.
AGGAGTGTCAGCTTGTCATGGGACCCGTCGTTGGGGACTGTGACAAACTCGAGGTGTACCCCGGTTTTCTCTTCCAGTTCAAGGGTTGCCGTGTTGGTGAAGGGGTCCGGGCTGTTCGTCTGGGTCACGAAGAATGCGGTCATCGTCACCTTGTCGTTCGGGGCGGGTGTCGCTTCGGCTGTCGTGGACGAGGATGCGGCCGAAGCGGACGTTGATGCGGCCACCGCACTGGTCGAGGGCGACGTTCCCGCAGCGGGCGTTTGCCCGCATGCCGCAGCCGATACCGTCAGGGCAAGACACAATACACATGTCAGCAATCTCCTGGCATTCATTCCTGTTCCTCCTTTTTTGTTGGATACAGCCGCGCGCTGGCCATAACTCACTCGTGTACAGGGCATTGTACCGAACCGGAAGGGCGTTGCCGCTTCATCCCTTGATGGAGCCGATCATGACGCCCTTGATGAAGTATTTCTGGATGAACGGATACACGATCAGCAGGGGGACGCTGGATACGATGATCAGGGAGTATTTGAGCAGCTCGCCCAGATACGCCTTTTCCATCATGGTCTTGGCGTCGGACTTGCTGATGGCGTTGACATCGAACTGGTTGGCGATGACGATGTTCCGCAGGATGATCTGAAGCGGGAACTTGCCGCTGTCCTTGAGATAGATCAGCGCGCTGAAGTAGGAATTCCAGTGTCCGACGGCGAAGTTCAAGGCGAACACGGCCAGAATGGGTTTCGAGAGGGGCAGGAGGATGCGGAGGAAATACTGCGCGTAGCATCCGCCATCCAGACTCGTCGCCTCGTACAGCTCCTCCGGGATCGAGGTCTTGATGAATGTGCGGCCGATGATGGCGAGCCACACGCTGAACGAGCCGGGCAGGATGATGGACCAGATGGTGTTGTACAGGCCAAGGTTCCGGATGAGGATGTATGTGGGGAGCAGGCCTCCGTTGAAGAACATGGTGATCATGAACATCACGGTCAGCACGGGTCGGAGGGGGAACTCCCCGCGGGACAGGACGAAGGATCCGATGATGGTGGCGACGACGCCAATGATCGTGCCGGACACGGTGTAAAGCACGGAATTGGCATATCCGGACCAGACCTGGGGATTGTCGAGGACGGCCTTGTAACCCTGCAGCGAGAAGGACACGGGGAACAGGAACACCTGGCCGGCCACAAGGGACTCCGCGGAGGAGAAGGAGCAGCTGACCACGTAGACCAGGGGATACAGGACAAGCAGGGTGAACACGCCGAGAAAGGTGTTGTTGATGCCCGCGAACAGGCGATCCGCCATGCTGCTCCTGATCTTGTGCGGTTTTCTGGCTTGCGTCACGATCATGTCGGTTTTCTCCCGTCTAGAACAGACTAGTTTCTCCAACCCGGGCTGCGAAACGGTTGACCAGCAGCAGGATGACGCAGTTGACCAGGGAGTTGAACAGGCCGACTGCGGTCGCATAGCTGAACTGGGCCTGCTGGATGCCGGACTTGTAGACATAGGTGGCGATGATCTCCGAGGCGCCGTAGTTCACGGGGTTCTGCATGAGGAAGACCTTCTCGAATCCGACGTTCAGGATGCCTCCGGCCGTCAGGATCAGGGTGACGATGATGGTCGGAAGAATCCCGGGCAGGTCGATGAACCAGATCTTTTGCAGCCTGTTGGCACCGTCCAGATGGGCTGCCTCGTACAATCCCGTATCGATGCCGGCCAATGCGGCTATGTAGATGACAGAACCGTATCCGGCTCCCTGCCAGACGCCCGACCAGACATAGGCCGGCCGGAAAAAGGAGGAGGAACCGAGAAAATCGATGGCCTGCCCGCCGAAGAACTTGACGATGCCGTTTGCGACGCCGAAACGGTAGGAGAAGACCTGCATGAGGATCCCGACAACCACGACGGTTGATATGAAGTAGGGGGCGAAGGTGATGGTCTGGATGATCTTCTTGATCTTGCCGTTTTGCAATTCGTTGAACGCAATCGCAAGAACGATGGGGAATGGAAAGCCGACTGCGATGGAATACAAGCTGAGAACCACCGTGTTGGTCAGGATGTCCAGGAAGATCGGCGTGTTGAAGAGTTGGCTGAAGTACTTGAAGCCGGCCCACGGACTGCCCAGGATTCCCTTGCGGATGCTGAAGTCCTTGAAAGCGATCAATACGCCGCCCATGGGCAGGTAGTTGAACACGAAAAGGATCGCAACCGGAATCAGGGCAAACAGGTACAGCTGCCACAGCCCCTTGCCGAACAAACGCCTGGCTCCGAAGCCGAGGCTTCCGCGATGTGTCGCGCGTACTTTGGATGCGGTCAAACCCATCATCATCACATCTCCTGCAGTTCATGGCAGGATTGTATCGTCGTGGCGCATCCAGGCAAAGACGCACGATTGCGCATTTGCGCAAGAATCGTTCCCTTGTGGGGCACAAAGCGGGTGCGGGCGGGCGGGAGACGACGATCCTGCAGCAAACCTGTATATTCGTTCCGGGTTCAGGCACGCGGGAACAGGGGAGGGAGAATCGCCGGCGCATGTGCCGCGCGGGGGCTATGCGTCACCGTTCGTCCATACTGGCCGGGTCGCTTTCACGCAGCGGGGAATCCGACGGTGCGTGCCCGACCACGCGCTTGTAGGCCCTTCGAAATACCTGCGGCGAATTGTAGCCTGACAACTGGGCGGCCTCGTTGACCTTGAAGCCGCGATGCATCAGGTCCCGGGCGTGTTCCAGCCGAAGCCGCTCGACATACTTGGAATAGTTTTCGCCCGATATCACCTTGAACAGGTGGGACAGGTACACCTCCGTGATATGGAACACGTCCGCGACACGTGACAGGGACAGCTGGGGATCCGTGTAGTGCTCATCGATGTAACGGAGGATCTTTGCGTGCTGGGTGCTTCCGTCCTGGCCCTGCGCGTCCTTGTTGTGCAGCGTGACGGCCCGGATTGTCTCCTTGATGAGGAAGTAGGTCTGCGTCAGGTCCTCCTTCGTCTCCAGCCCGGTTTCGATTTTGCCCTGCGCGCCCGCGATTCTCTGCGGGATGTGGCCGGACTCGTTGAGGATGCGCAAGCGTGTCGCGTTCATGACCAGGAGGAAGCCGTACAGTGCCGAGCCGCCTTCCCGGGCAAGCACATGGCGGTTCAACTCGTCAATCCGGAGCAGCAGCTCAGATGTCCGTGCCGTGTTGCCCATTGTGGCGGCGGCGATCAGCTGGGATTCGAGCACGACCGGATAATTGTATCCGGACTGTCCATCGTGATCGGGTGTGACGTACCATTGCACCGTGGTGTGGGAGGTCTTCTTCCTGTACTGGATGGCGGCATACGCCTTGATGAAGCTGGCGGGAATGTTCCGGACATCGTCCGTGGTGTCTCCTGCAAAGGAGACGCTCAGCATCATGTCGGACATGAATTGCGCAACGATCGTGTTCGACGTTTTCTCCACGTCCAGCCGCACCTTTTCGTCGTCGGCGCCGTTGCAGGCGAGTAGCAGCACGGTTCGCTCGAAGTCGAGTGTGTATATGCCCTGCACATTGTTGAAATGCCGCGTCAGGACGTCATGGACATAAAGCTTCAACGCGCCGATCTCGTCGAGCTTGCCATCCGTGTTCAGATCGTTGATGGAGGCGATCAGGACGACATAGCGGTCTGCGTCGAGGGGGATGTTGATTTTTTCGAGATTGTGCCGGATGGTTTCCTCATCATGATACTGGCCGATCAGCAAGTGGTGGAAGACGGATGTTTTCAACTCCGGGAGCAGCGCCTGCAGGGTCTCCTTCATGTGCTCGTTGGATGCGACAAGCCGGGAGACCTCGTACTCGAAGTCATTGTAGGACAAGGCACGGCCCTTGCCCGCAAACAGCTCGAACACATGGGAGATGGGCCGGCTCAGCCTGGATACGGAAAGGTATACCAGATATCCGCCCGCCAGCAGTGTCGCGAGCACCAGCAGACACGCAAAGAAACGGATGGAGGCGATCGGCTGGAGCACCTGCCGGACGGGAACGGCAGCGATGAAATGCCATTTCTTTCCGTCTCCCTGATGGTAGGTCATGAACATCTTCCGACCATGCAGGGTGCGGATGAAGTATCCGTTCTGCCCTTCAAAAAGAGACTTGTCCAGGGACAGATCGTCGAATCCGGTCTGGTTGTCGCTCAGGATCGTTTGCCCCGCCTCGTCCTGCACCTGAAGGAACCCCCCCTGATGATAGGGGATCTCCTGAAACTGCCGCATCAGGTATTCCTCATCGACATAAATGATCACCGTGCCGCTGGCGGATTTCGGCTCGGACAGGGGTAGTGATTTCGCATACAGGATGCGCCGCGTTTCCTGTCCGTTCGCGACTGCCCGCACATCCCGGAATATCCGGTACGCGTGGGGCGCGCGCAGGAACTGGTCGCGCCACGCATCGAACGGGATGCCCTTGAGGTATTCGTGCGAATAATACCGGTCGAGATAGACGGCGCTTGTCGTCGCGTCGATCAGCATGTCCGTCTTCATCGAATAGAATTGGATGTTCTTGATGATGTCGTTGGCGGTCGTCAATGCCTTGATGTCGCTTTGCGCCTGCAGCATGTCGATGGTGGTTGCGCCTTCACTCACCGGATCCACGGCGGTCAGAAAGTTGTTCATGGCGGCGTTCTTGTCCAGATAGAGGATGAGGTTGTCCATGTTGCCGAAGGTTCGTTCGACGGTCTCCGCGCTGTTTTGGAGAATGGCCAGGTTGCGGGCGTACATCTGCTGGTTGATAAGGTTGCCGCTGCTGACAACAATCGCGAGCATCACCATGACGGGGAGCACGAATACGGGCAGCACCCGCGAGAGGAAGTCATTGAAAATCCGCCGGGACAGATTCTTGTCTTTCCAGGGCTTCATGCGCAACTCCTTTTCGGGTGGCCGTCGCCTGTCATGTTTGACGATGCGCCGGGCATCATGCCTGTGTATCCCCGTATCGCACCGGCAGGACGATCTCGGCCCGGGTCCCGCCCCCAGGCATCCCGGAGAACCGGACGCCCGCGTCCGGCCTGTAATACAGCGCGATGCGCTGCTGGACGTTTTTGAGGCCGTACCCCGATTTTTCTCCCATGTCTTCGGACATGACAGCCTGCAGGGCGTGGGTGGTCATGCCGATGCCGTTGTCCTCGACGGTGATGTGGATGCGCTCGTCGGCGATGATGGCGCCGATGAGAATGTAGCCCTCCTTGCTCGGTTTGCGCATGATGCCGTGAAGGATGGCGTTTTCCACGAACGGCTGCAGCAGCAGTTTCAGGATCAGGCAATCCCCGATTTCCTCCCCGATGTCGATGATCAGATGGATGGTGCCCGAGAAGCGGATGTTCTGGATGTCGACATAGGTTGACACGCGGCGGAGCTCGTCACGGACCGGCACCTCGTCCTCCCCGCCGCTTAGGCTCATGCGGTAGAACGCCGCCAATGCCTTGACCGCCTGGCCCACCTTCTGCTGATTTCCGTCCTGGGCCAGCCATTGGATGGTGTCGAGCGTGTTGTAGAGAAAATGGGGATTGATCTGCTCCTGCAGCGTCTTGAGCTCCAGCGTCTTGACCTGGATGCCGTCCCTGTACTTCTCCTCCAGCAGGTGGTCGATGCGGTCCATCAGGTAGTCGTATGTCCTGCCAAGATAACCGATCTCATCGGTGGGCGGCCCCGCGGCCGCCGGCAGGGAAGCGCTTGCCTGCGCCGTCCTCATCCTGGTTTCCAGCGCCTTGATGCGCCGGGTCATCGAACGCGCCATCATCCAGGCAAACGAGAAACAGACGGCCGAGATGGCGATGGTCATCAGCATGATCAGGATTTGCGTGCGTTTCACCTGGGCCAGCACGTCACGGGTGGAAACCATGGTGACGAGTTCCCAGTCGGAATCGGCAAACAGCCTTTCCGTGTAAAGGATCTCGCCATTCGCGCTGTCGAACGCCTCGAGGATGGCGGTTTCCATGCGGACCTCCGACCTGCCCTCGTACAGCGGCAGCAGCCTGGCCGCCTGTTCCGTGTCGGACACGTGGACCAGCTCGCCCCGGCTGTTGCGGAGAAAAGTCAGGCTGCCGTTGACGGCGTCGCCCATGCCCAGGATGCGGCGGATGGGTCCGGCCCGGAAATAGATGCAGTAGTAGCCCAACGGCTCCGCATAGTTGGCGGGATTGCTGAATTTGCGGATCAGCGCGAGGTCATCGGGATTCTCCTGGCCGGAATCCGCCGCGCCGGCCAGATACTGGGCGGGCGCCCACAGCAGGCGCAGCGCGTCGCGGCTGACCAGCCCGAGCCAGGGCGCGCCCGAGACACTGTCCAGCACGCGAAAGTGGAAGCTGTACTGAAAGTCGAGGTCGCTGTCGATGTACAGCATCACGCGCGATATGTCCTCGTCCGCCAGGGTACCGAGAAACTCCGTCGCCTTCCTCATGCTGTAGTAGCTGTCCTCGTCGGTATAGATGTCCCTGAGCAGGAACATGCTGTTCACATTGTCGTTGGCGATGACAAGATCGGAAACCTTCTTGATTTTCCCGAACTTTTCGGAGAGATAGGCATGCGTCTGGTTGAAGTTGTTTTCAACCGAATACATGACATTCCTGCTGATGATGTCGGAGACCGACCGGAAGGTGAGCGCCGAAAACAGGCAGATCGGCACGAAGAAAAAGGTGATATAGGAAAGCAGGAGCTTGTGGCTCAGGCGAAGGGCGGAGAAACGCGCCCTGAGGGCGCCGATGGGAGATGATCCTGTGCCGTGCATCGTTCTACGCCCTTTCCCTGTATTCGGACGGGGATACGCCGTGCTTCCTTTTGAATATCCGTGCGAAGTAATTGCCGTCATACCCCACCAGACCGGCCACATCCCCGATGGGGATGTGCTTGTCGGCCAGCCAGTCAAGGGACTTGTTGAGCCGGTACGCCGTCAGGTACTCATTGATGGTCTTTCCTGTCGCACGCTTGAAGAACGTGCACAGATAGGAGGGTGAAAGATAGGTGTGCTGGCTGATGCGGCTGATGTCCAACGCCTTGTCCGCATAATGCCTGTGGATGTATCGCAGGATCGTGTCCAGATTGCCGGCCCGCTGCATGGTCTGCGCGTACTGGAAGTAGGACGTGGCAAGACCGGTGCAGAAGGCTTCCAGCTCGTCCAGGGTATGGATGCCGTCGATCTTCCTGCGCAGCGCGTGATCGGTCTCATAACCGTCCAGCGAGGTCTGTCCGTACTGCTGAAGCGCGGACAGCAGTTGGATTGCCAGTTTGCTGTAGAGATTGCGGATCTCCCACAGGTCGCCGCATTCCATCCGCCGCAGCTGCAGGGAGAAGGACTTGAGCAGGGTCAGGGCTTCCTCCTGATTGTCCTGGGCGATCGCGCCCGAAAACTGGCGGATAATCTCCCCATCAGCCAGCGACACATGCGCGATGCTGCACGAGTAGGTCGACAGGTTGCCGTATCCGCGAAAGAAGCATGTGGACAACGCGGAAACGGCGCACGCATAAGAGCGGTGGATCTGGGCGAATCCGGAAACGGGGGGCCCGACCGCAAGGAAGAAGGCCTGGTTTTCCTGCTGCGCCATCCATTGGGCGAGCAGGGAGGGCAACTGCCGGTATGCGTCCTCCCCTTCTCTGGCCGGGAACAGGTGGAGAATATGGGTCTCCTCATCCTTGACACCACGCAGGACGCACACCTCCCTGTGGGAGAGGCAGGTTTCCAGGGACAGCAGGACACGATCGCTCGCCGTCGCGTGGGCGGGACGTGGCAGGGGGAACTGGAGAATGGCTGTCGTGAAAGTGCCATCGATGGGGATGCCAAGCTGGTCGCCCTTGAGATAATCCAACAGCATCTGCCTGTCCTGCCTGGGATTGATGGCCAGCAGGGCCAGGGCGTTCCGAATCAGCGGGATGCAAGCCTGATGGGTTTTTTCCGCAAGGATCCGCCGCAGCCTGGCCTGTTCCCGCTTGCGGCAACGCTGCACCGCTTCCGCAAGCGTGTTTTGCAGCAGGCTCATCTCCAGCGGCTTCTCGATGAACTGCTCGGCTTTGAGGTGGATGGCCGACATCAGGTATTCCTTGTCCGAGTAGGCGCTCATGAAGATCAGGACACAATCCGGATGAAGCTTCAACAGCTCGCGGGACAGCCGGATTCCGTCGATGACCGGCATCCGCATGTCGGTCAGGAGAATGTCGATCCGTGTTTCGCGGGCCAGCTGCAACGCCTGTTCCCCGTCCGCCGCGCGGAGAACCGTGTCGATCTGCAGATCGCGCCAGGGGATGTTGTTGGCGATCCCTTCCCGGATGGGCTGCTCGTCGTCTGCGATCAGAAGGGTCAGCATGAAGAAAGGCACCCACTTTCTTTCCCCTGTCGGCGATGCGGCGCGGACGGGTCCGGATGAGGCGGGAGGCGGGTCCTCAGCATCGTCATCAAGGCCGGGAGACAGCGGGTTTTCCGGCCTTGACGGAACCATGGGGGCCTTGCCGCCAATATGGTGTGAGTGTACACCATACGGACAAAACGATCAATTTGGGATCGGGCGGATTAGCACAATCTTGCTGTCCGTTCCGCCAACAGGGAAATCGAGTGCGGCCGGGGGAAACCCTTTTCCACCCGCGTTGCCGGTAGAATCGTTTCCGGGGCCCAACGGATCCCGCATCGGCACGGCCGACACCGGACGGTGCGGGGTGTTGGGCGCATCGTCCGGAACGGGCACATGCATTCCGGGGGAGGCATGTGCCCAGCCCGGGGAAGCATTTCATGCAAAGGCGGTTCATGCAATGGGAAACAGACACAATGCCTTGCCGGGCCAGCTCGTACAGTACCGCGAGTACCTGCTGATGCTGCTGCCCGCTGTCATTTTCTTCGTGGTATTCAGCTACATTCCCATGGCGGGCATCGTGCTGGCATTCAAGGAGTATTCCTACAGCGGCGGCATCTTCGGCAGCAAATGGGTGGGTCTTAACAACATGCGGTTTCTGTTCATGAACGGGGACCTGGTGCGGGTGGTCCGCAACACCATCGGCTACAACCTTGCGTTCATTGTCATCAACAACGCACTGGAGATCTTCTGTGCGGTGATTCTCGTGGAGATCCGCAGCGTGTGTTTCCGGAAGGTCACCCAAACCGCCATGCTGCTGCCCTATTTCATCTCCTGGGTGGTCGTGGGCGGCCTGACCTACAACCTGTTCAACTATGAGCACGGTTTCATCGCCAATCTCATGGGGATGCTCCAGCGGGAACCCATCGATTTTTACAGCCAGCCGCTGCTGTGGATTCCCATCATCCTGATCGTCAGCGCATGGAAATCGGTCGGGTACGGCACGGTGGTCTATCTGGCGGCGATCGTGGGGATCGACCCGGCCATCTACGAGGCGGCGGACATCGACGGTGCGTCGAAGCTGCAGCGGACGATCCGGATCACCATGCCGATGCTTGTCCCCACCATGATCATTCTGGTGCTCCTCTCGCTGGGCAACATCTTCAGAGGGGACTTCAGCATGTACTACCAGCTCGTCGGCAACAATGCCATGCTCTGGCCGACGACGGATGTCATTGACACCTTCGTCACGCGATCCCTGCTTCATAGCAATGACATCGGCATGTCCGCATCGGCGGGACTCATACAGTCGGTGTTCGGATTCTTCACCATTGTGGCGGCCAACCTGCTGATCCGAACCTATGAAAAGGATTACGCATTGTTTTGACAGGTCATGCCTGGCAACGGCGGCACACAGGCATGCCCGAACGCACCGCGGGGCGCTGCAAGACGCTTCGCATATTGGCAGGAAAGAGGAATCCCCATGAAGGACAGTAAAGGCAACATCGCATTCATGACATTCGGGTATCTGGCTGTGGCACTGATGGCCCTGCTGTGCATCATCCCCTTCGTCCTGGTCGTGTCCGGATCCCTGACCCAGGAACAGGCCATCCTGCGCAACGGGTTCAGCCTGTTGCCCGCGCCGTTCTCCCTGCAGGCGTACAAGACCCTGTTCCGCTTTCCGGAGGATCTGTTCAACGCTTACAAGGTGACGATTTTCGTGACCGGTGTCGGTACGCTCGTATCCCTCGTGCTGACAGCCATGACGGCATACGTGCTGTCGCGGGGGGATTTCGGCTGGAGAAACGGATTTTCGTTCTTCTTCTACTTCACAACCCTTTTCAGCGGCGGACTCGTTCCGTGGTACATCTGGAACGTACGTTACCTTGGCATCAAGCAAAGCCCGCTGGTTGCGATGCTCCTGCCGTATCTGTTCTCCGTCTTCAACCTGATTGTCATGAAGAACTTCATGCGGAGCATTCCCGAATCGGTCGTGGAGTCTGCGCGCATGGACGGCGCCAACAACTTCACGATTTTCTTCAGGCTGATACTGCCGCTCTCCACGCCGGCCCTGGCGACCATCGGCCTGTTCACGGCGCTGTCTTACTGGAATGACTGGTACCTGTGCTACCTGTTCGTCGACAATGACAAGTTCTACTCCCTGCAGTACTACCTCTACACCACCCTGAGCTCGGCCGATGCCTTGAAACGCATCGCGACTTCGTCCGGCATCCGGCTTGCTTCCGTTCCGACAGAGGGAATGAAGATGGCCATGGTGGTGGTCGCGACGGGACCCATCCTGCTGCTCTACCCTTTTTTGCAAAAGTATTTCATTCAGGGCCTGACGATCGGCGCCGTCAAGGGATGACAATCCGGGTCACCCCCTTGGCGGGATGCGCCGCGTGATACGGATAAACCCGGCATAAGCCGGTTATCTGCCAAACGGGAGTTTGGTACACTAGAAAAGGAGGAACTGATCATGAAAAGGTCAAGGATCTCACGTCCGCTTGCCCTGGTGCTTGCGCTGCTCCTTGCGGTGACGGTGTTCGCCGCATGCGGCGGCGGGACTGTGGCGCCTGCCGCAAGCCCGGAGTCAACCGCCTCGTCGGAAACGGCCGCAGCCACGCCGGCCGCATCCGAGGCATCGTCCGCCGCGGCGCAGGAAAAGTCGGCCATTGACACGGAACTGGCGAAGGGTGCCGTCGAACTGGTCATGTATCTGGTCTGCGACCCGCAGCAGGATCAGGATGCGGTGTGGGAGGCGGTGAACCAGAAACTCAAGGCGGACATCAACACGACGGTCTCCATCAAGAACATTCCCTGGGCGGATTTCCTGCAGAAGTACCAGCTCCTGTTCGCCAGCGGGGAAGCCTTCGACTGCGCGTTTGCCGGCAACTTCTGCAACTACAGCAACCTGGCCGGCAAGAACGCGTTCCTGCCGCTGTCCGAGGACATGATCAGCACCTATGCGCCCCGGGTGTGGGCGGACATGGATCCCGGCTTCCTCAAGGGCAGCATGGTGAATGGACAGATCTACATGGTTCCGGCCAACCAGCATGACGTGCGGGGTTCCCTCGCGGCTCTCCGCGGTGATCTGCTGAAGAAATACAACATGACTGTCTCCGATCTGGACGGGTATTACAGCTACCTGCAGACAGTTGCCAAGAACGAGAAGATCGCCGCCTTCAACAACGATCCGGAGAACACCAGCTGGTGGGATGTGACCTTCTCCCGTGATCAGGCGATCACCTACATCAACGTCAGGGGTAACGATGTTGCGACCTTCGACGAGCAGCCGAAGGTGTTCAACGTATTCGAAACAGAGGCGTTTCTTGCCTATGCGAAGAAAATGCGCGAACTCAACCTGGCCGGCGTGTTTCCCAAGAGCATGCTCTCCTCCAAGTCGGAGAGCGGGGATCTGTTTGTGGCCGGCATGACCGCATCGCATCTCGACACCTGGACGGGCGTATACCAGAAGGCGCAGCAGGCAGCCTTGGCAAACGCCGAATGGGATCCGCAGATCGTGGATCTCACCAACTATGGCAAGCCGCTCAGCGACCTGTCGCCCTCCGATGCCGGCATCGTACTCAATCCAGGAACGAAGAACCCCGAACGCGTTCTGATGATGCTCGACTGCCTGCGTGAGGATGTCACCTATCAGGACCTCACCTACCTCGGCATCGAGGGGACGCACTGGACGGCACCGGATGCTTCCACCTTCGTCCAGACGGAGCTGGGCATGTCTGCCTACCAGTACAATGCCAACTGCCCCTGGGGCTGGGGGAACAGCCGCATCTGGCGCGTGGATGCCTCGATTCCGAAGGACATTCTGGCCATCCGTGACAAATGGCTCGCCATCAAGCAGGATTCCGTCGCCGTGGCGTTCAAGTTCGACGACACGCATGTGAAAACGGAAGAAGCCGCAGTCGGCAATGTGCTGGCCAAGTACTTCAACTTCCTCATCTACGGATTTGCCGAAGACACGGAAGGCACCATCGCCAAGATGAACGGGGAACTCAAGGCGGTCGGCCTGGACAAGATCCATCAGGAAACGCAGGCGCAGCTGGATGCGTTTGTCGCACAATACAAGTAGGCTGTTTCGGTGAGGGCGTATCATCCGGGCTTGTGACATCACAGGCCGTTCCATCCAAGGCATTCCATCCGATCGGACAGGGATGGCCTGCGGAATCTCTTCAGCGATTCCGCAGGCCTCGTGTTCGTGTCCATCGACCCAGGGAGGGCTCGTCATGCTTTATGCGGGAACAAACTATCATCCGCACGACTGGGCGGAATCACGCTGGCAAACGGACATCGGCTTGATGAAGGCGGCCGCCCTGCGCGTGGTGCGGCTGGGCCATCTGTGCTGGGACAGCTTCGAGCCACAGGATGGCGTATTCACCTTCGACTGGTTCGACCGGGTCATGGACGCGTTTGCCGATGCGGGCATACACGTGATTCTCGACATCGCCACCCGGCCGGCCCCCCTGTGGCTGCATGCCAAGGATCCCTTCGTGACTGTCACCGATGCCCATGGCGTGCATCTGCGGCCGCATACCCGTTATATGGAGGATGTCGGTCATCCGGGTTTCCAGGAACATGCCCTCCGGTTTGCCCGAACGCTGGTCGGCCGGTATCAGGCGCATCCGGCCCTGTACGCGTTTGGGCTGTGCAACGAGCTGGGCGCCGGGTTTGTCTCCTGCTCATCCTCCGCGGAAAGCCGTTTCCGGGAGTGGCTCCGGAACAAGTACGGGGATATCGGCGCGCTGAACCGGGCATGGGCTGGTCAGCGCTGGTCGCGACGGCACCAGTCCTTCGACGAGGTGTTCCTGCCCGTATCCACCGTCTCCCAGGTGTCCCCCGAGCGGATGCTCGATCTGGAACGGTTCCATTCCGACGAGATCATCACCTACATGGGGCGGCTCAGTGAGGTGGTCCATACGCTCGCACCCCAGGCGCGGGAGGTGACCAACCATTGGTCGGAGAACCAGGATCGCGGCTTCGATTATCTCAAGGCGTATCGGGACCTCATCGATCTGCCCGGTGCGGGGTTCTATCCCGGCATCAACCCGGAGGACCGGGATGCCGTCATCGGCGCGTGCATGGTGCTGACGCACCGGATCGCCGAAACGGGCGCCCCCATCTGGTGTGTGGAGTTCCAGACGGGAACCTTCGGCGGCTATGCCTGCCCGCCCGGCGTGATGCGCATGTATGCCTGGCTTTGTCTGGTGTACCGCAGCCAGGCGGTGGTTGCCTGGACCTGGCGCAGCATGCTCGGCGGCGAGGAGCAGTACCTGTACGGACTGCTGGACCATGACGGTGTGCCAAGCCGCAAGTATGACGAGTTCAAACGGATCGCCGAGGACTTCCGCCTGCTCTCCCCGCTCGCGCTGCCGCGGCGGGTGGCGCCGCAGATCGGGCTCGCCTACTCCTACGAAAGCCTGAAGGTGACGCGGCATGCGAAGAGCCAGTACCGGACCGGTTACACGGAGCAGGTGCTCGAGGTGTTCAAGGCGCTGTTTCGTCGCAACCTGGACTGCAATGTCATCGATCTGCGGGACATGCGGGAGCGGTATCCGCTTGTCATTGTGCCCGGGCATGTGGTGATGGATCCCGTGTCCGCCGGGAACCTGCGCGCGTATGTCCGCGAAGGGGGAACCGTCGTGATGACGGCTTGTTCCGCCAAGGTCGATCAGCACAACCAGGTTTTCGACACCCCGCAGCCCGGGTTGCTTGCGGATGTGTTCGGCATCCGCGCGAACGGGTTTGATCGAACCCGCACCCATGTCGGGGATGTGAACGAGGGCGGAATCGAGAAGAAGAACCCGCAGCTTTTCCGGCATCAGGTTGCCGTTCGGTTGGACGGGGAAATCGTCAGCTCCGGCGTGGACTATTACGAGATCCTGGAGCTGGGGACGGCTGCGTGCCTGGCTGACCTGACCGGCTTACCGGAGCCGCTTCCGGCGGTGACGCGCAACCGGTATGGAGCCGGAGAAGCGATCTATGTGGCCATTCCCGCGGATGAGGGTCTGATCGTCCGGCTGGTCGGCGCACTGTGCGAGCGGCTTGGCATCGGAACGGTTCCGTGCGCCCCGGAAGGGGTGGTGGTCCGCCGGATCGGCGATACCGACACGATGTATGTCAACACCACGGAGAAGAGCGTGATGGTGGCGTTGGTCAATCCGGCCCGGAGCGTGCTGGACGAAAGACTGCATGACACCCATCTGCCGCTCGATCCGTATGGCGTCGATTGTCTGCGGGATGAGCACCGGCGTCCCGGTCCGGGTGCGGAGCCCGAAACGAAGCCTGCATGAACAGGGAGGATGGAGAGGAGAGGCGATATGGATATCGGACAAGACACCGTGCGGGACATGACGCTGGATCGCAGGCTGATACAGGTGACTCCGGCCGCGCGACAGATTTCGCTGCAGCGGAAGGAGTTTTACGCATTCGTCCATTTTACCGTGAATACGTTCACCGGCAAGGAGTGGGGCGATGGATCGGAAAGCCCGGCCATCTTCAACCCGGGCCGTCTGGATGCGGACCAGTGGGTGGCCGCCATCCGCTCGGCCGGCATGAAGGGGCTGATCCTGACCTGCAAGCATCATGATGGTTTCTGCCTGTGGCCCAGCCGGTTCACCCGCCATTCCGTTGCGGCGAGCCCTTTTCGCAACGGCGAGGGAGATGTGGTGCGGGAAGTGGCGGAGGCGTGCCGTCGCGGCGGCATCGCGTTTGGGGTCTACCTTTCCCCGTGGGATCGGAATCACCCGACCTATGGGTATGGAGAGGCGTACAACAACTATTTCGTTTCGCAGCTGACAGAGCTGCTGACACAATATGGCGAGATCTTCTCCGTCTGGTTTGACGGCGCGTGCGGCGAGGGAACGAACGGGAAGAAGCAGGTGTACGACTGGGAGCGCTACTACCGGGTGATTCGCGCGCTGCAGCCCGATGCCTGCATTCACGTCTGCGGGCCGGATGTCCGTTGGTGCGGGAACGAGGCGGGCGATACGCGCGAATCGGAATGGAGCGTCGTCCCCCGGCGCACGAGCGAAACCGAGCGCATCGCCGAAGAAAGCCAGCAGGCGGACGACGCATCGTTCCGGCAAAGGCG
Organism: Bacillota bacterium; assembly: GCA_023440865.1. Lineage (GTDB taxonomy): Bacteria > Bacillota > Clostridia > DSM-8532 > DSM-8532 > JAEWSN01. Next base: position 19,639 of record JAEXRM010000097.1, read on the forward strand.
CATTCGCGCACAGGATCAGGATTTGGGCAGCCGGAGCATGCTGCGGGACGAGCCGGACCTGATCTGGTATCCGGCCGAGGTGAACACCTCCATTCGTCCGGGGTGGTTCTACCATGCGGAGGAGAATGGGCAGGTTCGCTCCGTGGATGTCCTGATGCGGATCCATGAGCGGGCAGTGGGTGGGAATGCGACCTTCCTGCTGAACATCCCGCCGACACCGGAAGGATTGTTCCATCCGACCGACTGCGAACGTCTGGCGGCTCTGGGAGAGCGCTTGCGGCACACCTACGCGGTGAATCTGCTGGATAGTGCATCCCTGACGGTCAACGCATGCGAACCGGGGCATGAAATCGATTCTGTTCGCGTCGATGACGACACAACGTACTTCATGGGATGTGAGGGTGTGGCGGAGACGGCGGTTCACTTGACGTGGGAATCGCCCCGGTCCGTCAGCCGCGTCGTCCTCAAGGAACAGATCGAGCGCAGCCAGCGGATGGAGCGCTTTTCAATCCTGGCGCGAATAGACGGCCGGGATGTGACGGTATACGAGGGGACAGTCGTCGGGTACAAGCGGATCGCCTGTTTCCCGACCGTCACGACGACCATGCTGCAGCTCCGGATCACCGATGCGCGCGTGTGCCCGACCCTGTCCTTCCTCGGCGTGTACGCATGAACGGTGGCAGCGCCCGGGGAGCGTTTCCGATGCGGCTTCTCCGCGACGCACATGCACAGGGCCCGGCGGCGGGTGTCATTTGAGGATGGCGCCCGCCGTCAGGGCCTTTTCGATCTGCTCGTTCGCCAGCAGGTAGACCAGCACCGTCGGCGCGCTGACGATGATCATGGCCGCGCCGATCTGTCCCCAGTGCGAGACGCCGATGCTGACGAAGAAGTTCAACAGGCCCACCGTCAGCGGCCGGATCTTGTCCTCGGCGCCCAGGATGAAGGCCAGGAAGAATTCGTTGTAGGTGTTCATGAAGATGAGCGCGATCTGGGTGGCGATGGCCGGGCGCGTCGCCGGCAGGATGATCGAGAAGAACGTGCGGTAGATCGAGCAGCCGTCGATGCAGGCCGCCTCCTCCAGCTCGCGCGGCAGGCCGCGGAAGAACGCGCCCATCATCAGCACGCAGGAGGGCAGCGCGAAGGCCGCATACGGCAGGATCAGCCCCAGGTGGGTGCCCTTGATGCCCATGTTGCGCACCATGATGAGGATGGGGATGATGACCACCTGCACCGGCACGACGAGTCCCATGGCGATGTAGCCGGCGACGAAGCCCTTCCCGCGCCAGTTCAGCCGGGTGATCGCATAGGCGAGCATGCTGCCGAGGAAGACGCTCAGCGCGATGGTGGCGGCGGAGTAGATGAGGCTGTTGGCCAGGTAGGGCAGGAACGTGAACTGCTTGAGCGCGTCGGCATAGTTGTTGAATGCCCATGTCTGCGGCATGCCGAACGGGTTGTCGTACACCTCGCTCTTGGTCTTGAGCGAGATGTTGAGCATCCAGTACAGCGGAAAGAGGAATGACAGGCCGATGGCCGTCATGAAGATGCCGGAAATGGTTCTTGTGATTTTCTGGCTCACGGTCGGCGCCGCCTCCTTAAAATTCGATTTTCTCACGGGCGATGAAGCGGTTGATGAGCGTGTTGATGAACAGGCATTCCACGATGAACAGCACCGCGATGGCGCAGCCCTGGCCGAAATCGGAGGTCGAGAAGGCCTTGTAGTACAGCTGGTAGATGACGGTGCGCGAGGTGTCGCCGGGTCCGCCCGCCGTCATGATGCGGACGTGCGCGAACTGGGCCATGCACCCGAGCGTGGAGATCACCAGCAGGTATTTCGTGATGTCCTGCAAAAGCGGAATCGTGATGCGCAGGCTTGCCTGCCAGAATCCCGCGCCGTCGATGGTGGCGGCTTCATAATAGGTGGTGGGGATGCTCTTGATGCCGGTGAAGAACAGCAGCGCGTTCAGGCCGATGTACTGCCACAGGAACGCGACCGCGATGGCCGGCACGACGGTCTTCTGGTCCGAAAGCCAGACTTTGGCCAGCCCGTCCAGCCCGATGCCGCGCAGCACGCTGTTGATGAGACCCCAGTTGGGTTCGTAGAGGGCGATCCACATCTGTGCGATGACGGTGACGGAGAGGACGGCCGGGAACACGCTGCTCGCCTTGAAGAACCGGCGCACGCCCTCGGTCTGGCGGTCCATGACCAGCGCCAGCAGCAGGGAAGCCGGCAGGCCGACGAACAGCGACAGCAGCACGATGAGGAACGTGTTCCCGTTCGCACGCCAGAACGCCGCGTCCTGCAGCACGCGCAGGTAGTTCTTGAAGCCCACGTTGCCGGCGTTGACGAAGCCGTTGTTCTTCTGGAAGCTGATGAGGATCTCGGGCAGGATCGGATAGATCACGAAGGCCGTGAACAGCAGCAATCCGGGGAACGCGAACAGGAAGATCGCGAGCCGGTTGTTGTAATATTTCTCCATGCATGCTCCTGAAAAGCATCCCCACGGAAGGCGGTCCCTCCCGTGGGGATGCTCGTTGCTGTGTTGGCGGTTGTTGATGCATTGGTGCCTGTTGCGTTTGACGGCAACGCATCTTTTGTGGAGGTCCTGACCGTGGAAGCCCGGCCGATGAAGCCAGGTTCCTTACTTGGCGAAGTTGTCCGCCCAGATCGGGGAGATGTCCTTGATGTAGTCGTCGGGCGAGTAGGTGCCGGTCAGCAGCATGCTGTTGCGGGTGGCGATTTCAGCGGACATCGCGGTGCTGAAGGTGGCCGCCCAGAGGGAACCGACCTTGGTCGCGGCGTTGCTGAACTGGTCGTAGTTCTTCTGTGCGAGCGCGGACATGCCCTCGATGGCGATGCCGGTGTCCAGCGCGGTGGGCGCCTTGCTCTCGGTGTTGTAGTACAGGGCGTCCTGCGTGGCGCAGAACATGGCGAAGTTGGCGGCCACTTCGGGGTTCTTCGTGGAGGCGGAAACCAGGTAGCCGCTCAGCGGCGCGCCCCAGAACTGGATGGCGTTGTTCGCGTCCACGCCTTCCTTGGCGGACGGCCACACCATGAAGTCGAGGTCGGGTACGGCCTTCTCGAGGTTCGAGAGCTCCCAGGTGAACATCGCCAGCATGGCGGCCTTGCCGGAGGTGAAGGCTTCCACGGCCGGGCCGTAGTCGACATTGGTGACGCCCGGATCAAACGCGCCGGCGTTGACCAGGGTCTGGATGCGGCCCAGCGCGTTCTTGACGACGGGGTTGGTGAAGTCGGTGGCGTTGTTGGCCAGGTCGATGGCGACCTGCGGATCCTCGGCCATGATCATGGTCTGCAGCATGTGCAGGTTGGGGGTCCAGCCGTCCTTGCCCACGATGGACATCGGGATGATGCCGGTCTTCTTGAGGGCCTCGCATGCCTTGACCAGCTCGTCGAAGGTGGTCGGCACGGCGATGTTGTTCTTGGCGAAGACATCCTTGTGGTACCACAGGCGGGGCGTGAAGTACTGGTCGGCGCCGGGCTGCACGCAGTAGAGCTTGCCGTCCTTGTCGGGCGCGATGACTTCCTTCATCTTGAATTTCTTGTCAAAGCCCGCCTTGACCACGTAGGACTGCAGGTCGAGCGCGTTGCCGGACTGCACGACCACGCTCGAGAGGTTCTGCTCGGAGAACCAGACGTCGGGCATGTCGCCCGAGGCGTTGTAGGCCTTGAGCTTGTTGGCGTAGTCCTGGCCGCCGCCGCCGAGGTCGTACTCGATCTCGACATTGGGCATTTCCTTGGCCACGTTGACCTTGATGTACTTCTCGCGGATCGTGTTGCGGTTCTCATCCGAGCTCAGGGACAGGAACTTCAGCGTGACCTTCTCTTCCGCGGGTGCGGCGGATTCGGACGAGGCCTCGGGCGTGGCGCTGGCCTTGGCTTCGGGGGAGGAAGCGGCGGGCGCCTGGCTTGCGGCGGGTGCGGCCTGGCCGCAGGCGGCCAGCGACATCAGCAGACAGACGGCCAGACACAAGGCAAGGATCTTGCGGGACTTTCTCATCATATCCTCCTCTTGGCTGTGTTTCTTACAAACGGATCCCGGGTTGGACTGCATCGCGATACAACCCTATTTTTCGCTGAAACCGCCGCAAAGAGAAGGGAAAATTCGACGGTGACAAGGAAAAACGTCGGAACAGCCTTGCGGCACAAGGGTCTCGTCGGATCGGCAGCCTCATTTCCTGACGGCGCCCGGCATCAGCCGTTGCGGCCAAGGGAATCGACATACCGGCTCGGTGTCACGCCGTAGTGCTTCTTGAAGAGCTTGCCGAAGTAGTTGGCGTCCACGTAGCCCACACGGTCCGCGACGTCCGACACGGACCGGTTGCCGTCGTCGAACAGGCCGCGTGCTTTTTCCATGCGGTGTGCCGTGATGTATTCGTTGATCGTCGAACCGGTTTCCTTGCGGAACACGTAGCACAGGTGGCTGTAGTGGACATAGAGGCGCTTGGCCAGGAAGTCGATGCCGAGCGCCTCGTCGCCGCAATGCGCCGCCACGAGGCGACGCACCTCTCCGACCAGATGGCCCGACTTGCCGTGCCGCTGCGCGGACACTGCTTCCACCGCGTCCGCCACGAGTCGGTCGGCCCACCGGGCCATGTCCTGCAGCAGCCGGAAGGCCTGCGCCTGCTCCACGAGTGTACGGGGCGCGCCCGGGAAGACGGTTTCCTGGGCGACGCCCATTTCCGTCAGGAAGGCCAGCACGAGCGACACCAGATCCATGCAGCACACCAGCAGCAGCTCGGGGCCGACCCGGTCCGCCCGCGCCGCCTCGAACACCTCCGCGGTCGACTCCTGTGCGGCCGATGCATCGAGGGCGCGCAGCTGCGTCAGCAGCCGTGTGCGCAGTGCCGGTGTCAGCGGATTGACGCCAACGCCGGACCTGCCGATCGCCGAAAAGGGAATGACCTGGTTTCCGCCGGCCGAAATGCGGCTCTTGAGCGCGATGAGCGCTTCACGGTGCGAAGCCGGAAGCTGGTCGAGGCCCGCGCGGGGTTCGCCGATGCCGATGGTGATCGTGAAATGGCCGATCATCCGCTGCACGCAGTCGCGCACCTGCTCGAGCCGGTCGGCCAGCAGGCCGGGCATCCGGTCGGCCGCGGCCGGGTCGCAGGTTGCGATCACGCAGATGCGGTCGCCCTCGTCCAGGCAGATCTCATGGGCCAGATCCTCCCCCAGCAGCTCGTCGAGCAGGTTGGCGATGGCATGGTTCCACAGCTGCCGGTCCTCGAAGGACCAGGCGGCAGCCATCTCGGCGTCCGGCTCCGCCGCCGCGACCTGGCACACGGTGCCGCCGAGGCGGATGTCCAGGGAGGCAAGCCGGGAACCCAGCACCCCGGGCCGGATGTCCGCCTGCCCCGCGAGCAGCTCGTTGAGCAGCCGGGCGCGCAACAGCGGCCGGTTCTCGCGGAACTGCCGCTTGAGCTGGTCCGTCTCGATGCGTACGCGCTCCTCGCGGTCAAGCTGCCGCGATACGTCGACAAGCGTCCGGACCAGCTCGTCGTCATCCACCGGCTTGAGCAGGTAGTTGACCACGCCCAGGGCGACAGCCTGACGGGCGTAGTCGAACTCGCTGTGTCCGGAGAGGATCACAAGCCGGGTCGGCAGGCGGCGGTCATGGACGGCGCGTGCAAAGGCCAGCCCGTCCATGACGGGCATGTTGATGTCCACGAGCGCGATGTCGGGCGCAAGCGAATCAAGCAGTCCGAGCGCCTCCTCGCCGTCGCGGGCCTCCCCGCAGACGCACAGGCCGTTCTCCTCCCAGGGGATGGAGGCCTTCAACGCCTGCCGGAAGTAGTATTCGTCGTCGATCAGCAGGACCTTTCTCATGCGTGTTCCTCCCGAATGTCCGGTGCGAGCGGGTCGCGGGTGACGGCCGGCAGCAGGACGATGACCCGCGTGTACGCGTTCGGTTCGCTTTCGATATGCAGGTCGGCCGTTTCCCCGAAGGTCAGCCGCAGGCGCGTCAGGACGCTGCCGAGGCCGAAGCGGCTGCCGGACGACGGATGGTCGTCATCCGGCTGGCCCGCCATCACCGTGCGGATGGTTTCCGGGGTCATGCCGACCCCGTCGTCCATGACCTCGAGCCGCACCCGGTCGCCTTCCGCAAAGCCCCGGATCGAAAGCCGCCCCGCTTCCCGCTTGGGCTTGAGGCCATGGTAGATGGCGTTCTCGACCAGCGGCTGCAGCGTCAGTTTCGGGATGCGGCAGTCGAGGATGCCGGGCTCGATGTCGAACACGGTCTCCATGCCGACGTACCGCAGCTGCTGGATGGTCAGGTAGCTCGTGATCAGCGCGATCTCCTCGCGGATGGCGATGATGTCGTGTCCGTGGCTGAGCGAGCCGCGGTAGAACGCTGCGAGGCTGCGGGCGGTGCGCATCGCGTGGTCCTTCATGTCGAGCTTGATGAAGGAGATGATCGTTTCCATGGTGTTGTACAGGAAGTGCGGCTTGATCTGCGACTGCAGCAGCCGGAACTCGGTCTCGTGCTGCAGCCGCTGCTCCTGGCGCACCTGCTCGAGCAGCCGGCCGACCATGTCCATGAGGCGGTTGAAGCCCTCGCCGAGCTGGCCGATCTCGTCCTGCGCCTGGAAATGGGTGCGGACATCGAGATTGCCGCGGTTCATCTCCTTCATCAGCCGCGCGAGCGACAGGATGGGGCGGGTGATGGTGTGCGCCAGCAGGTAGGACGCGGCGACCGCGAACAGCAGGCAGCCCAGGCCCAGGATGACGATCAGGCGGGTGATGCCGCGTGTCTCCGTCGTGATCTCCTTGAGCGGGATCATGCTCAGGATGCGCCAGTCGAGCTTCCGGAACGCATGCAGCGTCAGCAGCACCTGCTGCCCGTCGATGCGGCGGATCGCACTGCCCTGGGCGGCAAGCCGCTCGAGTGTCTCCGCAGGCAGGGGCTGCACGTCGGACAACGGCCGGAACAGATCCTGCTTGTTCACCGAGGACAGGACGTTCATGCCGGCGTCGAGAATCAGGAAGCGGTCGTTCTGGTTGACCTGGTTTTCCAGATAGACGGCGGCCACGACCGATTCCTCCAGGTAGAGGGCGGCCGTGCCGAGCGTCCGGCCGGTATCCAGCTCGATGATGGGCTTGGCGATGGTGAACACGGGTGCGGCGTAGCCGCTGCGGAAGCTCATCTCGTGCAGGGGGATCCAGCTGGGCGTCTTTTTTTGGCGGACCGCCTCCAGTTGTTCCGCGTCGAGGATCTTGCGGACCCAGCGGTTGTCGGCGTAGCCGATCTCGAAGAGCTCCTGTTCCGCCGTCAGGATGCTGGCCGCCGCATAATGCGTGTTCGGGGTGACCATGCTGCTCATGACCGAGGAGAGCGTGCCCGCCGCATCCACCGAGAACAGGGCCCCGCCCCGCGATTTCGCGTAGCGGCCCAGTGCGGCCTGCAGGCGGTCGTTGGTCGTCAGGATGCGGATGCTGTCCTCCGCGCTGGCGACCAGGGTCGACAGGCTGCGGTCGATCAGCGCGAGCTCCCGGGCTGCGTTGTGCGTAGCCTTGGCGATGATGGCGTCGCTCGAGATGCGGGTTGCGAAGTAGGCGAAGACGGTCAGGGAAACGACGATGACGACCGCGGTGAGCGCAAGGATCTTGTTGCGGATGGAGATGGTGCTGAGGCGGAAAAGCAGTCGGGAAAGACGTTCCTTCATCATGGCGCCCTCCTCACGGGGTATTGTAGCACGCCGGAAGGACTGCGCGAAGCGGTTCCCGTCGAAAAGGCCGGGCGGTTGACGCGTGCGCGGGCCTGATGATATGCTCAAGGCGGTTTGGCATAAACGAAAACGCACATCCCTGGACAGCCCCTGACATGCGTCACCATCCGGGATTTGCATGGAATCACCCCCAGCAGAAAAGGAGTCGCCGATATGAAACAGCAGGGCTTCAATCCGTACCTTCCGTCCTGGGAGTACACCCCTGACGGAGAGCCGCACGTATACGACGGGCGTGTCTACGTTTATGGTTCCCACGACAAGTTCAACGGCCATGCCTACTGCCTGGGCGACTATGTGTGCTGGTCGGCGCCGGTGGCAGACCTGACGGACTGGCGCTACGAGGGTGTCATCTACCGCAAGACGGACGATCCGCTGAATCAGGACGCCAGCATGTGCCTGTACGCGCCGGATGTGACCAGGGGACCGGATGGCCGGTATTACCTGTACTATGTGCTCGACAAGGTGTCGATCGTCTCCGTGGCCGTCTGCGACACGCCGGCGGGCACCTACCGGTTTCTCGGCTACGTGCATGACGCACAAGGCCGGCGCCTGGGCGAGCGGGAGGGCGACGAGCCGCAGTTCGACCCCGGTGTGCTGACCGAAGGCGAGCTGACCTATCTATACACGGGCTTCTGCGGTTTTGGCGACAAGACGCGTCATGGCGCGATGGCCACCGTCCTCGGGCCGGACATGCTCACCATCCGCGAGGAACCCGCCTTCATCGTGCCGGGGCGTGAATATGCCGCCGGCACCGGCTTCGAGGGGCATGCCTTCTTCGAGGCGCCCTCCATCCGCAAGCGCGGGGACACCTACTACTTCGTGTATTCCTCGCAGGCCATGACCGAGCTGTGCTACGCCACCAGCAAGCATCCGTGCAGGGACTACACGTACCGCGGCGTCATCGTCAGCAACAACGACGTGGGCATCGACACCTACAAGCCGGCCGGACAGCCCATGGCATACGGCGGCAACAACCACGGCGGCATGGTCGCGATGGGAGAGCAGTGGTACATCTTCTACCACCGGCACACGAACGGCACGAACTTCAGCCGCCAGGGCTGCGTGGAGCCCATCGCGTTCACGGAGGACGGCGCCATCCCGCAGGTGGAGATCACCTCGTGCGGTCCCAACGGCGGGCCGCTTGCCGGTTGCGGCGAGTATCCCGCGTATCTGGCCTGCCACCTGTTCGCACGCGATGCCGCCTTCACCACGGGCGCACCGGGCGAGTGGATGGACTGCCGGTTCCCGAAGGTCACGCAGGATGGCGCCGACGGCGACCAGGAACCCGGCTACGTGGCCAACCTGCGCTCCGGCGCGTCAGCGGGCTTCCGCTACTTCGACCTCAAGGGCGTGCGGCGCGTCGCGATCCGCGTGCGGGGCTACTGCAAGGGCGCCATCGAGGTCAAAACCGCATGGGACGGCCCCGCGCTGGGCTCGATTCCCGTCGAGTTCTCGAATGTGTGGCGCGAGTACACCGCCGACATCACCCTGCCGGACGGCGTGTCTCCCCTGTATTTCACCTACATCGGCCATGGCGCGGCCAACCTGGCCTCGTTCCGGCTCGACTGCGAGGGGTGAGGTTCAAGTCTGTTTCATGCGCTGCAGCAGCCGCAGCATCGTGTCGACGGCTGTCAGGAACTCCGCCCTTTCGTCGGCGGTCAGCTGCGCGATGCTGCCCTCGACCAAGCGGCGGTGTTCCGCCATCAGCGCGTCTGTCAGCCGTGTTCCCTCCGGAGTCAGCGACAGCAGGGTCTGCCGCCGGTCCTCCGGAGGCTTGATGCGCTCGAGATAGCCGGCTTCCTCCAGGTGTCGGGCGACGGGCGTGAAGGACCCCTTTTCCAGGTCGATCCGCTGGCTCAGGTGCGTCATGGAGGAAGGGCCGTCGATCCGCAGGTTGATGAGCGTGCGAAGATGCGAGCGGCTGAGCTCCGGGCGGCTGTTGTGCTGCTCGAACGGCTTGAAGAACGACAGGGAGATGGCCGGTATCAGGCAGAAGATCTTCGAAATGGCGGCTTGCTCGGCGTCCATGGCATGCCTCCCCAAAAGGGCGTTTCGTGATGCGCCGGATGGAGCGGATGCCCGTCCTGACTGCTGCGCGCCGCCTCGCGGCGGTGAAGGGCAGGTTCCGGCCCATTCAGCATAACAGATCCCCGTTGTCCGGTAAATGGTTTGAAAACAAACGAATTGACTGGGGGCGCTGCAGCCAGTACAATGGGATGGTTAGATAACTAACTGTACAACACGTCCGTCCGGGAGCCCAGGACACCCTCATGCAGGTGCTTTCCCGCGGACGCAACCATTCCGGGAGGCACCATGCAGGGAAATCAGGAACTGGGCACGCAGCCCGTTGGCCGGCTGCTGCTGAAATACTCGATACCGGGCGTCGTCGCCATGCTGGTGAGCGCCATCTACAATGTGCTCGACCGTGTGTTCATCGGCCGGTTCTCCGGCGAGGACGCGCTGGCCGGATTGACGGTGGCGTTCCCGATCATGATGCTGACCTTCGCCTTCGCCAACCTCATCGGGGTCGGCGGCAGCGCGCTGATCGCCATCCGCTTCGGTGAACGCGACCAGCGGGGGGCCGAGAAGGTGTTCGGGAACACGGTTACCGCGATGATCGGCGTCGGCGTGCTGGTGTCCCTGACGGGCATCGTCTTCCTCAATCCCATCCTGAAGGTGTTTGGCGCGGAGGGGAACATTCTTGCGCCCGCGCATGACTTCCTGTTCATCATCCTGCTCGCGACGCCATTCCAGTTCCTGTCGTTCACCCTGGCGGCCGTTGTGCGCACGGAAGGCAAGCCCCGCCTGTCCATGGCGTCGATGATCACCTCCGTGCTGGTGAACCTGGTGCTCGCCACCGTTCTCGTCGCCTGGCTGCGGCTCGGTGTGCGCGGCGCGGCCACCGCCACCGCGATCGGGCAGGTGTGCGGCCTGCTGGTGCTGCTGCCGCACTACCTCGGGGGCAAGAGCCTGCTCAAGCCGAAGCGTGCCGACTGGGTGCCCGACCTGCGGCTGCTGGGCGGCATCTGCGCCGTCGGTTCGTCCTCCTTTCTCGGGCAGCTGGGCGTCGGCGTGTCGATGGGCATCCTCACCAACAGCCTGCTCTCCCACGGCGGCGTGGCCGCCGTGACGGCGATGGGCGCCATCAACAGCCTGTTCACGCTGTTCATCATGCCCATCTTCGGCATCCAGCAGGGTCTTGGCCCCATAGTCGGCTACAACCACGGTGCCGGAAAGCCCGAGCGCGCACAGCGCACGCTGTATCTGGCAACGGGTGCCGCCATCGCGGTGGCGTCCGTCGTGTTCCTGCTGCTGGAGCTGTTCCCGGGCGCCTTCATGAGCCTGTTCATCGCGGCGGACTCCGCGACGATGCCGGTGGCGATCAAGGGCCTGCGCATCTATGTCGCCATGCTGCCGGTTGTCGGCATCAACCTCATGGGCTCCGCCTTCTTCCAGTCGGTCGCCAAGGCGCGGATCGCGATATTCCTGGGCCTGGGGCGCCAGTTCCTGTTCCTGATTCCCGCCGTGCTCCTGCTGCCGTTGCTGTTCGGCCTCACGGGAACCTGGGTTTCCGTGCCGGTTGCGGACGCCCTGTCGGTCATCGTCACCGTGTTCTTTCTCCTGCGCTATTTCCGGCAGACGACCGGGGCCTTGGCACCCGCGCCGAACTGAAAAGACCGGCGTGCGCGGCCACCGGTCTTTTTCCGGCGAAATGCGTTCCAGGAACGTGAAACCGTTTCCGAATGGGTATATACTCATACATGGCCGTCCGCAACATGGCCGTCCGCATCATCGCCATCCATGGCATGCGGAACACGTGAGCCTGTGTGCTGTGAGCCGTCGTGCCCCTGCGACGAGCTACGGGAGCCTTTCATGAGATCAGTTCGCCTCCTGGTCCTGTACAGCCTTGTTCTCCTGCTGGCCGGCGGATGCGGGTTCGGCGGCATGCCCGAGGCCGAACGCGTGTTGATGCACGGTCCCGCGCCGCAGTACGACGATACCCTGGTCACCGTCGGGTTCATCCAGACCGGCAAGGAGTCGGACTGGCGCGATGCGAACACCCAGGACTACTTCCGGGTGTTCACCGAGGCAAACGGATACCGTTTCCTGTACATTGACGGCAACTCGCGCCCGGAGCGCCAGGTGAAGGCGCTGTACGACCTGGTCCGGCAGCAGGTCGACTACATCGTGCTCGACCCCATCGTGGAGGCGGGGTGGACCGACGCGCTCCTTGCGGCCCGCGATGCCGGCATTCCCGTCATCATCACGGACCGGCGGGTGGATGCCGATGCCTCGCTCTACACATGCTGGGTCGGTTCCGACTTCGAGGAGGAGGGCCGCAAGGCAGGCCGCTGGCTCGCACAGTATCTGGAACAGGCCGGCCGTGCCGGCGAGCAGATCAACATCGTAATACTCGAAGGCACGCCTGGATCCTCCGCCACCCTGGGACGGGCTGCAGGACTGGCCGAAATCGTGTCGGCCCATCCCGAGTGGCATGTCGTCGCCAACGCCGTCGCCAACTTCACCCAGGGCGAGGGGCAGACCGTGATGCAGGAGCTGATCGGCCGGATTGACTCCTTTGACGTGCTGATCACCCACAACGACAACATGATGTTCGGCGCCATGAAGGCGATGGAACGCAACGACATCGCCTTCGGACTTGACGGCGGCGTGATCACGGTTTCCTTCGATGCCCTGCGTCAGGCCTTCGACGAGATGATCGCCGGCAGGCTGCATGCGACGGTGGAGTGCAATCCGCTGCTTGCGGATCTGACGGACAAAATCATCCGTCGGCTCGAAGCGGGGGAGCCGGTTGACAAGGTATACTACTCCGAGGAAAGCATCTTCACCCATGAGAACGCAGCCGCGTCGCTCCCCGCCCGCGCTTACTGAGGAGGTGACCGCATGTTCCTGTATCGGAAGCTTCGTCTTCGCGGTCGTGTCGCCCTTCTGATCATCCTGTTCGCGCTGGCGATCAACCTGTTCTCGGTCGCGCTGGGTTATCGGACCTTCGTGCGGACCAACACCGAGTTCAGCTCGTCGGCCGCCGAAACCGTCGCCCGCACCTGCGTGCTGATCATCGACAGCGACCGCATCCAGCAGTATGCGGCGACCCTCGAGCGCGACACGGCCTACTATGAGACCTGGAACCGGCTGATCGACTATCGCAACACGAATGACAACATCGTGTCGCTGTCGATGGTCCAGTTTCGTGAGGATGGCTGCCATTACATATTCGACACGGACCTGACGGAGCAGGGTGCCTTTCTGGGCGACAGCACGCGGTACGATGCGCTGCAGCAGCCCATCCGGACGGCACTCCAGAATGGCGAGGACATCGGCTACCTCACGTACGCGAGCCACATCGATGTCTACATGCCGGTTCTCTCCTCCTACGACATCCCGCTGGGATATGTCGTTGTCGGCATTTCGACGGCGGATGCCGTGGCGAAACAGATCCGGTTCCTGTTTCAATTCACCATCATCCAGACCCTGGTCGCGGTGGTGGTATGCGCGGGCATTCTTGTGCTCATCCGCCGCAGCGTCGTTGACCCCATCAACCGGCTCTCCTCCGCGGCAGCCAACTACGAGGCGCTCCTCGACGAGGGCACCAGCACCAGCGAGCTTTCCCGGCTCGACATCCGCACGCACGATGAGATCGAGGCGCTGCACGCCTCCATGATGAAGATGGAGCAGGACATCAAGCGGTCCAGCTCCCGGCTGGCCATTGCGAACTGGAACAGCTACCACGAAAGCATGACGGGCCTGTTCAACAAGCGCCATCTGACGGAGAACCGGGAAGCACTGGAGGCATACCCCACCATCGGCGTCATTTACATGGATGTCGACAATCTCAAGCGGTTGAACGACTCCAGCGGGCACGAGGCGGGCGATGCGGTCATCCGCAGGACCGGCGCGTTCATCCAGCGGCATGCCGGCGCGTGGCCAAAGGCCAGCGCGTACCGGTTGGGGGGCGATGAGTTCCTGCTGCTGGTGGGGGACTGCGAGGCGTCTGCTTTCGAAGCGTTTGTCGAGACGATGCGCGCCGATGCCGGACGCACGCTCACGGAACCGGATTCACCCGTTCAATGCCGCATCGCCATCGGCGCCCGGTTCCAGGAGAATCCCTTCGATATTGAGCGGATCATCAAGCAGGCCGACGAGGCCATGTACCGCGACAAGCGGTCCCGGCGCGGGGCGGCGGCGGAAGATGGCGTGCCGGAGCACGGGGAACAGGCTGTGTCAGGCGGAACGGAACCCGCAGGCAAGGATCCGGCGGATGGATCGGAATCGACAGAATCATCAGGCGAGGCGCCTGCGGGCGGGTCAGAACCAACGGGCAAGGAGCCTGCGGGCGGAACACCGAATTCGTGTGCCTGATTCCTGCGATGCCTTGGGTCGGAGTGAAAAACCGGTAAACAGAAGAGAACAAAGTAAAGCGATGCCAATGGATTCCTGCCCGGCGCACGGATAGAATCAACCTGTAACATGACGCCACCGATGCAGGGGGGAGCCTCCCCTGTGCACCGCCGGCGCGAGCCCCGGCACAGGAGTCTCATGGACAGGTTGCTGTTTGATGTCGACCGCAAGGGCGCACGTATCCGCAAGCACATCTACGGGCATTTCGCCGAGCATCTCGGCCGCTGCATCTACGAGGGCATGTGGGTCGGTCCCGACTCGCCCATACCGAACACGGACGGGCTGCGCAACGACGTCATCCAGGCGCTGCGTGACATCCGCATCCCCGTCCTGCGCTGGCCGGGCGGCTGCTACGCCGACATCTACCACTGGCGCGACGGCATCGGGCCCCACGGGCAGCGTCCCTTCATGCTGAACACCCACTGGGGTGGCGTCATCGAGAACAACCACTTCGGCACACACGAGTTTTTCCGCCTGTGCGAGCTCATCGGCGCGGACCCATACATCTGCGGCAACCTGGGCAGCGGCACCGTGCAGGAGATGCAGGCGTGGGTCGAGTACATGACGTTCGACGGCGAGTCGCCCATGGCGAACCTGCGCCGGCAGAACGGGCGGGAATCGCCCTGGACGCTGCCCTTCTTCGGCGTGGGCAACGAGAACTGGGGCTGCGGCGGGGACATGCGGGCGGAGTACTATGCCGACGAATACCGCCGGTATGCGACGTACGTGCGCAACTTCGGCGACAACCGCATCTACCGTGTGGCCGGCGGCGCTTCCGTCGACGACTGGCACTGGACCGAGGTGCTGATGCGCGAGGCGGCCGGTCGCATGGACGGCCTGAGCCTCCACTATTACACCCGCACCGCGAAGGACTGGGCCATCAAGGGCTCCGCAACCGATTTCTCAGAGGCGGAGTGGTTCTCGGTACTCGGGAACGCATTTTTCATGAACGAGCTGGTCGACCGGCACGGCGCCATCATGGACCGGTATGATCCGGAGAAACGTGTCGGCCTCATCGTCGACGAATGGGGCACCTGGTTCGATGTGGAGCCGGGCACGAACCCGGGCTTCCTGTACCAGCAGAACACGCTCCGCGACGCGATGGTGGCAGCCGTGCAGCTCAACGGCTTCATCAACCGGTGCGAACGTGTCCACATGGCCAACCTGGCCCAGACCGTCAATGTGCTGCAGTCCGTCGTGCTGACCGACGGCGCCCGCATGCTCCGCACGCCGACCTGGCATGTGTTCGATCTGTTCAAGGCGCATCAGGACGCCACCCTGCTGCCGGTGACGCTGCAGTGCGCGTCAACCGGCTGCGACGGGCATGAGGTGCCGGCCGTGGATGCCTCCGCCTCCGTGGACGCCGACGGCCGGGTGCATGTGTCGCTGTGCAACCTGCGGACGCGGGAGCCGGCCATGCTCCGCATCGAGGCGCGCGGCATGGCGTCTGCCGTCGTGTCGGGCCGCATGCTCACGGCGCCCGCACTGCAGGCGCACAACACGTTCGAGGCACCCGACGCCGTCCGCTCGACGGACATGGCGTCCATGCGGCTTGTGGATGGGACGCTGGATCTTGAGGTACCCGCACATGCCATCGTGATGCTGGAATTTTTGCCGTGAGCGGTTTCACGGGTTCCCGACGGGAACCCGTCCAGAGGGGGATGGGTGAATGGAAGCCATACGACCGATCCATGAGAAGGTCAATTTCCGCGACGACTCGCTGCTGCTGTTTTATGACCGGTCCGTCTGCCAGGGGTACCCGCTGCACCATCATGCGGCCCTGGAGATCATCATGCCGGTGGAGGGCGGGTATGCCGTCGAGTGCGGTGGTGTCGTCCATCCCCTCGATCAGGGCGACATCCTCGTGCTGCAGCCGAACACGCCGCACCAGATGGCGCCGGCCGCAGGACGCAGGTATATTCTGCTGGCCTCGCTTCAGCCCATCTGCAACCATCCGATGCTCGAGTCGGTGCGCGCCGTGCTGCCGCCCGTCCTGCGCCTGGCACCGGAAATCGACCTGGAGCTGCATGCCCGTGTCCGCGAGCTGATGTATGCCATTGGCAACGAGCATGCCCGCGGCGGACGCGTATCGGAACTGTCAAAGTACGTGTCGCTGCTGCAGATCCTTGTGTTGTGCGGCCGCCAGGCGGCGCAGCAGGCCCATGCCGGCCCGCCGCACGAGCAGGAGCAGCGGGGACAGACGCACAACCTGCTGGAGATCTGCGAATTCCTCCACCAGCATTACATGGAAAAACTGTCGCTGGAGGATATGGCGCGCAGGAGCGGCTTCAGCCGGTTCCATTTCGACCGGATCTTCAAGCGGCAGACTGGCGAGAGCTTCTACCAGTATCTCAACGGCATCCGCATCCGCAATGCGGCTCGGATGCTTGCCGAAGGGGGCCTTTCCGTCACGGAGGTCGCCTTCCGGTCGGGGTTCGCCTCGATATCGGCGTTCATCCGCATGTTCCGCATCCACTTCGACTGCACCCCGACGGAGTACCGCGGCCGGCAGCGGCGGCACGCATTTGAAACCGGCAGCCACGCAAGAAACAGCAGGACCACCGCATGACCCGATGAACGTGCCTTACGCAGAAGCCCTCTTGCGAGGGCTTTTCGGCGTGTCCGCGCAAGGGGTGGAGACCGCAAGAATTATGCGTCAAGGCAGGCAAGGATTGTGCGGGAAAGCGCAATCATTGCGTAGTGTGCAAAAACGATATTGCATATGCTGATGCTGCGGATCAAACCGGCATGACCGTCCGGCGCGCCACGCCATCCGCCGCATGCCGCGACCGGCGGCTCCACGGAGCCGATTCGCGCCGGCAGGCCGGCACAACGGAGGAGGCGCCCGCGGTACGGGCATGTCCAGTCACAACAACATCAAGGAACAGGTGACACGATGCAAGGCTTGCTTCAAGGCAACAACAACCGGGCGATCCTCCACAGCAAGAAATCCCAGGGCTTTCTCAAGTTCCTCTACATCCTGCCGTTCATGATCATCCTCGGCGTGTTCGCGTACTATCCG
Organism: Bacillota bacterium; assembly: GCA_023440865.1. Classification (GTDB taxonomy): domain Bacteria; phylum Bacillota; class Clostridia; order DSM-8532; family DSM-8532; genus JAEWSN01. The sequence goes on from JAEXRM010000097.1 coordinate 36,824, forward strand.
CTGTACGGATGGGTGTACGCCTTCTTCGACTACATGCCGCCGATCCCGTTGAAGAAATCCCCCTTCGTGGGGCTGTTCTGGTTCCAGGACATGGTGGCGAACAAGGTCAAGGTGTCGCAGCTGCTGCAGGTCATCAAGAACACCTTCGGCATGAGCGGCTTGAACATCCTGTTCTCGTGGCTGCCGATGGCGTTTGCGATCTTTCTCAACGAAATCCGCAGCACCCGCTACCGCAAGCTCATCCAGACGGTCACCACGCTGCCGAACTTCATCAGCTGGGTGCTTGCCTACTCGCTTGCCTTCGCGCTGTTCTCCTCCGAGGGCATGGCCAACAGCCTGATCAAAAGCATGGGCCTGACCGGCGGCCCGGTGCTGTGGCTGCAATCCTCGGACCATGTGTGGGTCACGATGTGGGCCTGGTACACCTGGAAGGCGCTCGGCTGGTCTGCCATCATGTACATCGCGGCCATCACGGGCATCGACGACGCCCTGTTCGAGGCCGCGAAGGTCGACGGGGCAAGCCGCATGCAGGTGATCTGGCACATCACGGTGCCCTGCCTGCTGCCGACCTACTTCGTGCTGCTGATGCTGCAGATCGCGGGCTTCCTCAACAACGGCATGGAACAGTACTACGTGTTCCAGAACGCCTTCAACAAGGACACCATCCAGGTGCTCGACCTGTATGTCTACAACCTGGCCGTCGGTGGCGGCAGCTACTCGGTCTCCGTCGCCATCAGCATGCTCAAGAGCGTGATCAGCGTGGTGCTGCTGTTCAGCGTCAACACGCTGTCGAAGTGGGTGCGCGGCGAGTCGATCGTGTGACGGCGGACCCGTGCGGATACGCCGCGCATGCGACCATGCCGGGCAACTGACAGATTTGGTCATCAAGGCATGACCCCGGAAAAGGAGAATGCAATCCATGAGTCGTGCGGAACGTCTGGAAAGCCGGCAGATCCGGCAGGCCCGCAAGAAGATCGAGCAGGGCACCGTGGCCGACAGGGCGGCCAATGTCCTCATCTATGTGCTGTTCGGGCTGTTTGGCCTGTTGTGCACCTATCCGTTTTATTACATCTTCATCAACACCATCAGCGCCAACGACGTCAGCGGCGCCGGAAACGTCCTGTTCTGGCCTGTCGGGTTCCATCTGAAGAACTATGTGGATGTCTTCAAGATCCCCGGCTTGTGGAACGCCACGAAGATCTCGCTGGGGCGCACCCTCATCGGCACGGTGCTGACCGTGGGCGCATCGGCCTTCCTGGGCTTCATGTTCTCGCAGGAGGACCTGTGGGCCCGCAAGTTCTGGTATCGGTTCACCATCGTGACCATGTACTTCAACGCCGGCGTCATTCCCTGGTACCTGACGATGAAGGACCTCAAGCTGACGAACAATTTTCTTGCGTACATCCTGCCGGCCATCGTCGCGCCCTTTTACATCGTGCTGGTGAAGACCTTCGTCGAATCCGTGCCGCGCGAGCTGCAGCAGGCTGCCGAGATCGACGGGGCGGGTGTCATGAAGTTCTTTTTCCGTATCATGCTGCCGATCATGACGCCGATCCTCGCCACCGTCGCCATCTTCGCCGCCGTCGGCCAATGGAACTCGTTTCAGGACACCCTGCTGCTGGTCACCGACAACAAGCTCTTCAGCCTGCAGTTCACCCTGTACCAGTACATCAACCAGGCCAGCTCGCTCGCCTCGATGGTCAACCTGCAGAACCAGGGCTCGATGGCTTTGACCTCTTTGGCGACCAAGCAGACAACCACATCGGTGCGCATGACGGTCACGATCATCGTTGTCGCCCCGATCATCCTGGTTTACCCGATCTTCCAGCGGTTCTTCGTCAAGGGCATCATGATCGGTGCGGTCAAGGGCTGACCGCACAAGGCACAGGCCGCCGGTCCTCGCGGCAGGACGGCCGATTCCACGGCTGCATCACAGGGGTGAAGCGGAACCGTCGCTCCGCCAGGGGACAGGCGGTCTGGTTCGCCGCACCTGTGGCAGGGTCCGGGCTGAACGGCATGGCCGGAAGCATCCGGCATGGCCGACAACCAATAGAACAAGGAGGGTACAACATGAAAACCGGAAACACCAGAAAACGGCTGTCCCTGTTCCTCGCCACGTTGCTTGCGGTGACGGTGGCATTGACCGGCTGCGGCGGCACCGCGGGCACGTCGGCATCCCCGGCCGCCTCGAGCTCGGCCGCCGCGTCGACCGAGGCATCCGCCGCCGCATCCGCCTCGCCCGAAGCCAAGACCTACGAGCCGCTCACCATCGACATGTACAACAACGCGGCGAACTACCAGGGCGAGCAGACCGGGTGGTACGCCAAGGTCCTCAAGGACAAGCTCAACATCACCCTGAACATCATTGCCCCCCAGGTTGGCGGCGACGCGCTCTACAAGACCCGTTCCGCGGCAGGGAGCCTGGGCGACATCTGCGTCATCGACAACAGCCAGATGGAGGAGTGCATCCAGGCCGGGCTGATCGCCGACATGACCGAGCTGATCAAGAACTGCCCCAACCTCATGGAGTACATGGATCACTTCGAGTACTTCAACTCCACGTTCGAAGTGTCCAATCCCGACAAGAAGATCTACGGCCTGCCCACCTTCGAGGCCGACACCTCCCCGACGACCTATTCCGAGGAGCTGGCCTACTCCTCGCCCATCCTCAACTGGAAGTACTACACCGCCGCAGGCCGGCCGGAAATCGCCAACCTGCAGGGGTTGCTCGAAGTCCTCAAGAAGATGAAGGAAACCACGCCCACCACACCCGATGGCAAGACCATCATCCCGATCACGCTGTGGAAGGACTGGGACACGTATTCCATGGAGAACGTGCGCTGGCTGTGCAACTGGTACGGCTACGAGCAGCCCGAGGGAACCGGTTCCGTCCTGCTCAGCGCCAAGGGCGACATCGTGCCGTTCTCGGATGACGCCAGCATGTACAAGACCATCCTGAAGTTCTACTTCGACGCCAACCAGATGGGTCTGGTCGATCCGGACTCCGCCGCCCAGGACTGGAACAAGGTCAATGAGAAGCTGACCGGCAACCAGGTGCTGCTGATGTGGTATTCCTGGCAGCGCGGCTTCTACAACACGCCCGCCCGCGGCAAGGAAAAGGACGGCGGCGTGATGATCCCGATCAAGGACATGAACATCATGCAGACCTCCGATGCCTTCTACGGCAACGGCCGCGTGTTCGCACTGGGCTCCCAGGTGAAGGATCCCGTGCGGTGCATGGAACTGATGGACTTCCTGGTTTCTCCCGAAGGCCTGCGCTACCATGCCAACGGCATCGAGGGCTTCAATTACGAGAAGACCGCCGACGGCAAGTTCAAGCTCACCGAAGTGGGACAGACCGCGTTCCAGAACAACACCCCCGTGCCGGCCGAGTGGGGTGGCGGTGGTTACCAGGACGGCCAGAGCAAGATCAACTCCATGATCATGTCCGATTTCACGATCGATCCGGCGACAGGCGAGTTCTACAACCAGAACTACTGGAGCTCCACGCTCGAGCTGAACAAGACCGCGCTGAACATCGAGTGGTCCGAGGCATTCGGCGGTGCGAAGAACGCCATGGACTACCTGACGAAGAACAACATGGTCACCGTCGTGCCGAACATCAACGCCAGCCTCGGCGTCGACTCATCCGACATCAAGAACAAGCGCAGCCAGTGCTCCGAGCTGGTGAAGAACACCTCCTGGAGAATGGTCTTCGCCAAGAACGCGGACGAGTTCGAGGCGCTCTGGAAGCAGATGCAGACCGATCTCGAGGGCCTTGGCTGGAAGGACATCGTCGCCGCCGACACGGCCCGCTGCCAGAAGATCGTCGAGCTGCGCGCCAAGGCGGTCGCAAAGTAAGCGAAAACGGATTGCCGCACCGGCATCAAGTTTTTGCGAGGAAAAGGCAAAAAACATCTGTGTCCGATGACCGGACAACGTGATACGATAGGAGGGCGGGCTCCCCGGAGCATGCCCTCCTATCCTGTTTTTCCGCCACTTCCCGGCCCCTTGACAGTCCGCCCCGGCCCGCTCCCGCTCGGCACGATTCCATCCCCTGGTCACCTGTGGTGCTTCCTGTTGCTAAAACGATTCGTCCACCGCGCGTCACTGTGTCTTTCAGTCCGTTCCGCCCATGCCGGTGACGGGCAAGAAAGGAAATCGTCATGAAGACCAGACAGGCATGTTCCCTCGCACGGCTTCACGCCAGGCCCGATCGCATCATCCAGGCGAATTCCCCCGAATTGCGGTTCATGAACGCCGTATGCTTCGGAGACACGGAAGAGGCGGTCGCCTGCTTCCGCGAGCGCAAGCTGTTCGGCCATGCCCCGAGCGCGGTGGACGCGCCCTATGGGCGCTTCGAGGGTCTTTCCGGCATCCGCGCATTCGCGGAGGGGTGGCACGCCGCCTTCCACGCACAGGGGGCCAGCGTGCAGCCGGTCATCCAGACCAGGGCCAACGGGCGTTCCATCACGGAGGCCGTCATCCGGTTCGTCGTCGACGGCGAGATCAACGAGGTGCCGATGTTCATCGTGGGCGACCTCCGCACCGCCGACACCCTCGACGAGGTGCGCCTGTACTGCCATTGCGCCTATGTGCCGGGGCAGACGGCCTACCGCAAGCCCCTGTTCCGTTCGGCCCATCTCGAAATGGGGGATCCGGGCCTGCTGTCCGGCGCCATGCGCGAGTACTACGAGGCGCTGCACCATGTGCCGGGCACCGATGTGGACCGCATCATGGGCGTCATGGGCGAGGGATGCCTGTTCGGCGGCTACGAGCCGGCCGGGGAGGCTGCCGGGGCGGCGCAGGAGGATCACGGCCGCGAGGCGCTCCGCCGGAAGTTCGAGGGCATGAACCGCTACATTCCCCGGTGCGTCGGCATGCGGTACGAGACGCTCACCGACGACAACACGACCGCGATCATCGAATGGGTGCACATCGTGTCGAGGCAGGGACAGCAGGAAATGGCACGCATCGCGATCTCCGGCATCTCGGCCTATGAGCGCGGCCCGGACGGCCTGCTGTGCGCCATCCGCATCTGCGATTATGCCGGTCTCGAGCGAACCATCGACTGGACGAAGACGCCCGTCTCGCAAGAAGAAGCGATGCGGATCAATCTGGTCGACACGTTTCCGGCGGGCGTGGGGCGCAACCCGCAGTCCTGATGCGGCGGATGCCGCGGCAAACGGGATCCGCCGCGCGGACCGGATACGGAGGCGTCGCCGGCGGCAAGCTCCCGTCATGTTGCGTGTGGCAGTGAAACCAAGAATGGCATACAGACACGAAGCATCCCGAACCGCCTCGAACAGAAAGGAAGGAAACCCATGCAAGCAGACCGCACCATGGACCCCACCGCCCTGCTGCCCAACGGCAGTCCCTTCGCCTTCTGGGACCAGCCCCTGTCCTTCGACCGGGAGCTGCATGTCGACCGGAACCATCCGATGGCCGATGATGCGAACGACGGGAGTCCGGAGCGCCCGTTCCGGACCATCAACGCGGCCGCACAGGTCGCGGAGCCGGGCACCCGTGTGCTCATCCACGGCGGCACCTACCGCGAAACCGTCCAGCCCGCCCGCGGTGGCGAGGGGCCGGACCGCATGGTCTCCTACGAGGCCTGCCCGGGTGAGGACGTGTTCGTCAAGGCATCGGTTGTTGCGAAGCAGTTCAAGCCCAGCCAGGGCTGGCGCCTGATGCGCCGCTGGGGAGAGGATCCGGCGCTGACGGCCCATGTCCGCGTGTGGGAGATCGAGCTCGACCCGGCGGATTTCCAGGGCTACAACCCGTTCTGCGCCGTGAACATCCTGCACGACCGGCTGTTCATCGAGTACGAGAAGACGGACATGACCACCTACCTCAACCGCCGCGGCATGGTGTTCGTCGACGGGAAGCCGCTGCACCAGGTGCAGCTGTACAACCAGCTCGGACAGCGCGAGAACAGCTACTGGATCGAGGCGAACGGGCAGAAGGTGCACATCCGGCTGGCCGGCGACGCCGATCCCCGCGACCATGTGGTCGAGCTGACGAACCGCGAGCAGTGCTTCGCCCCGAAGGTGCCCTTCCTGTCGTACATCCGGGTCAAGGGGCTGACCCTTTGCCATGCCGCGACCGGCGCGCCGGTGCCACAGCGCGGGTCGCTCTCCTGCTACCGCGGCCACCACTGGATCATCGAGGACTGCACGATCGACTGGGCCAACGGCGTGGGCATCGACTGCGGCAACGAGTGCTGGCACCACGATTTTGTCATGGGCGAGGTGCACGGTCACACGGTGATCCGGCGCAACACGATCCGCGACGTGGGCGTCTGCGGCATCGCCGGCATGTTCGTCACGAGCCTGCTGATCGAGGACAACCTCATCGAGGGGACCGGCTGGCAGCGCATGGAGCTGTCGTGGGAGGCCGGCGGCATCAAGCTGCACAACTCCCAGGGCTCCCTCATCCGCCGCAACGTCATCCGCCGGCAATACGGCTGCGACGCGCTGTGGCTCGATGTCGCCAACCACAACAACCGCCTGACGGGCAACCTGTTCCTCGACGGCATCGATGCGCGCGAGCACCTGTTCATCGAGTGCACGAAGGACGAGGAGAACCTCATCGACAACAACGTGATCTGGAATGTCGAGGGCCGGTACGACCGCAACGCCGTGAAGCCCGAGCCGGGCTCCACGGGCTGGTACCGCACGACCGAGCGCGAGGGCCGCAACGGGTACGGGCTGTACCTCGAGGGCACCGACCGCCTGCGCGTGGTGAACAACCTCATCGGCAAGTGCGACAAGGCGGGCTTCTTCGCCAAGGTCGTCGCGTTCCGGCTCGAACACATCCGCGGCGGCACCTGCCGGGCGCACCACTTCCTCAACAACCTGTTCCACGATTGCGGCGAGGCGGCGATCATCCTGCCGAACGAGCACAACACGGTCGAGGGCAACGCCTACTCGCGCATGCCGGGCGGGTATCTGCGCCAGATGTACCCGGAACCCGAGATGTGCCTGGACCTCAAGACCTGGCAGGAGTTCTGCGGCTTCGACCTCACGGGCTGCGCGCTCGACCTGAAGGTCGAGATCGACACGCAGAACCTGACGGCGGTCATCACGCTGCCGGAGGCGCTGCCGGAGGTGGCGGCCGATGTGAAGGTCACCACCGATTTCGCCGGTGTGGCGACGGGTGAAAAACGCCCGGCGGGGCCGTTCGCAGGCCTGAAGGCCGGGGAGAACAGGATCTCGATCGATCCGCGGCGATTGGGATAAGTCGGGTGAACATGACACGAAACAGCGTGACAGAAGAGGGAACATCGTGTTCCGGGTCAAGCTTTGGAGGTCAACATGGCAATCTTTCACATTGAGTATTTCTCGAACGCCCTGCACCGCAATATGCCCATGACGGTCCTGCTGCCCGTCGAGACGCCCGACATGCCGGGTTCGGAAGCGGTTTCACCGCCGGCTCCGTTCAAGACGCTGTACCTGCTGCACGGATACTGCGGCAGTCACCGCGACTGGCTGCACAGCTCACGCATCGACGCCCTGTCGCGCCAGCATCGTGTCGCGGTCGTCATGCCCTCTGCGGAGAACAGCTTCTATCTCGACGACGAGGTGCGGGGTGCCCTGTACGGGAAGATGACGGGCGAGGAGATTGTCTCGTTCACCCGCACCGTGTTCCCGCTTTCGGACAAGCGCGAGGACACCGCCATCGGAGGCCTCTCCATGGGCGGATTCGGTGCGATGCGCACGGGTCTTCGCTATCCGGAGACGTTTGGCGGCATCGTCGCCCTGTCGTCCGCACTCATCACGGACATGGTGGACAAGCTCAAGCCCGAGGACCAGAATCCCGTGGCTCCGTACAGCTATTATCGGCACACCTTCGGCGAAATGGGCAAGGTGCTGGGTTCCGATCGTGATCCCAAGGCGCTGGCCAGCCGTTTGGTCGAGGCCGGTTCGGCGCTGCCGCGCATCTACATGGCCTGCGGCGAGGACGACTTCCTGATCGCCGACAACCGCAGCTTCCATGCTCATCTCGAGACGCTCGGCGTGCCGCACGAGTACACGGAAGGTCCGGGCGTGCACGACTGGGCCTATTGGGACGCGCACATCGAGCGGGCGATGACGTGGCTGTACGCCGCGGCGATTTCCTGAACGCTCCCTTGGCCCCGCCCGGAAATTCCATCCGCAAGAGACCCGTATGATGCGGTCGTGTTGAGCGATTGCGTCCTGCGGGTCTCTTTGCATGGGGATCGTTGTACGGTGACTGTCCGGGCGTTGCTCATGAAAAACGGTTGCGCATGGGTGCCGCGGTGGTATGTCACTTCCAGGGGAGGGACTCCATGACCAAACGAACAGCCATACGAACACCGTCCTCGCACCGTCATGCCGATGTGCCGTGGCGCGCCTTTCTCAAGGATGTCTTCATCTGCTCGCTCGGCTCCTACGGCGGGCCGGAGGCGCATATCGGCGTGTTCATCGACCAGATGGTGAAAAAGCGCCGCTACCTGACCGAGGAGGAGCTGATCGAGCTGGTCGCCCTGTGCAGCGTGCTGCCGGGACCGACGAGCACCCAGACCATCGTTGCGGTGGGGCACCGCATGGGCGGCCCCGTCCTTGGGCTGCTGACCCTGCTGGTCTGGGCGTTGCCCGCGGTCGTGGTCATGGGCGTGCTGTCCTTCGTGTATGAACTGTTGGCGGCCCTTCGGATCTCTTCCGAGGGGTTGCGCTTCATCGGCCCGATGGCGGTGGGCTTCATCGTGGTGGCCGCGTTCCGCATCGGCCGCAAGGTGGCGGTGGATCCGCTGACCGTCGGCCTGCTGGTGTTCGGCGCCGTCACGACATACTTCCTCCGCCAGCCGTGGGTGTTCCCGCTGGTGTTGCTTGCCGGCGGCCTCGCCGCGGTCGTTGCGTCGCGGGAACGCGGCTTGTGGCATACGGTGCGGCTCGACCCGCCCTGGGGATACCTGGCGGTATTTGCCGTGCTTGCCCTGGGCGGCGTCGTGCTGACCCTGACGTGGGACACCCGTCTCGTGCATCTGCTCGAGAGCTTTTACCGCTACGGATATCTTGTGTTCGGCGGTGGTCAGGTCGTCGTGCCGGTGATGTACAGCGAGCTGGTCGAACAGCGGATGTACCTGACGGGCGAGGCGTTCCTGACCGGATATGGCCTTGTGCAGGGCCTGCCGGGGCCGATGTTCAGCTTTGCGGCGTATGCCGGCGGCATGGCCGGACGGGACGGCGGTCCCCTCGTTCAGGTGCTGGCGGCCGCCATCGGCGGCGTGGGCATCTTCCTGCCGGGCATCCTGCTCATCTTTTTTGTCATTCCCGTCTGGGAACGGCTCAGGGCCATCCGGGGCATCAAGGTGTCGTTGCGGGGCATCAACGCCGTCGCCGGGGGCATGATCGCCGTGGCGGCGATCATCGTGATGCGCAAGAGCGGATTCACGCCCGCCAACCTGGCGGTGGCCGGCGCGACCGGACTGCTGCTGGTCACGGGGAAGGTGCCGCCGCCCCTGATCGTGCTGCTGGCGCTGGTTGCGGGGTTTGCCCTGCCGGTGTGACCCGGGGGCGGCGACGGGTGCGCATCCCCTGCATCAAGGGGTACGGCAGCCACGTGACCGCCGCTTGTCAGTGTCGCCGGAGAGATCCGGCAATGGCCTGCTTCCATCAGCTGGAGGGGGGCAGATGTGCCTGTTGGCCAGCCGTTGGTACCCGAAAGGCCACCTTGAGCGTTTCACCAGCCTTGAACATCACGGGTGTGCCGCATTTCATCGTCCTCACGCCTGCCACCCTCATTTCCCCCTGTGCCATGTGGCAGTCGATACGGATTGCCTGGTCGCGGTCGGAGCGGATGTCCGCCTCCACCGTTCCGGCGGTTCGGTCCCAGACCAGCCGGGTCACACAGGCGTTCGTCCGGGCCATCAGGCCGCTGACGCGGCCGGTGCGCCAGTCGGCTGGAATGGCGGGCAGCAGCTCAATCGTTCCGGTATCGGAATACAGCAGCATCTCGTTGACAATGCCAACCAAGCCGATGCCGGTGTCAGTGCAGAAGACGCCCGCACTGCGATCAGTGTTGTGGTCCGTCATCAGCGAAGTGTACTGGATGTTGCTTGAAAGCAGCGTGTGAAGGTGCCTGACGGCGGATGTGGCATCCTTGAGTCGGGCAGCCACGAGTGCGCGGTGCACCCAGCCGTGGGATGCCGTGTCATCCTTTCCCTCGTTCTCGCGGGCCCGGTTGCGGATGGCGGTTTCGCAGGCATGGCGCAGGGCGGGGTCATCCTGCGCCTCATACGCCGGCCAGGCGCAGTACAGGTGGCTGATGTGGCGATGGGCGTTGTTCTCGCCGTATTCCCGCATCGCCCATTCCTTGAGCGCGCCGGTTTCGTCGTACCGGTATTCGGGCAGGCGGGACCGCAGCGCCTGCCAGCGGGCGATCCGTTCCTCATGTCCGGGTGAGGCCAGGACCTTCTCCAGTGCGATGACCATCTTCAACCCATCGAGGGCGGCCGAGATGTCCATGGTCGCATTGGCGGTGATGGTGCTGCCATAACCGGACGGCTTGTTCTCCGGGGAATACGAAGGCAGGATGAGGTAGCGCTCGCCCTCGGCAAGTGCCTGCTTTCCGGCTTCGTACCGGGCCTGCCCGTGTGCGTCGGTGAAATACTCCGGCGTCACGAGCTGTGCCCAGAAACTCGCCTGGAGGGTCAGCAGCGGGAACAGGACGTCGCGCTCGAGGTCGAGGAAGCCGAAGGGTGCCGAAGGATCACCCGCTCCGCACCGTGCGCCGTCACTGCCCGGATTCGGTTGCAGGAACGAATCCTCCGCGATTGGATCCGTTTGCCGGTTCATGCCTTCCGACGCCGGATACATGTGCCGGATCGATTCCCCGATGGGAATGGGCCGGTTCCCGAAGCACTGCCAGAGCTCGAAGATGGGCAGCAGCATCCAGCTCGCGCCCGCATTCCAGTACTGAAAGGGGTACTCCTGGTCGTATTCGACCATCGGAGCCCGGTCTCCGTCCGTGTTGACGGGCACCAGGATCGCGTCTCGCATGCCGTAGACCAGCTCTGCGTTCCGTTTCCAGTCGGGCACCTGGCGGAGCACAAACTGGATGTAGCCGATGGCCGCATCGGGCACGTTGCCTGTGCTCATGCCCGATACCTGGATGTTCACGTTCGCGTCCATCGTGTAGGCGCCGGCCCAGCCGGGATTCCATTCTCCGGTCCACAGACCGCAGAGCCGCGGGGCGGAATGGCCGGCGCAGCAGATCTGGGCGAAGCGGCCGTTTCGGTAGGAGCGGGATACCATGGTGGGAAGCAGTGCCGGACTCGCCTGCTGTCGCGCGATCAGGTCCTCGTTGGCACAGGCTTCGTCCTCCTCGCCAAGTTCGAGGGAAACCGCGTCATATAGGGGGGCGTGCAGCGCCAGATGCTGTGCGAGGGCCTTCTTGTAGTCGAATCCGCCGTCGGTGTCGGCATACCGGTGGATCACGGCGTCCGTTTCCGTCAGCAGGCATTCGACCAGGTCGTGTCGTCCGGTCGAGGGGAAATCGTCGAAGGAACCCATGGCATGCGTGCGGGCGGATTTCGTGATCAGGAACACCGCGCGTGCACCCTGGATGCGGAGAATCGGATTCTGCTCGTCTCCGGTCTGGATCGGCTCATGCGAGTCGGGGCCGAACAGGCGCTCCGCTGTGCCGCCGATCCGGACGACACGGGTGATGCCGGCATAACCGCCCTCGGACAGCTCGCTTCCGGGAAACCCCGGATAGTGCGCGACGAGCCCCAGATGGGTGCAGGCCGTGTCGGACAGCTTGCGGTACCGCATGCGGGCCTCGCCGGTGGTGCCGCCGTCGCCCCACGGCTCGCGGCCGAATTTCTGCATGCCGGACAAGTCGTCGATGGACAGATCGATGTCGATGCCGACACCGGTGTCCGATGCCGTCAGGCGTGTGATGGTCACATCGTCGGCACGGGAGGTGAAGGTCTCGCGAAGCCAGACGCCGTCCCCATCGCGATACGCGACGCGGAGCTCGCCGGTGTGGTAGTCTGTCTCCCTTCGGTATGCTAGAAGGGTGCGCTTCCGCCGGGTCAAGCGGAGCGGGTGACCGGGATGAAATCGGTACAGGAAGGTCCGTTTCCGGTCATGCACATTCCAGCTGTCGTCGAAACGGATGACGGCCTGCCTCGCCTCCTCCAGCTCCGCCGTCACCTCGGGCGGCACGGTGCGCGGATCGGCGGTGGGCATCAGGAACTCGATGTGCTGGAAGATCATCGTATCGTTCCATGGGGATCCGGCCCAGACGACGCCCTGCAGGCCGTTGCCGGTGACCAGGCCGTCCCGCCAGCCGCCCTCGGTGCGGCTGGTGTTCTGGTAGGGAATCAGCTCCGTGAATGTGCGGGATAGGGCAACATGGGATGAACTGTGCATCATGCGACGCGCCTCCTCCGTATGACCGGACTCTCATCCATTCCATTGTATGGTGAATCAACCGGAACGGCCATGATGCTGGCCGGCAGGAATGCATCGAAGAATGTCGTGTTATGCACAGTATGGTGCATGGCTGACGTGCACATGCGTCAAGTGGACGCGGCCGAAGCTTTATGGTGTTGTCTGCCCGGTACGTTGCCTTCTCCAGGCGGACGGCGTGCGCCCGTATTCGATTCGAAAGGCGCGGGAGAAGGCGGATTCGTTCGCGTAGCCGACCTCGTGGCCGATCCGGCAGATGGGCATGGCGGTCGTGGTCAGCAGCATGGCGGCGTGGCTGAGCCTTGACCGGGTCTTCAGCCCCTGGAAGGTCGTTCCGTAATGAGTGGCGATGGCCCGCTGGATTTGGCGCTCGCTCAGGTTCAGTTCCGCACTGAGTCCGGAGAGGGTGATCGTGTCGGAGCGGAACAGGAGGGCATGATCGATGCGAAGGGTTCGGAGCTCGTCCGGCACCGCAGCGGTGTGGCGCTCATCGACTCGTCCGCGTGTTCCAGCCGGGTTGCGTTCGGTGTCCGGTTGGAACCGGGCGCCACTCTGGAGCGTGGATGTTGCTGTAGTGCCTGCAATCCGTGTCAGGTCGAGGAACAGCATGTGGATCAGAAGCCGCAGCATGTCCGGGTGTCCGTATTCGGTTTCGTGTGTTTCCACGGCGATTCGGTCGAAATGATTCCGGATCGTCGGACAGTCCGTCCGGATCAGGTTGTCCTGGAAGAGCCGCTGCCAGATCGCATCGGCGGGTTCACCGCAGACAACGTCAAACGCCAGGTGATACTCCTCCAGCGGCGCGGCCGGATCACTCCATTGCTCATGCCAGGTCCTCGGCGGAAGCAGGTACGTGCACCCTGCCTGCAACGGCATTTCCAACCCGGGCAGCAGAAGGCGGCCGGAACCGCCGGTGACGATGTGGAGCTCGTGATAGCCATGCACATGGCCGGTGAAGGATTGGTGGAACACGCCCCAGTTGCCGTCCATGACCCGGATGTCGCAGTGCTCGATGCGCAACGTGACGGGATGGGTGGCGAGGGCCGGACCGAAACGCATGTGGTGTACCTCGCAGTTCCCTGTCGAATCGGGAAAAAGCCGCCATGTGGAAAGCATACCATTCCACGGGACCAGCTGTCATGTCCGGCGCTCCGGGTTCCAGGAACAGCATGGAGGCGTTCGGGCATACAATGGCGCACCGAAAGGAAAAGGGGTGGATCCATGCGATCCACCCCCCCTGTGTGCCTGTCGTTGGATATAGACGTCATGCGGCATTCAGGTTGCGTCCTTCACCGTGCACGCATGACGTGCGGTGATGGAAGCCTGAACGCATCCCTGCCGATTCAGTCAAAGGTGTACTTGGAGGTGATCTCCTTGACCTGGGCCGTCATGTACGCGTTCAGCTGATCGACACCGATCTGCTTGGCGGCCGCCATCAGGTTGTCGTAGTTGGTCTTGAATTCGGCGTCGGTCTTCGAGAAGAACACCTTGGCTTCCTCGGCCTTGAGCATATCAAGCAACTTGGTCTTGATGACGCCTTCGTCGCTGTCTGAACGCGGCGAAGCAAGGGCGATCTCGGTCTTATTGACCGTCTGGGCCTTGATCTCGTTCATCTTGTCAATGACCAGGTCCGGCAGGCCGGAATACTGCACATACATTTCATCCACTTCCGTGGCGCCGAGGTAGAACCAGTTGTTGTAGTTCTTGGCATGGGCTGTGGAGTCCTTGCTCATCTCCGTCCAGTCGTCGCTGAACTTCGGCACGCCGCGCGCATCGAGGGTATAGTCGGTGCCTTCCCGACCCCAGAAGGACAGGTGACGGCCTTCCTCGCTGAACATGTATTCCATGAACTGGATCGCCCGCTCGGGGTTGGCGCAGTTGCGGGTGATGTATACGCCGGACCAGCCGGTCGGGGTGCGGACGGACTTGTATTCCTTGCTCAGGACGCCCATGGGCACCCATTCCGCTCCGGGAACGTTCGGCTGGGTGCCTGCGTTCAGCGTCAGTGTCTTGTTGCCCGTATACCAGGAATACACGAACGACTTGCCGCTGTGGGCGATGTTGTTGATGCTGTCCGTCTCGTTCTGGATGGAGTAGTTCTCGGCTGTGATGTAGCCCTTGCGGTACATCTGGTTGACGTAGGTGAGATAATCGATGTACTTTTCATGGCTGGTGCGGAACACGACGGAACCGTCGTCATTCTGGATGAAATCGTTGGTCGAGTAGCCGAGCCAGACGGCAAGCGCCTGGAACATCCAGTACGGTGCATCGATGCCATACGGAATCATGTCCGGATATTTTTCCTTGACCATGCCAAGCACAGTCATCAGATCGGCGGCAGTTTCCAGCTTCGGGCTGCCGAGGGCATCATAGATGTCCTTGCGGTAATACAGCGCGTTCTGGCCAGGACAACCGACGGCGGCATTCTCCCATTCCTGGGTCGAAGAGCGGTAGTTGAAGATGGTGTAGAACTTGCCGTCCGTTGAATAGGAGCGGGCAATGTTCTTGTTGGTGTCGGAAATCTGGAAGTTCGGTGCGTACTTGGCAAGGAGGTCGTCCCAGTCGTAGCACAGTTCAGCGTTCGCAAGACGGTTGCGTTCTCCACCCGTGTACAGCAGCTCCGGCAGGTCGTTGGAGGCGATCATCAGGGTCAGCTGGTTTCCGTCGACGGCTTTCGTGCTGTTGAGCCTGACGCCGGTTTTCTTGGTGATTTCCTCCGGGATGATACCCGTGAAGGCATCCGCGGGTACCCAGGAG
>JAEXRM010000101.1 GCA_023440865.1 Bacillota bacterium
TTCAGGGTGCCCGACGAGGAGACGCTCGTCCTGCTTCGGGAGTTGAAGCCCTCGCTGTATGAAGGGCTTGAGAAGAAGGGATACCGCCTGGTCGACCTCAAGGCGCGGACCTCCGACGCCGAGCCCATCACGCCGCTGTCCGCCGCACGGGAGGCCCGCGGGCGCATGGGGCTGGGGGAAGAGGGCGGCTTCGACATACGGCTTTGACATGCGGCTTGGATACCCGGTTTTGACATGCGGCTTGGATACCCGGCTTTGACATGCGGCTTGGATACCCGGTTTTGACAGCGGAGGATGCGCGTGACCGAACGGAACGACAACCCCAAACAGGTCCGCAAGGCGACGGCCCTTGCCTACGAGCCGGGGCAGGACAAGGCGCCAAAAGTGGTGGCCACGGGCAAGGGCGAGATCGCGGAGAAGATAATCGAAGTGGCCCGCAACGCAGATGTGCCCGTCTATGAGGACGCGCACCTGGCTGACGTGCTGGGATCGCTCAAGCTCGGCACGGAGATCCCGCAGGAGCTGTACGAGGTTGTGGCCGAGGTGCTCGCCTTCATCAGCCGCATGGACGAGCAGGCGCAGCACCGGTTCCCGAAGCCGAAGCCCGATGTCGGCGCAAGGGCCGTCGCGGAGCGCATGCGCAGGACCGGAGGGGCCGGATGACGAACCGGATGCTGGGTCGGCAGGGGGAGAATCTGGCGGCAAGGCACCTCGTCGACCGCGGCCATCGCGTGCTGGCCAGAAACCACCGCGTGGGCCGCATGGGCGAGCTCGACCTGGTCACCTTGGCGGAGGACGGCCTGACAGTCTGCTTCATCGAGGTGAAGGCCCGCACCACCGGCGTCTTCGGAACGCCCGCCGAGGCGGTCACGGCCGACAAGCGGCGCCGGATCCGCCGGATGGCGGAGGCGTTTCTGGCCGGGTCGGCGAATGGTGCGGCACAAGGCGGTGTGCACGCGATCCCGTCCGACGGACCTCCGGTCCGTTTCGACGTGGTCGAGGTGGAAGTGGATGTGACTGGCCGCCGCGCGCGGGTTCACCACATCCCCGACGCGTTCTGACACGCTTGCGGAACACAGCCGAAGACACATGGAAACACATGCTGAAACGCATGCTGACACGCATGCGGAGGCGGATCCCGCATCCATTGGATGCGGAAGGACACAGGAAAGGTGGCATCATGGACAACGTCAGGGAGGCAGCCTACCAGATCCTGCTCAAGGGCATCGGCAAGGGCGCCTATGCCAACATCGCGCTCCAGGCGCTGTCGCGTCCCGATTTCGACCGAACGGACCGCGCCTTCGCGACCGAGGCCGTCTACGGCACGCTCTCGCGCAAGCGGGCACTCGACCATGTGCTCGGGCAGTTTGCGAGCATACCGGTCCGGAAGATGTCGCCGCAGGTGCATGTGCTGCTGCTGTTGGGCGCATTCCAGATCCTTTTCATGGATCGTGTGCCCGATTCCGCCGCCTGCAACACGACCGTCGAAATGGCCAAGGTGCACTGCGCGAAGTCTTCCGGCTTCGTCAACGCGGTGCTGCGAGCGATCGTGCGCGGCAGGGACGGCATCCGCTGGCCCGATCCGGCCGCCGGGTGGGTGGAGGCCATGGCGGTGCGCCATTCGTACCCGGACTGGCTGGTCGAGGACTGGCGCGCCGCGTTCGGGGAGGAGCGGACCGAGCGCCTGCTCGAGGCGGGCAATGGGCATCCGCCGCTGACTGTCCGCGCCAACCGGCTGAAGAACTCCCGGGAGGAGCTGTTGGCGCTGCTGTCGGCGGAAGGGGTCGCAGCCCGGCCGGGGACCGTATCCGGGGATGCGATCGTGCTCGAGTCGCCGGATGGCCTGACGCGGCTCGCCGCGTTCCGGGAGGGTCGTTTTACGGTGCAGGACGAGAGTGCGATGCTGGTGGCGGCTGTCGTCGATCCACAGCCCGGCGAACGCATTCTCGACACCTGCTGTGCGCCCGGCGGCAAGACGACACATCTTGCGGAACGCATGGGCAACCGTGGCAGCGTCGCCGGCTGGGACCTGCATGCAAACAAGCTGGGACTGGTGAGGGAGTCAGCCGCGCGCCTGGGGATCTCCATCATCGGTGTCAAGGCGCAGGACGCAACCCAGGATGTGCCGGAGGCGCATGAGGCATTCGACCGCGTGCTGGTCGATGCTCCGTGCTCGGGAACTGGCATCATCCGCCGCAAGCCCGACATCAAGTGGAACCGGACGCGGGCCGACGTGGCCGCCTTGGTTGAGATTCAGGACCGGATCCTGTATAATGCGGGAAGATACGTCAAGCCGGGCGGTGTGCTGGTCTACAGCACCTGCTCGATGGAACGTGCCGAGAATGAGGATGCATGCAGCCGGTTTCTGTCGCGTACAGCGGCGGATGGTCCGGCTTTCGCCGCGGATGCGGATCTGCCGTACCGCCGCCTGTACCCCGACAATCCGGAAACGGACGGATTCTTCATTGCCCGGTTCCGCCGGCTGCCCTGACGGGTCGGCCGCCGCCAGGAGGAGTGAATGCCCGAACTGACCAATCCCGACGTCCCGGTGGCAGCCAGGCCCGCCATGGAACCGGCATTGCCGGATCTGCTGGATATGGAGCCCGAGCAGATGGCTGACTTCGCCGCGTCGCTCGGAGAGAAGCCGTTCCGCGCCAAACAGTTGTGGAAATGGCTGTATCAGGGTGTTCTCGACTTCGGGGCCATGTCCGATCTGCCGGCGCCCTTCCGTGCGAAACTCACTGGCGCCTGTACGGCAGGCGGGCTTGCGGTGGTCCGCAAGCAGACATCCGTCCAGGATGGCACCGCAAAATACCTGTTCCGCCTACGGGACGGACACCTCGTGGAAAGCGTGCTCATGCGCTATCGCTACGGCCATTCTGCCTGCATCTCGACACAGGTGGGCTGCCGCATGGGATGCGCGTTCTGCGCTTCGGCCCAGCTGGGGCTCGAGCGCAACCTCACGGTCGGTGAGATGGTCGCCCAGCTCCTGCTGATGATGCGCGACGGGAACGAACGCATCGGTCATGTGGTGCTGATGGGCATCGGCGAACCGTTCGACAATTATGGCAACGTGATGGCGCTGCTGCGGCGGATCAATCGTGCCGACACGCTGGAGATCAGCCACCGCAAGCTCACGGTCTCCACCTGCGGCATGGTGCCCGGCATCCTGCGGTTCGCGGAGGAGGGCATTCCGGTCAATCTGTCCGTCTCGCTGCATGCGCCCACGCAGGCGCTCCGCGAGAAGACCATGCCGGTCGCGCGCCGCTGGCCCTTGCCGGAACTCATGGATGCATGCTGGCGTTATGTGGCGGCAACCGGCCGCCGCATCACCTTCGAATACGCACTCGTCGACGGATGGAACGACGGACCGGAACAGGCATGCCAGCTTGCCGACCTGTGCCGCGGGCGCCTGTGCCACGTCAATCTCATACCGGTCAATCCTGTCCCGGGCACGCCCTTCTCACAGGGCACCACTGCGTCGCACCGGGCATTCCAGCGCATTCTCGAGGAGAACGGCATTGCCGCGACCATACGGCGCGAGCTGGGCGGGGATATCGAAGCCGCCTGCGGTCAGCTTCGCCGCGACATGGTCGGACCTGCCGGGAAGGATACACCGTGAAGTACGCAGCAAGGAGCGATGTCGGCAAGGTACGCAGTCAAAATGAGGACGCATGGAGCGTGATTCCCGGCCCGGGCGGTCATCCGGCCGGCTTTGCCGTGGCGGACGGCATGGGCGGTCATGAGGCGGGTGAGGTCGCCAGCCGCATGGCCATCGACGCGATCGCCGAAGCGATCGGCCGGTGTGCGGCCGACAGGCTTGAATCCGGCGAGGCGGAGGCAGTGCTCCGTGCCGGTGTCGAATCGGCCAATCTGCGCATCCTGCATTACTCGCGCGATCAGCTTGGTGGCATCCCTTCGGGCACGACGCTGACGGCCGGTCTGCTGTCCGGCCGGACGCTGCTGCTCGTCCACATAGGCGACAGCCGCGCCTACCTGTTCCGTGACGGCGTCATCCGGCAGCTGAGCCGGGATCACACCTATGTCGCGGAGCTTGTCTCCTCGGGCCTCATCCGGCCCGAAGAGGCGCATACGCACCCGGAGCGCAACAAGATCACGCGGGCGCTCGGCTTCGAGCCGGGCCTGGCGCCGGACATTCTGCGGACGAGTCTGCGGGAGGACGATCAGCTGCTCCTGTGTACGGATGGACTGACGGAGTACGTGGGGGAAGAGGAAATGTCGGCCGTCCTTTCCCGGGAAGATCCCGAATCGGCCGCGGAACGGCTTGTCACGACCGCGAACGAGCGCGGGGGACGCGACAACACCACGGTCGTCATCGCACGCATCGGTCCTGGCGACCTTCGACAAACTGACGGACCCGACGGATACCGGGGGGAACAAGCATGACAGGAACCATTCTGGGGAACCGATACACCATCCTGGAGGAACTGGGCACCGGGGGCATGGCCACCGTGTACAAGGCGCGTTGCGCGTACCTGCAGCGGGATGTGGCCATCAAGATTCTCAGGCCCGAATTCAGGAACGATGCCGATCTTGTGCGCCGCTTCGAGACGGAGGCCAGGGCCGCGGCCAGCCTGACGCATCCGAACATCGTGCAGATCTACGATGTCGGCAAGGAAGGCGACGTCGACTATATCGTCATGGAGCTCGTGGACGGGCGCAGTCTCAAGGAGCTGCTGGCCGAGCATGGCCCCATGCCGTGGCAGATGGCTGCCGAGGTCGTGGCGAAGGTTGCGTCCGCGCTGCAGAAAGCCCACGCCAAGAAAATCGTCCATCGCGACATCAAGCCCCAGAACATTCTGCTGACGGACGACGGCGAACCCAAGGTGGCCGATTTCGGCATCGCCCGCATCGCATCCGGCGGCATGGAAACCATGAAGGTCGACACGGTCGCCTCGGTCCATTACGCTTCCCCCGAGCATGTCCGGGGGGGATATACCGATGCGCAGTCCGACCTGTACTCGGTCGGCGTCACCCTGTATGAAATGCTCACGGGGGTGTTGCCTTTCGGTGGCGACAACCCGGTCTCCGTTGCCCTGAGACACATCCAGGATGCCATTCCCCGGGTGGACGCCGTCATGCCGGAAGTGCCGAAGGCCTTGGCCGATGTCGTGGAAAAATGCATGCAGAAGAACCGCGCCGACCGGTACGCGGATGCGTCCGCACTCATCGCGGACCTCGAATGCGTGCTCAAGGCGCCGGAATCAACCGTCGTCAGCATGCCGGAACAAAGGAGCGCGCCGGCAGCGGCGGTCCCCGTTGAAATGGACATCCCGGTCCGCAGGGACCATGCCGCCGAACCGCCCGTGTACCGCCCCGCATCGGTTGCATTACCGGCACATGAGGAGGAGGGGGACATGGGATACCGCACCGTGCGCCGTGGCGCAGGCACCCGCAATGGCAACGACCGCATGCGCAAGATCGTCTTCCCGTTGATCTATGTCGCACTCATTGCGGTCATCATCGCGCTGGTGTGGGGCATCATCCGTTTTGTCACGAGTGATCTGGGCGCTGCGGCGACGCCCTCGGCCAGCGCGAAGCAGGAATTCACCGTGGGCGCCTACAAGGGCCGGAACATTGACGAGGTCCTTGCCGAAATCGGCAACCAGGTCAAGACGGAGGTCCACCGTGTCAAGGACGCCACCGTGCCCGTCGACCAGATCATCCGCCAGGAGCCGCTTCCCGAATCGAAGATCGTCGTCGGCGGCCTGACGGTGATCGAGCTGTATGTCAGCGCCGGTCAGGACATGATGAAGCTGCCCGTCATCGACAACCGCATGCTCAGCGATGTGCTTGTGGAACTGCGTGATACGCTGGGTCTCGAGGTCGAGCAGAAATTCGAGTATCATGAAACACTCGAGGTCGACAAGGTCATCCGGCTCGAGCCGGCATCCGGAACCGAAGTGGCCAAGGGGTCGAAGGTGCTCATGGTCGTCAGCCTGGGCAAGGAGCAGAAGCAGGTGACCATGCCCGATCTCTCCACGCTCGACCGGCAGGCGGCTGAGGCCAGGCTGTTGGAGTACCGTCTCGTGCTGGGTACGGTGACACCGACTGACACCCCGGCCACGGGTGCCAAGGTCATCAAGCAGAGCATCACGCCCGGCGACCCGGTTCCCGAGGGAACCACCGTCGATCTGACATTCGAGGCGCTCCCGACGGCGACGCCGACACCCGCCGCCTCGGGCGAACCATCGCCATCCAGCACGCCGGTTGCGACCGACCCGGGACCGGCACAGGCGAAGGTTTCCTATGAGCTGACATGGGACAACGCCTGGTCGGGCGAGTCGGTACAGGTGACGGTGATTGTCCGCAACAAGTCCACCGGTGAGGAGACCATGCCGCTTGACGCGAAGGTCACAAGGGACGAGTTCCCCTACCGCATCATCGCGACCATCCCCGAGGGCGGCGGGACCCTCCTGGTTTACGTCAATGGCTCCCCGTATTACGAGAAGGAGATTTGATGGGCGAGGCCGTTTTGACCGAAGGGATGATCGTCAAGGGGGTCGGCGGGTTCTACGAGGTCTGGCTGCCCGATGCGGGCGAGATGGTGACCTGCAAGGCCCGCGGCGTGTTCAGGCGCGAAGGGCTGGTCCCCCTGGCGGGTGACCGTGTGCGGATCGAGGCGAAACCGGCCGTGCCCGGACAGGGTTTTCTGGTCACGCTGGAGCCCCGGCGCAATGTGTTTGTCCGGCCGCCGGTCGCCAACATGGACCACATGGCCATCATCGTGTCGGCCGGTACACCCGCTCCTGATCTGCCGCTGGTCGACAAGCTGCTGCTGGCCTGCGCGTTGCGCGGCATCCGCCCGTTGCTGGTCGTCAACAAGATCGATCAGGCCGAACCGGACGGCGTGGCATCGTTGCGGCGGATCTATGCCGGCTGCGGTTGTCCGGTGCTGCCCATCAGCTGTCGCACGGGAGAAGGCGTTCCGGCGCTCCTGGAGGCGCTCGCGGGTTCCATGACCGTACTGGCGGGCCAGTCGGGCGTCGGCAAGTCCACACTGCTCAACGCGCTGCTGGAGACGGAACGCATGCAGACGGGCGAACTCAGCGGGAAGATCCAGCGCGGGCGGCATACGACGCGCCATGCCGAGCTGCTGCCGATGCCGGGAAATGGTTGGATCTGCGACACGCCCGGCTTTTCGCAGTTCGAGCTCGATGCCGTGCCGCATGAGGAGCTGGACGCTCTGTATCCGGAGTTTGATCCGGAGAGGCTTTCCTGCCGGTATGCCGGCTGCAGCCATCTGCGGGAGCCGGAATGTGCGGTGCGCGCCAAGGTGGAGGCCGGTCTTGTGCCGGAGAGCCGTTTCGAGAACTACGCGCGGTTTTATGGCGAACTGCGGGAACGCCACCAGAATCGATACCGATAGGTCGCACACCGCCCACGGCAGGCGGTTATCGTGTCAGAAACACGGGAGGAGACACCATGGCATTCATCGCACCTTCGATCCTGTCGGCCGATTTTGCCCGCCTGGGCGAGCAGGTCACCCTCATCGACCGTTCCGGTGCCGACCGCATTCATGTGGACGTGATGGATGGTTCCTTTGTCCCGAACATCACGCTGGGCCCGCAGGTCGTTTCGGCCATCCGTCCATTCAGCCGGCTGCCGATGGATGTCCACCTGATGGTTGTCGAGCCGCAACGCCATGTCGACGCGTTCATCGCGGCCGGCGCGGACAGCATCACGGTGCATGCGGAGGCGGCGACGCATTTGGACCGGGTGCTCAACGAGATCCGGAAGGCCGGCAAGCTGGCCGGTGTCTCCCTCAACCCCGCCACACCGCTTCATGTGCTCGACCACGTGCTGCCGTTGTGCGACATCGTGCTGCTGATGACGGTCAATCCCGGCTTCGGCGGACAGTCCTACATCCCGCAGATGACCCGCAAGATCGCGGCGCTGAGAAGGCGCATCGACGAGGAGGGCCTGCATGTCTCGATCCAGCTCGATGGCGGCATCGGCTTGTCGAATGTGGTGGAGGTGACGGAGGCCGGTGCCGACACGCTGGTCACGGGCTCCGCCTTTTTCACGAGCCCGGATCCGGCGGAGTTCGTCCGGCGGATGAAGGCCGGCGCCATGCGCTGAACAGCGGGAAGGGGGAGGGTCATGTCCGAGATCGTGCCGGTCCTGACCATCTTTTCCTTCGGCATGGTGGTCGGCCTGATGGTCTGCGCCATCGGCAGGAACCTGCGTTCGATGGTCGTCTGGACGCTGGTTGCGCTGTGTCTGGTATTTGGCCTCTGGTCGCTGGGCGCATACAATGCCATGACCCAGGTGCGCCTGGCACATCGGGTGCTGTGGTACCAAATCTCCGCGTTCGGCTGGTCTTTCTATCCGATGGCATTTCTGGGATTCATTCTCGAAATCACCGGTCTGGCGACTTCGAAGCGGCGCTGGCTGCTGGTGGCGGCAACCGGCGGATTGGGCGCCTGTTTCTGCATGGCGATCCTGCTCGACAGCCGCCTTTTCATCGGCCGGTTTCTGCGCACCGCCTGGGGTTGGGCGATGACCAAGCCCGCCGATTCCCCCGTCATGCTTGCCTGCTTCGCCTACATGATCGCGTCGGGCGTGCTGATCCTGGTGCTGCTGGCGCGCTGGGGGCTTCAAACGTCATTCAGGCAAAAGCGGAAACAGGCGGCCATGCTGTTTGTGGCTGGCCTGATCCTCTTCGGCGGCAGTTTTGTGACCGACATCCTGCTGCCCGCCATGGACATTCCCATGTTGCCCTTGACGCCCTGTTTTTCCATCGTCATGTTCATCGCCATTTTTCGATCCGTGTATGGGTACCACATGCTGGAGCTCGATCCCGTGGTCACCGTCGGCGAGGTGATGCTGCGGATCCGCGACCTCATGCTGCTGCTTGACAGGGACGGTCATGTGCTGCAGATGAATGCCACGGCGCGGGGGGTGCTGGGCTACGCCATATCCGATCCACTGCGGTTTCCGGCCGAAAGGATCCTGCCCGGTCTGGTGCTGCCGTCAGGCGATGCACCCGTCGAATGCGACACCGAGATGGTCAATGCGGGGCATGTGCGCATCCCTGTGCAGCTCGCCGTTCATCCGCGGTACAATGCGGATGGCGACCTGCTCGGTTACATCGTCATCGCGACCGACATGCGCGCGCGTCTGGAAAACGAACGGCAACGCATGGAGCTGCAGCGCACCGAGGCGCGGCAGCAGGACCAGTCCCAGCTGTACAGGCATGTGTTGGCGCGCTCGCGGCTTGGCTTCATGCAGATGGGGGCGGACCAGCGCATCCTGCCCGGACATTGCAGCGCCTGTTCGGCGCTGTTCGGTGTGGAGACGATGGAAGGGCTCGACTTCACGGATGTGGTGCTCGCCCCGTGGGAACCGGGCGAGCGCGCCCAGGTGCGTGCGATGATCGACAACCTGTTCCGTGAGCAGCGCGGCTGGAAGGTCGAGGCGTTGCTCAAGCTGCTGCCCGCCAGTGTCACGGTCGCAGGCAGGCTGCTGTCGCTGCAGTACGAATTCCCGGAATCGGCCGCTCACGCCGGTGCCCGCACCCTGCTGGAGATTCTGGAGGACCGTACAGACGCCATGCTGCAGGAATCCAAGCTGGGTGTGGAGAACCAGCGGCTGTCGATGATCGTCAATATCCTGCTTCACCGAAGCGCATTCCTCGAGTTCCTCGATGAGTACCGCACCTGGTACGCCATGCAGCAGAAGTCGGTGCAGGCTGGCTTGAAAACCCCGCTGGAACAGATTCAGGACATGTACCGCAACATCCATACCTTCAAGGGCGGCTTTCTGCGGTACGGCATGAGGCTTTCCGCCAACCGGCTGATGCAGTATGAAAACCTTCTGACCAGCCTGATCGCGCGTGTGCCGTCTCAGGAGGATCTGGGCATGGCCATGGTGCAGTGCGAGCCGGAAGCCTGGATCGCCGAGGACCTGGAAACGCTGCGGTCAGCGGCCGGCACCGACTTTCTCGATGCGCGGGCACGGGTGGAGATCGACCGGGCTGACCTGGAGCGCATTGTTGCCGATCTGGAAGAGCGCAGCAGATGGGGTGGCACGGATTCGGACGCACTGCGCGGCATGCTGTACCGGTTCCGGGAGCTGTACAGCATACGTGCAAAGCGGCTGCTGCTCGAATATGGGCCGTATGTGTCGATGATCAGCCGGGAACGCGGCTTGCCGGAACCGGTCTTTGCCGTGCAGGGAACCGACGCCCTGCTTGACGGCACCCTGTTTCGGCCCTTCTTTCGCGTGCTGGTGCATGTATTCAACAACATCGTGGCGCATGCGATCGAATCGCCGGAAGAACGCCGGGCCATGGCAAAGCCCGAGCGGGCGCGCATCGAATGCCATGTGGATGTGCGCCATGGAAACCTCATGCTGGAGATTGCGGACGACGGACGCGGCATCGACCCGGCGCGCATCCGTGAAACCGCCCGGCTGCGTGCCGGCAAGCCGGGTGCCGAGAGCGGGGGGACGGGTGCCTCCGCATCTGGTTCCATCAGGTTGCCGGACGATCAGGAGATCATCCAGCACATCTTCGAGCCGGGCTATTCGACCGCCATGATGGCGGACACCCTCTCGGGTCGGGGCATCGGCCTGTTTGCCGTGGCCCATGCGGCCGAAGCGCTCGGCGGTTCGGTACGCGTGCAGTCGAAGACGGGCGCATTCACCCGGTTCTGTTTTGTCCTGCCGATGGGAAGCCTGGCGCAGGAACGGAGGGATTCATGGAGCTTGTGATCGTGGGAGGGGGGAGCCGGCCCGATCCCTGTCGACTGCTGGAGGCTTGCGCCGCCGCGGATGCCGTCCTGGCGGCGGACAGCGGCGCGGATTGGCTGCAGGCGCTGTCGATCGTGCCGGATGTGCTGATCGGTGATTTTGACTCCATCTCGTCCGCTGTGCTGGACGCCATGATGTCGAACGGACGGACGCGACGGGTCAGACACAGGACGGACAAGGACCAGACGGACATGGAGCTGTGTGTGGAGGAGGCGCTGCGGCAGATCGACGAGGCACGGGGTCTGCAGGCGTGCCGGCATGATGATGCCATGCCGCGCGCGGCGTCATACGACCGGGTACGCATCTTCGGCGGCATCGGCAGCCGGCTCGACCATTCGCTGGCCAATCTGATGCTGCTGCATCCGCTCCTTGTCCATGATGTGGAGGCCTGGATCGAGGACCGTGACAACCGGGTGACCCTGCTGGGCAGTCTGGATGGCGGAAAAGCCGGCCCCTTCCGGGTTCGGCTTCCACGTGAAGCGGGTTTCAAGGTGTCGCTCGTTGCCCTTCCGCCGGGAGCCGGCGCCGTGACAACCAGCGGGCTTGCGTATGACATGCGGGGCCGCGATCTGCCTTTCGACTCGTCGCTGGCGATCAGCAACGAGTTCGGGGAGGGGGATGCGGAGATCTCCTTCGAGCGTGGGCTTGTGCTGCTGCTGCTGTCGCGTGACGGCGATCGTGACGGCGACTGAGTGGCAGACAGTCTCCTGCCGGCGCTTTCGCTTGGCAAGAGTCAACCTGCTCTAAGGATAGCAAAAAGCAATGGCCAAACTCGCCATTGCTTTTTGCAAAAGAGCAGGTAGTCTCCTGCCGGCGCTTTAGTCGTCGTCCCTGCTTTTCTTGAGCTGCGGCTTCGCCGGTTTGGCCTGCGCGGCGCTCGCGGCTGTCTTGCCGCCCTTTTCCAGGGATGCCGCGGATTCCACCATGCGGCAGTTGCCCTGCAGAACGGCGCCCTCATCCGTGACCATGCTGGAGACCTCAATGTCGCCGAACAGGCGGGCGGTGGACATCAGATGCAGCAGGCCGCGCGCAGTGACGTTCCCGTCCACCCGGCCGGCGATGTACAGGCTGGCGCCGTAGATCTGGCCATGCACATGGGCGCTTGCCTCCACATGGATGTCGCCATTGGCGCGGACATCCCCTTCGACCTTGCCGAGGATTTTCATCGATCCTTCCGTCTCGATGTTGCCCGTGAATACCGTGTGCTCGCCCAGGAGCGTGTCCACCGCCAGGGGTACATTCTTCTTTCGGAACATGCGCAGTCCACCTTTCCAGCCGCTGCTGCGGCAAATCGCCGGGAGGAGGTGTGGCTTCGGGAACCACTCAGTCGGTGATGAACGGGATCGGGTCGACGGGCGTGCCGTTGATCCTGACTTCGAAATGCACATGTGGACCGGTTGATGTGCCCGTTGAACCGATCAGCGCGATCTTTTCGCCCTGATCGACCCGCTGGCCCACCTTCACCAGCAGCTTGGAGCAGTGGCCGTACCGTGTGACATAGCCGTTGCCGTGATCGATCTCCACAAGATTGCCATAACCGGAATGCCACTCGGCCATGGTGACGGTGCCGGATCCGGAAGCATAGATCGGATCGCCCTTCCGGTTTCCGATATCCAGGCCTTCGTGCTTGCGGTAGTAGCGATAGACGGGATGAAGCCTGCGTCCGAAATCGGAGGCGACGGTCGCGTCCGGTACGGTGGGCCAGGCGCTTGGCAGACTGCGGAGATAGGAAGCAAGCGCAGCAGTCTTGACGGCGAGCTCGGATTCCTTGCTCCGCGCGTCGAGCGTGGCTTCCTCGACAGTCTCGAGCAGGGCTTTCAGGGTTTTGACATCCTCGCGGAAGGAGGCGTTCCCGTTCTCGCCGCGGCTCGCCTTCACCCCCTGCAGATTCTTGTCAATGTAGGCGACAAGCAGGTTTTCATATTCCGCCTCGAAGTTGGTGACGGCCTTGTCGGCCTGTGCGTTGCCGGCCTTCACGGCATCGACGGATGTGGCGGTGTCCGCAAGCAGCGACGCCTGCTCGGCGATCTGACGGCTGAGGTTTGCGGTTTCCTCTACGCGCAGGGCTTTCTCCTGCTCGTAGGCTGCCCGGAGGGACACGTTCTCGCGTGTCGTGCGGACGGTGTGCGCTATGCCGGCGGCAAGCAGCAGGCAGCACACCAGGGCGCTGGTTCGGACCAGCGCCTGCCAGTGCGTGAAGCGCAGCGTGCGCGGGGTTCCGCGGTGCGGCACGAACAGCAGGGACAGCGTGGCATTCCGGCCCCGGGCGTGCTTTCCCTGCCGTCGCGTGCGGGACGGGGTAGTCATCGGCCGGGTCTGTCCGGGCGCGAGCCGCGCCTTCAATTTGTGGATCGTGTTGCTTGCTTGGGCAGTCAAACATTTCTCCTTGGTCGGTCCGCCGTGCCGTCATGTGGCGGCGCGGCGCGTATTGGTTGCGGCGGGGCGTCCCCGTCGGGGGCGCAAAACCGTTGCGACGCAACCATCATATTATATTACAAGCCGCAAGGATGTGACAGGAAGGTTGTACCAGCAAAGAGAGGACATGGATCTCCTGATGATTTTCATCAATCGAGCCGGGCATGCGCCGCGCGGTGGCCATATCGATGCGGTGCGCTGCGGCACGCGGCAACAGGCGTTGCAGCGACCGGGCACACGGCATCAGGCGTTGCCGGGACCTGCCGCATCGGGAGACGAGTCACGCAGGGCATGGTCTGGATCATGGCGACCATCGTGCGGCGTTCCTGTGCATGTGATATAATGCCAATGGCCGAGTCCGTGCCGATTCCCGAATGTTGGACACCGAAGGTGACGAATGGGTAGGAACACCATCCAGCGAAGCATCCTGTTGGGCATGATGTCTGTCGTCCTGCTGCTCGTTCTTCTGTTTGCGCTGGTTTCCTGGCTTGCAGGCGGCCAGGTTGCGGACGGTGTCCGCGCGTTGCGGTACGACGCGTCGCTGGTACGCCTTTCATCCGAACTGCAGCGGCTTTCGTCGCAGAAACTCCTGGAGGCGTCCCGCTCCGCAACCACCGGTGCCGATGCATCCGGTAGGCTGGCGGAGCTCGATGCGCAGATCGCGGCACAGGCGCGGACAATCCAGGGCGAACTGTCAGGCCGTTCTGACATGGATGGCGGGGAAGCGGTCCGCATGGCGACCTCCGCCCTGGAGAACATCCTGTCGACGGAGACCGACATGACCGCACGTTATCGGAGTGAGCTGGCGCCTCTGCTGGGAGACAGCGCCGCCGCATCGCGTGCGGCCGCGCAGGCGGCATGGAACCAGGCGGAAGCGGCACTCGACGCGGAACTCGCGGTACGGCTCAACACCGCGGTCTCCTTTCTGCCCGCCCTTGCCGGGGAAATACGTGAGAAGACCCGCACCCTGACGAAGGAAGGTCACGCGGCCGGAACCGAGAACGATCGACTGGCAGCCGCACTCGCGGAATCCGCGGAAGTGCTGCGCACCGCGCGAGACGCCATCGATGCCTGGCGCCGCGAGGAGACCGATGCCATCACCCTGCGTCAGAACCTGCTGGCCAATGCCGCGACGGCGACGACGCTGCCTGCACTCGCGCTGTCGGATATTCCTTCCTGGTCGCTCCCGGAAGCGGCGTTATCGGCAAGTGAATCGTTGGACGCGTTCGATCGCGTGCTCAACGGTATGAGGGATGCATCGCTGCCGCTGACGGAACGAATCGCCGCGATCGAGGAGCTGTGCGGCAAGATGCCGGTGCTGTTGCTGGCGGACCATGCGGGCAATCTTGCGGCGGAAGCGGCGGTGTCCGCTGCCTGCCGCGGCTGGGCGGATGCGTTGCGACAGGCTGCCGCTGCCGGCGATGTCGATGCGGTGGTGTCGCTCTCTCCCGACTCGGAGGCATGGAACCGGCTTCAGGCGGTTTTGGCGGATCCGGCCGGCGCATCGGCCACAGTTCCGGCGGACGCACGCCTGCTGGCCGATGGCGCGGCGCTGGATGCCGTGCTGCGAGCCCTTGCGGCGCAAGCGCTATTCTGGTCCGAGCAGGAAGAAAAGTTGCTTGCAAACCCCAGGAACACAGCCCTGGCACATGTGCTGGAGCCCGCCCAGGCTTTGGCGGGGCAGTATGACGGGCTTGCCGCACTGCTTGCCGCGAAGTTCGACACGAACCTGGAGAATGCGCAGGGTGTCCGTGAGCTGTTGTATCCACTTCTTGCCGGTTTGGCCCTGTTCGCACTGCTCACAGGCGTGCTGGTCGCGTTGTTGACCAGCCGGACGGTAGCGAGGCCCATCCGCGAGCTCACACGACAGATGCGGGAGGCGGCGGCCGGCAAACAGGGGAAACCGCTGTCTCTAGCCGGCAGGTCCGAGTTCGCCGAGATGGCGGGTCATTTCAACCGGGTGCTCGGCGCGCGGAACCGAGTCCTGGAGGAGGCGGAAGCGGCAGAGCATTCCATCCGGCGCATGCAGGCGGATTACGCCAGACGGCTGGAGGACAACCGCCGTTTGCTCGCTGAACTGGGTGACGGTCTGGGTGCCGTCATCGGCAAAGCGCGGAAACCCGATGGTGCCGCAACGGGATCCGCTTCCGCCATCATCGGCAGGGCGGACGCGCCGGGGATGCTTGCGATGCGGCAGCCTCCGGCGGCCGAACAGCAGCAGGAGGACGGCCAGTTGACCCTGGAGGCGGCGCGGCAGGGGCGGCTGGAGGCGGAGGAGGCCAAGGCGGTCATCCTCAAGGCATCGGGCACCGTCAAGGACATCGCCGCCCAGATGGAGCATCTGGAGCAATCTTCCGACAAGATTGCCGACATTGCGGCAACAATCACACAGATCGCGAAACGAACCAACCTGCTTGCACTCAACGCGGCCATCGAAGCGGCCAAGGCGGGGGAAGGCGGACGGGGTTTCGCCGTTCTTGCGGATGAAATCCGCAAGCTGGCCGATGCGAGCGGTCAGGCGGCCGGTGAAATCCGGCGCCAGCTCAGGGACATACAGGAGCGGATCTCCGGCACGGTGGCCGGCATGGATGCAGGTGTGGCCGACGTCGAAGAGGGGGTCAGCCGTATCAGCGGTCTGGACGGCAGGCTGGAGGACATCATGGAGCGGGTGCGGCAGGTTGTGACCCACCTGGCCGGCTTCTCTGATACCAATGCGCGTCAGATGGATGTGCAAGGCGAGTTTGTCAGGTTGATGGGTGAACTCGAACGGCGTGATGCGGCCCTCGACGCGGGCGGCCGGTCGGTGGGCCGGACGTTGCAGGAAGGCCGGAAGCAGATGGAGGATGCCGAACAGCTCAAGGCATCGCTTGATGCGGCGGCGAGCCGCCTGCACGGTATGCTCGAGGAGTACGGCGGCTGATCAGGACATCGCGTGTTCCGGCACCGCCGTTCGCTCCAGTGTGTGCCACCAATATCCCGACTCCGTTCCACATCAATATGAGCCTCCAGGTCCCCGCCCCCGTTCCGCTTCAAAATGAGCGCACATAGTCCGAGACGTGGCGATGCAAGCCACGCCATGCCCCGTGAAAGGATCACAATGAAGAAGCAGCATGCCCTCATGAAGAACCAGGATGTGGAACTGACCATCGAGAACATGAGTCATGAGGGATTGGGTGTCGCCAGGCTCGATGGCCTGGCGGTGTTCGTTCAAGGCGCCCTGCCGGGAGAGACCGTCAAGGCGCGCATCATCAAGGCGGCGGCAAGCTATGCGGTTGCACGCGTGCTGGAGTTTCTCTCGACGAGTCCGGAACGGCAGGAGCCGTTCTGTCCGGTATACAGGCGATGCGGCGGGTGCAGCCTGCAGCACATGCATTATGCCGAAACCCTGCGCTTCAAGCGGCAGGTCGTCCAGGACAGCCTTGAGCGGCTAGGCGGATTCAAGGGCATCGAGGTCAAGCCCGTCATCGGCATGGACCATCCGTACCGGTACCGGAACAAGGCCCAGTATCCGGTTGGGTTGGTTGGCGGCAAGACGGTGGCCGGGTTTTACGCGCGGCGCAGCCACGATATCGTGGATGCATCGGCCTGCGGCATACAGCACCCGTCGAGCGAGAAGGTGCGTGCGGCAGTGCTCGGTTGGGCCATCGACAGCAGAATCCCCATGTATGACGAGGAGACAGGTGAGGGATTGCTGCGCCACATTGTCACGCGCGTCGGGTTTGCCACCGGCGAGGTGCTGGCCATGGTGGTGGCCACAGAGAAACGCCTGCCGCATGCCGAGAAGCTGGTCAGCCGGCTCAAGGGGCAGGTTCCCGGCCTCGTCGGCATTGTGCTCAACGTCAATCCGGTTGCGGGGAACGCGGTGCTTGGCGAAGAAAACTACATCCTCTTTGGTTCTCCCATCATCGAGGACAAGCTGTGCGGCATGACATTCGAGATCTCGCCGCTGTCGTTCTTCCAGGTCAATCCCGACCAGACAGAAGTGCTTTATCGCAAGGCGATCGATGCGGCTGGTCTGTCCGGCTCCGAAACGGTGTTCGACCTGTACTGCGGCATTGGCACCATCGCACTGGCTGCGGCCGGGAAAGCGGCGCGCGTCATCGGCGTCGAGTCGGTGGAGGAGGCCGTGGAAACGGCCAGTGAGAATGCGAAAAGGAACCGCATCGGCAACGCCGAGTTCCATGCGGGACTGGCCGAAGAGGTTGTACCGCGGCTCATCGCCGATGGCGCGAAGGCCGATGTGGTCATCGTGGATCCGCCGCGCAAGGGCTGCGACGAGAAGCTGCTCGATACCATCCTGTCAATGAAACCGGAGCGCATCGTGTACGTGTCTTGCAATCCGTCCACCCTCGCCCGCGACTTGAAGCGGCTTTGCGGCGTGGAAGAGGGGCAGGAGGCTGTTTACACGGTTGCATCCGTTCAGCCTGTGGACATGTTTGCCTGGACGGAGCACGTGGAGACGGTGGTGTTGATGTCGCGCAGCGCGATGTGACAGGTTGGAACAGGTCTGAATGCGGAGAATCCCGGAATCCTGGCAAGCTTTTCCGATCAGTTCATACCAACTCATGTGGGGATACCTGATGCAGACTTTCACAAGATCGCATCAGAATCATGCCATCGCATTGGAATGGAAGGACGACGCGAATGCTGGAAATCATAGGACTGCCCATTGGGGAACCGGCAAGGCGAGCGCTTGAGGCAGCGGAAATCAAGACGCTCGCTCAGCTGTGCGCCTATTCTGAGAAGGAGTTATTGTCACTCCATGGCATCGGACCCAAAGCGGTCCGGATCCTGAAAGAAAAGCTGAATGAAGCAGGGTTGTCGCTCCGGTCATGTTGACTGCACCGACACATATCCGGTTTCATGCCACGTTCACGGATGGACGAGCGACGAACCATCCGTGAGATGGCCGTTGGAGAAGCGCTGACAAAACAGGCGCGCCACGACGGAATGCATCAACGCCATTCCTCGTGGAAGGCGATGACGAATGGAGCTGCCCCGAAAAACGGCATTTCAGCTTATCCAGCAGAAAATGCGTTCCATGAGACGAAGACCGGGTGGACGCATTGCTGTTACCTCGACGAACATTGATACGGAACGATGCGCCATATTGCCCGTTGACTGCGATTTGACGAGACGCTATCTGCCGTGTCCCTGTCGTTTCACGGCCAAAATGGTGTAGATGGCATCATTGACATGGTTCTTCCCCACAATGTCAAAGCCAATGGCCGACAGCGTCCTTTCCAGTTCTGCAGAAGGAATGCGAATGGACATGGGAGGACCTTCGGGCAGCGATTCATCCTTCTCATATTCAAGGCACAGCAGATGTCCGCCTGCCGACATCACATCGAATATCCTGGCGAGGGCGAGAGGCAGGGATTCCAGTTCGTGGAGGATCAAGGATGCCATGACAAAATCGATGCGTTCATCTTCAAGACGAAAGTTCTCGATTGTCTCATGCAGGCATTCAATGTTGCCGAGTTCCTTTTCCCTTGCCTTGGCTTCAATGACATCGAGCATGCGCTTGTCCGGATCCATCGCATAGACGGTTCCGGAGGTTTTTTCCGCCATGGGAATCGTGAAGAAGCCCGAGCCGGCACCCACATCGAGAAGTGTGTGATGGGATTGTATGGGCATTTGGTCGATCAGGCTTTCTGGTGGGATGAGACGCTCCCTTTGCTTGCTGTCCAGGAAGGCCACTTTCGAGATGAACGAATGATCCACATGGTCGGGGTGATGCGTGTGGCAATTGTTGGAATGCTTCATCTTGCCTCCTAAAATCCATAACATAGACTTGAATTATCTATGATTGTGACAAAATGAAACCGGGTTGCCGGTTTCATTGACCATCCATCAAGCCAGGTTGATGAAATGCTTCTCTTTCAGGACCTGTACCATTTTCTCCTCCGCTTCTCTCATCGCCTTCTCGATGGGGCAATGTCGGGTGTCGTTCATTTCACAAGTGAACAGGGCGTTACTGCCTTCAATGGCCTGAATCACCTCATATAGGCTGATATCCGCCTTGGGTCTCCCAAGGCGGTAGCCGCCGTTGACGCCGGCCGTTGACTGGATCAGGTCCGCCTTGACCAGCTGTGTGAGGATTTTTGACAGGTAAGTGGGGGAAATCTTCATATGGCTGGCCAAAGGTTGAAGGCTGAAGTTCTCGCTGCCTTCCTGCATGACGAAATAGTGCATGATATGCAACGC
>JAEXRM010000006.1 GCA_023440865.1 Bacillota bacterium
TCGGTAATGCGGCCGTCGTCCAGCACCTGCAAAAGGACGTTGAATACCTCCGGGTGCGCCTTTTCAATCTCGTCAAAGAGCACCACGGAATAGGGCTTGCGGCGCACCGCCTCGGTCAGCTGCCCGCCCTCGTCATAGCCCACGTAGCCCGGAGGGGCTCCGAGCAGCTTGCTCACCTCGTGCTTCTCCATGAACTCGCTCATGTCGAAGCGGATCATCTTCTTCGGATCCCCGAAAAGGAAGGCGGCCAGCGTCTTGGCCAGCTCCGTCTTGCCCACGCCCGTGGGACCCAGGAACAGGAAAGAACCGATGGGCCGCTTCGGATCGCGGATGCCCGCGCGGGCGCGCAGGATGGCGTCCGCCACCCGCTCCACGGCCTCGTCCTGGCCGACGACGCGCCGGTGCAGGGTTTCGTCGAGCCGCAGCAGCTTCTCCCGCTCCCCCTCCACCAGCTTCGAAAGCGGGATGCCCGTCCAGCGGGAAATGATGCGTGCGATCTCCTCCTCGTCGACCTCCTCGCGCAGCAGGGTCATCCTGCCCTCGCCTTCGCGCAGGCGCGCCTCCTCCGCCGCCAGCTGCACCGACAGCTCCGGGAGCCGCCCGTACTTGAGCTCCGCCGCCTTGTTGAGGTCATACTCGCGCTCCGCCTTCTCGATCTGCTGGTGGACCTGCTCGAGCTCCCGCCGCAGGTCGCTGACCCGGTGCAGCGCGTCCTTCTCGTTCGCCCACTGCGCGTTCATCGCGGCCATGCGCTCCTTGCCGTCGGCCAGCTCCTTCTGCAGCACGGCCAGACGCTCGCGGCTCGAGGGGTCGGTCTCCTTCTTCAGGGCCGACTCCTCGATTTCGAGCTGCATGACGCGGCGGGACACCTCGTCGAGCTCGGCCGGCATCGAGTCCATTTCCGTGCGGATCAGCGCACAGGCCTCGTCCACAAGGTCGATGGCCTTGTCGGGCAGGAAGCGGTCGGGCAGGTACCGGTTCGACAGCACGGCGGCGGACACCAGCGCGCTGTCGTGGATCTTCACGCTGTGGAAGACCTCGAACCGCTCCTTGAGGCCGCGCAGGATCGACACCGTGTCCGCCACGTCCGGCTCCTCGATGCGCACGGGCTGGAACCGGCGCTCGAGCGCGGCATCCTTCTCGATGTGCCTGCGGTACTCGTCGAGCGTGGTGGCGCCGATGCAGTGGAGCTCGCCGCGCGCGAGCATGGGCTTGAGCATGTTGCCGGCATCCATCGAGCCCTCGGCCTTGCCGGCGCCCACGATGGTGTGCAGCTCGTCGATGAACAGCAGGATCTCGCCCTCGCTGTTGCGGATCTCCTGCAGCACGGCCTTGAGCCGCTCCTCGAACTCGCCGCGGTACTTCGCGCCGGCGACCAGCGCGCCCATGTCGAGCGAGAAGATCTTCTTGTCGCGCAGCCCCTCGGGCACGTCGCCGCGCACAATGCGGTGGGCGAGCCCCTCGACGATGGCGGTCTTGCCCACGCCGGGCTCGCCGATGAGCACCGGGTTGTTTTTCGTCTTGCGCGACAGGATGCGGATCACGTGACGGATCTCCTCGTCGCGGCCGATGACCGGGTCGAGCCGGTTGGCGCGCGCGTCGGCCACGAGCTCCCGCCCGTACTTGGTCAGCGCCTCGTAGGTGGCTTCCGGCGTGTCGT
Organism: Bacillota bacterium; assembly: GCA_023440865.1. Lineage (GTDB taxonomy): Bacteria > Bacillota > Clostridia > DSM-8532 > DSM-8532 > JAEWSN01. The sequence continues at coordinate 1,661 of JAEXRM010000006.1, forward strand.
TCGTCACGCGCTGGTTGCCGCGCACCGACGCCAGCACCTGCAGCACGCGGTCACGCGTGACCGAGAACAGGCGGAACAGCTCCGCGAGGCGCGTGCCGCGCGCCTCCTCGATCATGGCCAGCAGCAGGTGCTCCACGGAGATGAACGCGTCCTTCATGCGGCCTGCCTCGTCCTCAGCCCGCGCCAGCACCCGGTCGGTCAGCCGCGAAATGTAGATTTTCCCGGCTTCCCGTCCGGGGCCGGACATGCGGGGCAGCGACGCGAGCATCGCATCGACCTCGCGTTCCAGCGCCGAGGGCTCGACCTCGAGCGCGATCAGCAGGCGCGGCACCAGGCCGTCCTCCTGTCCGAGCAGGGCGGCAAACAGGTGCGGCGCGTCGATTTCGGGGTTGCCCGCGCGCGTCGCCAGCGACTGCGCCTGGGCGATCGCCTCCTGGGATTTCTGGGTCAGCCGGTTCAGGTCCATGGTGCACCTCGTTTTTCATCGTGGGAATCAATCGTATCGTTCGGGTCATTTGCAGCGTGCGAGTCACTTGCGTCGTACGGGCTACTTGCGGAGTGAGGGTCAAACGGTGTCATGGCGTGAGGGAGCCCATGAGAGGGTTTCCTTCACGTCATGCGCTGTCATCTGAATCTCCGACTCATCCCGACTGCGACCGGTCATCCCCGCGCAGCTGCGCCAGTTGCCTGTAGAGTGCGAGCTCCCGTGCGGTCAGGTTGTCGGGCAGGTCGATCCGGATGCGCACATGCAAATCTCCGCGGGAACCGTTCCGTTTCGGCCAGCCCTTGCCGGCAAGCCGCAGCCGGTGTCCCGCGCGGGTGTGCGGGGGGACAGTCAGCCTGACGGTGCCATCGAGAGTCTGCACCGGTGCCTGGCATCCCAGTACCGCCTGTTCGGGCCGGAGCGTGAGGGTTGTCTCCACGTCATCCCCGATCAGTGAAAACCGCTCATCAGGCTGGATGCGGACCGTCAGCAGCAGGTCGCCGGCAGGCGCGCCACCGGTTCCTGCGCCACCCTGCCCCGCGAGACGGATGACACTGCCGTCACGGATACCGGGCGGAATCGCGACTTCCAGCGTACGCGCGCGCGCCGGTTTTGATGCGCCACCGAAACCGGACGTCCCGTCAGACGAGGAACCGGTTGACAGGCGGAGCTTGCGGCGCGCGCCGCGGAAAGCGTCCAACAGCGGCAGCTCGATCTCGCTTTCGACATCACTGCCGGTGACTGCCATGGTGTGCCTGTCCTGTCCGCCAAAGCCGAAAGGGGAACGGGCTGATCTTCCCTCCGCCGTGGCGGTACGACCGAACAAGCCGCCGAAAAGGTCGCGCAGCTTTTCGGCATCAAGGTCTCCGCCTTCCCACTGCCAGCCGCCATTCCCCTGAGAAGCGAATCCACCGCCGAAGGGCGAGCCGTCGGCAAATCCGCCAGACCCCCTTGCAGTGCCTGCTCCGCCTGTACGCCGCCACTGCGGATTGCGCATCATCTCGCGCATCTGGTCGTACTCGGCGCGTTTCTTCTGGTCCCCGAGCACGTCATACGCCTCGTTGATCTCCTTGATGCGCTCCTCGGCAGCTGGCCTCTCGCGGACCTGCTTGGTATCCGGATGGTTTTCCCGGGCCAGCTTGCGGTAGGCCGCCTTGATCTTCTTCGCATCCGCATCGGCGCCGACGCCCAGGATGCGGTAGTAGTCCTTCAGGCTTTCCTCCATCCCCATCGCCTCCCGTCATCGGAAAGAGAAACCGCTGCGTCCGAACTCCGGAAGCCTCGACAGGATGAAAAACCGGAGTCGCAAGCGCAAAATCGCTGACTTTGACTTTCTTTGATCTATAATCATTATAGCACTTCCAAACAGCCGCGCAAGGGGGGGAGACAAGACATCGAACCTTTGCGCCGCAAGGATTGTCGATGAAAACGCGAATCGGGCGAACCCGGATTCAACACCGCCCTCACCCACCAGCGAGCATCCGCCACAGCCAGGAGATCGGCATCAACGATCCCCTTTCGCCGACACCACCAGGAAAAAGACCGCCATGTACACGGCGGTGATCAGCAGAACCGGCACATACAGCAGATTGGCGAAGCCATTGCGGGTCAGGGCATCAACCCCGTAGTGGACGGCGACCGGCTGGCCGGTGATCGTCGTCGCATGATACCCGTTGAAGAACATGTCGAGGTACCGGATGACGACATACAGGCTCAAACCCTGCAGCGCATGCAGAAAGAAGCGGGCGATGACCTTCCCCGAGCCGACACCTTCCCGCTTCCGCAGGATCAGGAGATAGACAAGCTGATACAACAGACAGAATACAAGGAGCAGCAGGCACGCGTCCGCCCAGATCCGTGCCGTCATGTAGGGCAACGCCGCCAGCGCCACGGGATAGGACAGGAAGGAAAGCGCAAACCCGAGACCGTATCGCTTCATTTGCCCTCCTCATCTCATCTTCAGCGCTTCGCGCGAAACCTGTCGGAATCGAATACATGCCGCCGCCCGAATGCGCGGCCAAGTGAACGCCGGTTCCCGGTCCGATACGCTACAATGGGAACATGATTCACATGCTATCACCCGCTTTTCGAGAATCAATCATCGACGGATCCTCCGCACGGGGCCTCCCGGTTCCCGGATGCGGCGCAACAGGGAGGATGCACATCATGCAGGAAAACGGAACCAGCACGGTCACCAGCTCCGGAACCGTCGAGCAGTACGGCCTCTTCGAGGCGGCGTTGCCCGGCCGGACGGAGGGAAACCCCTTTACAGACTACACCGTCAGCGGCCATTTCACCAGCGTCCATGACTCGATTCGCGTCGACGGCTTCTACGACGGTGATGGCACCTACCGCATCCGTTTCATGCCCTCCCACACGGGCCGGTACACCTGGCGCGTTGAAGGCAGCTTCTCCGACACGGTCTACGAGGGAACCTTCCTCGTCACACCGGCACGGCCGGGCAACCACGGCCCGGTCCGCGTCGCGAACCGCCCCCACTTCGCGTATGCCGACGGCACCCCCTATCTGCCCTTTGGCACCACTTGCTACGTGTGGACGCACCAACCCGAGCAGGTTCAGCACAAAACGCTGGAGACCCTGAAAAACAGCCCCTTCAACAAGATCCGCTTCTGCGTGTTCCCCAAGCATTACATCTTCAATCTCACCGACCCGGTGAGCTTCCCCTACGAGGGAACCCCGGGCGACCGCAGCGGCATCAACGAGGCGAACTTCCGCTACGAGGGCGTGCTGCCAGGAAACAACTGGGACTTCACCCGCTTCAACACGGCTCATTTTCAGGCGTTCGAGCGGCGCATCCGTGACCTGATGGATCTGGGCATCGAGGCGGATCTCATCGTCATGCACCCCTATGACTGCTGGGGCTTTTGCCGCATGACGGCCGAGCAGGACGATCTGTACTGGCGGTATGTCGTCGCCCGCTTCGCCGCCTTCCGCAACGTGTGGTGGAGCCTGGCGAACGAGTTCGACATCCTCAAGGAGAAGACGGACGCGGACTGGGAACGGTACGCGGACATCCTCATGACGCGCGACCCCTACGCGCACCTGCGTTCCATCCACAACTGCATGCGTCTGTACGATCACACACGGCCGTGGGTGACGCACGTCAGCATGCAGTCCTCGGACCTCGGCAAGACCCAGGACTGGCTTGCCCAGTACGACAAGCCGATCGTCCTCGATGAGATGTGCTACGAGGGCGACATCGACCAGGGCTGGGGCAACATCACCGCCGGGGAGATGTCGCACCGCTGCTGGGAGGTTGCGATGCGCGGCGGCTACATCGGGCACGGGGAGACGTATGTGTACCCGGGAACTTCCTGCGGCACAGCCCCCGACGGCGCGGGCGACGCAGGCCCCGACAGTGCGGGAGTCGATGGCGCGAAAGTCGAAGGCACGAGAGCCGATCCGCAAACGCTGCTGTGGTGGAGCCACGGCAACGTGCTGCATGGAGAAAGCCCCGCCCGCATCGCCTTCCTGCGTGAGGTGATGGAATCGGTTCCCGGCAAAGCGCTGCGTCCGAAGGCATACAGCTGGGACGTCGCCTGCGCCATTCCGGAGGATCCGGCCTGGGAGGAACGGTACATGCTGCTGTATTTCGGCATCAAGCGCCCGTCCTTCCGCAACTTCCATTTCGACGACACCCACCGCTACCGTGTCGAGATCATTGACACCTGGGGCATGACGATCCGGGACGCCGGCACCTTCCAGGGCTGGTTCAAGGTGCGGCTGCCATCGAAGCAGCATCTTGCGCTCCGCATCACGCGGGTGGATGATGGTATGGGTGCCTGATCACATTCCGGACCAGGGCGGCACCGGCTCCTGCAACGCATGGCACGCTGCGGGGGCCGGTTTCCGCGTTCCGGAGCGTGGACGGAAGCACAACGGCACCGGAAAGCGAAGGCGCACACCCGCATGCACGCACTCCCCGACCTGACCCACTGGCAGCAATGGCTGACCGCGGCTCACGCGGAGGCCGGTTCACCCATGGCACCCGGTGTGGACGGCGAAATCATCGATTACGCCGAGCCCAACGGCTTTCTGCTGGGTATGGCGCTGCAGACGGCCAACCACCGGGTCCGTTTCTACAGCCGCATCCCGGAAGGCTTCCATGTGGTGGAGCGCGCAATCCCCGGCGAGCGGGTGTGCGGCCCCCTGCACCGGCACAGCTATCTGGAGCTTGGCTTCGTGGTGCACGGCTGCGCCCGCCAAATCTTCACGGACAGGGAGTACCGGTTCCAGGCCGGCGATTTCTGGATCACCGACTACCAGTGCCACCACAGCGACCTGTACTTCCCCGAGGACCTGTTCACGATGTGGATCGGCATGCCGCGCGACCTGTTCGACGCGGTGTTTCTGGACGCGGTCGGCCAGTCGCCCGTCCAGCAGTTCCTGCACACCGCCCTGCTGCGGCAGAAGGAACGCCGCCAGTTCCTCCGGTTCACGCCCCGGCACGACGACGGAACGACCACAGGCATCATGGCGCAGCTCGTCACGGAGCTGCACACGCGGGAAACCGGCTCGGACAGCATTGTGCGGGGTCTTCTCGCGCGCCTGCTTTCGCGGCTTTCGCTTGCGTACGACTGCCTGGTGGAGGAGCAGGAGAAGGCGCAGATGCACCGGCTGCTCTACAACGAGGTGGAAACCTTTCTGCGCGCCAACCTCGCCACCGTCACGATCGACCGGCTGACGGAGCGGTTCCATTACAGCAGCGATTTCTACAACCGGCTGATCCGGCGCGAGGGAGGCACCACGTACTCGGCGCTGCTGCAGCGCCTGCGGCTCGAGACGGCGGCCTCGCTGCTGGAGCACACGTCGCTGCCCGTCGAGGCCATCCATGAGCGGGTCGGGTATGGGAGCAAGGGCTTCTTCTACCGGCTGTTCTCCCGGCAGTACGGCATGACGCCGGGGGAATGGCGAAAAAAAGTCCGTCCGGGTGGTAACTGACTGGTATGCGGCCATGAAGGCTGCCCATCCCACACCCCTGGAGGTTGACATGATCGAAACCGTGCGTTCCCGCGCCAAACATCCGACTCTCCCCTTCCGCATCCTCCGCCTGCTGGCAAGCTGTGTGCTGGCGGTATGCCTGTTGGTCCCGGGCGCGTCCTATGCCGTCGGAACCACCACCCCGACCGGCACGTCGCCGGGCACGTCGCCGGGCACAAAGATTGGCGCACCAACGGAGGTGACCGTCAAGACCGCAGCCGAGCTGGCCGCAGCCCTCGAGAACCCCGAAGGCAGCCGGGTGAAGCTGGGCGCGAACATCCGCTTCACCACCGGACGCGACGAATGCGGCGCCCAGATCACGGGTGGGCGGCATACGCTGTCGCTCAACGGATACAACATCGAGTATTACTTTTTGAACGAGGCGAACGAATATTCCGGCGTGCCCCTCCGCATCAACGGCATGCTGACGGTCAATGGCCCCGGCACCATCACCGGCGGCTATGTGGGCCTGGAATGCGCAGGATGGGACAGCCTTCTTGTGATCAACAACGCCTCGATCGTGGGCCGTGCCGCCTCCGGCATCCGTTCCCATGGAACAACGGTCATCAACGGTGGCACCCTCACGGGCCGGTTCGGCGACATCTGGCAGGAAAACGGCCTGATTGTCGACAATGCCGGCATCGTGGACAAGATCGACTACCACTTTGCTGTCAACCGGGCCATCATCCGCAACAACACGCTCTCGGGCACAGCGGATATCCATCACCTGCTGAGCTTCTCCGCTCTGACGGTACCCACGGGCTCCAAGCTCACCATCAAGACGGGAGGCCTCCTCAATGTCACCGGCACCCTGACCGGCGCCGAGCGCGTGGCGATTGACGGCGGGCTCCTGGTCCGCCAGGGGGATGCGACCGTTTCCTCCCATCTGTTCCTGCAGGACGATCTTTCCCTGCGCAACCTGAACGTGGGTTCCGCTGGTGAGTTGGTGCTGATGAATGGGGGCCATCTCACGCTCAGCGGCAATCTCACCAACGCCGGCACCGTGCGGGTGGACGAGGGCACAACCCTTTCCATCGGTGGCAACCTCGTCAATCAGGGAAATCTGCATGTTTCAGACGGGAACGCGTTCACCTGCAAGGGGACCATCACCAACACGGGCACGCTGTTCGTGCCGGAACTCGATCAAGCCGCACAGGCGGCCGCCTTCGAGCCGACACCCCTCATGGCGGAAGCCTCCGGTCGCCTCTATACGCTTGGCGTGTTCCAAGGTACCGGGACCCTTTCGGACGGCACACCGAACTTCGACCTGGGCGCAAAGCCCACACGCCAGGTGGCGATTACGATGCTGGTGCGGCTGTTGGGCAGGGAACAGGCGGCACGCGCCGGCACCTGGACCCATCCCTTCACGGATGTGGCAACCTGGGCAAACCCCTATGTGGGCTACGCCTACGCAAATGGCCTGACACAGGGCGTTTCCGCCACACGGTTCGGCTCTTCCGACATCACCACGCCGTACCAGTATCTGACCTTCCTGCTGCGCGCATTGGGCTACAGCGACAAGAACGGGGATTTCAGCTGGAGCGATCCGACGCCCCTGACCAGGAG
>JAEXRM010000045.1 GCA_023440865.1 Bacillota bacterium
TCCTGGATCGATGACGCCGCATGCACATGCTGATCGGCCGCTCCGCCGTCAACGTCACCGGAAGCGCCGCCGGCTGGCGGATCGATAAGGCACCAGCCGATCTCCGCGCTTTCATCGGCGATCATCCGCCATTCCTCGTCCGTCAGGTTTTCCCGGCACATCGGGAACAGGATGTTCTCTTCCTTGAAGATCATTTCCTCGAGCTGTGTGACGGCATCCTCGACCAACACCGCGGAGAGCGCGCCGGCCTCGCCCGCGATGCCGGAACGGGCTCTTTTGAGCTTCTCGCGGATTTCATCGTCCACGCCCCACATCACCTTGGGGGGCGCCGTGATGCCACGCTTCTCGAGCAATGGGAAAATGAGGTTTTCCTTGCGCTGGTAGTGCAGATGCACCTGGGACAGGGAGGCCAGCGCATCCGCCAGGTCGGAGACGGTCTCGTTCCGGGGTGTGCGGTCCGGCGAACCATTGGCCTTCAGCCGATCGAGCAGCGGTCGGATCTTCTGGCGGACAAGCGCCTCGAGCGCTCGGTTTTCACGCAGGAACACGTCGACCGGGTGCTCAGGAAAGCGCGTGTCCGCAGTACCCCCTGCGTATGCGGCATACCCGGTTCCGGTCGCGCCGGGCGCGTGCAGATCGGTGATGGCGCCCTTGAAGACGGAAGCATGCACGTCACACAGGCGTTGCACCTCCGATACCGGCATGCCGTCGGCGATGAGCGCCTGTTCGGCCTCCGAGATCTCCTGGGCGGATACGGACTGGAAGGTCTCCGCAAACCGCTGCCGCACCTGCTCGGGGGACTTGCCTTCGTGCAGCGAGGCGATGAGCTCCTTGAGGACCTGTCTTCGATAATCCCGGCTGTTGGCTGGACCACTCATGGGAACCTCCTCTCTTCATGGAACCAGGGTGAAGCCATGCGCGGCGAGTCCCTCGCCGAGCGCCTCCAGGGAGATCCCCTTGAGCGCCGCGCCCTTCGGCAGCGTCATGAACCGTCCGGCCGTCTGGAGCATGCCGGGACGGAGGATGTCGGCAAAGCCAAGGGAGGCAAGCACCTCGGCCAGACCTGGATGCGCCGTGCACAAGGCAAGGACGGATTGGCTGGGATCAAGGCGTGTGTTCGGATTGTCTGTCATGGCACATCTCCTTGCATTTACCCATTGTGGATGAATCGTGTCATCTGTCTCGGCCGTTCCCGCGCTTGCGGGGGCGACCACGGCACGGATGCAGTCCCGCGAAGGGATCGTCCGACCTCATGATACCCGTGGCGCTGCGTGATTCCCGTGATCCGCATCACATTTCCGCGCGATGGCACGATGCCGCACGTCCCTGCCGCCGGGCAGGGATGTGCGTGCGCACGGCTTCCTCCCATACAGGATGACACAGGTGTTCCGTCATTCTGCCGGTTTTCCCGCCCACCCGTTGCCACGGGAGGAACGTGCCGGTATAATGGTTTTGCCTTCCCCCTTTTGCGGAAGGATGCTCCCTTCGGTGTCAAACCGGAGGGTTTTACCTTGCAGGAAGGCGAGCGGAAACCTGCGACAGTCGACAGCCGACAGGACAGACAGGAGGAGCAGACATGCCGGGTACCATCGTCATCGGAACCCAATGGGGAGATGAGGGAAAAGGAAAATACATCGACATTCTGGCCGAGGATGCGGATGTCATCGTGCGCTTTTCCGGCGGAAACAATGCCGGCCACACCATCGTGCACGGCGGAGAGAAGTTCGCCCTTCACCTGCTGCCTTCGGGCATTCTCCGCAGGGAGACCACCTGCGTCATCGCCAATGGCGTTGTCGTGGATCCGGCCGTGCTGCTGATGGAGCTCGACCGCCTCGCGGCGCGCAACGTACCGGTGGCGAAGCTGCTGATCAGCGAGCGTGCCCATGTCATCATGCCCTGGCACCGCGAACTTGACGCGCTGCAGGAGCAATCGCGCGGCGCCGACGGGCTTGGCACCACCAAGCGCGGCATCGGACCGGCATATGCCGACAAGGCCGAGCGTTGCGGCATCCGCATGTGCGACCTGCTCGAACCGGACACCTTCCGTGCCCGCGTGAAGGCCGCACTGGCCGTGAAGAATCCAATCATCGAGAAGGTGTATGGCGGCACACCCATCTCCGCCGAAGCGGTCATCGCGGAATACACCGCCTACGCGGACCGCATCCGCCCCATGGTCTGCGACGTGCAGGCCGTCATCCATGAAGCGCTCGAATCCGGCGGCAAGGTACTCTTCGAAGGGGCGCAGGCCACATTCCTCGACATCGATTTCGGCACCTATCCCTATGTCACGTCCAGCAACCCCATCGCGGGCGGCGTCTGCACCGGCGCAGGGGTCGGTCCCCGCGCCATCGGCGATGTGTTCGGCGTCATGAAGGCCTACACCACGCGTGTCGGCGAGGGTCCTTTCCCGACGGAACTGCGCAACGCCATCGGTGACACCATCCGCGAGCTGGGGCATGAATACGGCACCACGACGGGACGGCCGCGGCGCTGCGGCTGGCTCGATGCGGCCATGCTCAGGTATGCGGCCCGCATCAACGGCTTGACCGGCCTGTGCATGAACCACCTCGATACCATCGGCAAGCTGCCGGAGATCCGCCTGTGTACGGGGTATGAACTCGACGGCAAGGCGATATCCCACTTCCCGGCAAGCCTGAACGTGCTTGCGCGTGTCCGTCCGGTTTTTGAGACCTTCGCCTCCTGGGCGGGCACCGACATCTCCGCATGCCGTCGCTTCGAGGATCTGCCCGAAGCGGCGCGTCGCTATGTGGAACGCATCGAGCAGGTGGTGGGCGTGCCGGTCCGTTTCCTGGGCGTAGGTCCGGACCGTGAGCAGACCATCGCGCGATAAGCCGGATGCCGCTGGAAGAGGCCATGGCGTCATGTTTCACAGAGGGGGACTTCCCATAGAAGGGAGTCCCCCTTTTCACACCCTGGCCGTCACCCTGGAAGGCGCCTGCGTCGTCATGCGCCGAAATCCGACCGCGCGAACAGGACGTTGTTTTCCAGGTGGATGTGCCGGAACAGGTCGCCCTCCATTTCATGAAGGGCCTCATACAGACGTCGCCAGGTGGGACAGGCATCCACCGGCACCCGGTAGTCGCCGCTGAGATCGTTCATCCGGTGCAGCAGCTCCCCTGCCGCCTCGTGCTCCGCCCGCAGCTCCGCCACGACCTGACGGGTGGAAACGCGGTCGAAGTCCGTGACCCCGCAGACGGGGAAGAGGAGGGTCTCCTCCTTGATCAGGTGCTGCTCCAGCTCGCCGCGCAGCCGGCCGAACAGCACATGCAGGCGGAAAAGCTCCGGATGCCTCGCACCATGTGCCTTCAGGACTGTCTCGGACAGCGTTCCGATAGAGGGCAGCGCCTCGTGCATGTATGCATGGTGCGTCCGGTCGATGTAATCTGCCAGTTCCGCGTCGCCCAGTGTCGCCGGGGCGGCGTCCGACGGTGTGCGCCCTGCCGCTTCCCGCAGCGCATCCAGTGCGTCGTCGAGGACATCCGCCGTCCTTCCCTGGTCGGCAAGGACGTCGGACAGCAGGCGGTGTCCGCCGCAGCAGAAATCGATGTGTTCCAGCCGGAACAGGTTGCCGGCTGCGGGCAGTTCGGCCACGATGCCGCCGACCGTGTGCACGCTCCATTGGGCTTGGCTTGCTTCAGGGGCGTTTCCGCCCCGTGCCGTCCGTGTTTGTTCGTTCATGGTTTTCCCTCCCCTGGCAGCCGGCCTGCGTCTGGCGATCCGCCTGCAGTGACTGCCCTCACCCTGATTGTAGCGGGAGGGAGAGCTTCGGGATGTGATCCGCATCACGTTTTCGGATCCGCGAGCCGCTTTGCGGGCTCGTTCCTGCGAAGCGGATCCGCTGTCGTGGCCGCGGCGCGTTGCAGATGGGTGCCTCGCTCAGTCGGATCCGGCATCCAGCGCCATCGCGGCGATTGTCTCCGGTGCCAGCAGCAGCATGCGGCGGCCGTCCAGCGAGCGCAGCAGTCCGTTGTCCTCGAACTGTCCGAGCTTGCGGCTGACCGTCTCGCGGGCCATGCCGACATAGCTTGCAAGCCCTTCCCGGCTCAGCGGCATGCGGATCAGGATGCCCTCCGGGTGCGGTTGACCATATGATGCCGCAAACTCCGAAAGCACGGCGGCCAGCCGCGCTTCCGCGCGCCGCGCGCCCATGCCGAGCAGGGCGTTTTCCAGACGGCCGAGCCGCCGTTCCAATTCGCCGATGACATTCAGGGCGATGTCCGGATTCTCCCGGAGCAGCGTGCCGAACGCCTCGCGGGAAAGCAGGCACAGCCGCACCGGCTCCAGTGCGACCAGCGTCCACGCCGCCGGCTGCTGTGTCAAGAGCTGTCGTTCGCCAAAGAAATCGCCTTCTGAAAAAAGGTAGAGGATCTGTTCGCGGCCATCGGCTCCGGTGCGGACAGCCTTGGCGCTTCCCGCGTTGAAAATGGCCACATAATCGGCGGCATGGCCTTCCATGCAGATGGTTTCCCCCCGGTTCCAACGCCGATGCGCGGTCAGATCGGAGATGCGCTTGAGCTGTGCGTGGGTGAGGTTGGCAAAGATCGGGATGGAGCGCGTGCACAGCTTCTGGAGGCATTGGCTGCAGTTGCGGCCACAGGCTGGTTCCATGTCGGGTCTCCTTTCCCGTGCGTATGGCGCCGCAATGGCGGAAGGCGCCGTCCCTTCCATCATATCATGCCGCTCGATCCATAGGCCCCGCCCATTCGGACGGCCACCTGCGTCGCCGGCGAGGGCCCGTCGTGGTCGGGTGCCGTTGTTTCACCAGCCTGCGGAAGGGTAACCGTAAGAAAGGGCGTTAGCCCCGATTCGTGCTGACCTGCAATGACCCAGGGGCATTCCGGGGAATGCCCCGCGTGAACCGCGTCAGGTGCCGCCTGCCCGCGGTAGGGGAGGTATCCATGGCCAAGAAGACCCACGCTGCCTACTTCTGCATGGAATACGCATTGGACAACCGCCTGCGCACCTATGCCGGCGGCCTGGGCATCCTGGCCGGCGACTACCTCAAGGGGGCGGCCGACTACCGTACGGGACTCGTCGGCATCGGTATCCGCTGGAAGCAGGGATATGGCGAACAGGCACTCGATCCGACGACCGGCTACCCGTTCGACGTATACCGCGCCAATCCCGCCATCGGCATGGAGGACACGGGCATCCGGGTCACCGTGCCGATCAAGGGGCGCGATGTCTCCATCATGGCCTGGAAGGTCACGGATTTCGGCGTCGACAACCTCTATCTGCTCGATACCGACATCGACGGCAATGACGGCGAGGCGCGCTGGATCACCGGCCAGCTGTACGGCTGGTTCGGCGAGGAACGGGTGGCGCAGGAGATGGTGCTCGGCATCGGCGGTGTGCGGGTGCTGCGCGCACTCGGCCTCCATCCCGATGTCTATCACTTCAACGAGGGGCACGCCCTCCTGGCGGGGTTCGAGCTGATCCGCGAGAAGATGGAAAAGGGATCCCCCTTCGAGGCCGCACGTGACAAGACGCGCCAGCAGATCGTCTTCACGACGCATACGCCGGTCATCGAGGGCAACGAGTCCCATCCGCTCGACCGCCTGGTTTACATGGGTGCGAATCTTGGCTTGACCAAGACCCAGCTCAAGACCATCGGCGGAAGCCCGTTCAACATGACGGTCGGCGCACTGCGGCTGTCGCGCATCGCGAACGCGGTTGCCGCACTGCATGCCGAGACCGCGAACAGGATGTGGGCCGGTGTGAAGGACCGGTGTGACATCATCGGCATCACGAACGCCATCCATATCCCCACCTGGGTGGATCGGGAGATGCTGGCGCTCGGCGCCGCATACGACGGCAGTCCGGCAGCGGCGGCCGCGCTATGGGACCGGCACATGGCCAACAAGAAGAAACTGGTGAAGTTTGTCAAGGAACGCACCGGCGTCAAGCTGAACGCCGACAAGCTGCTCATCGGCTTCTCACGCCGCGCGGTCCCCTACAAGCGTTCCAACTTCCTGTTCTCGGACCGCAAGTTCATCGGTCCGCTCCTGCGCCGTGGCGAGGTGCAGATCGTCTTTTCCGGCAAGGCGCATCCGTTCGACGACAACGGAAAGCAGATCGTGGCCGAGCTGGTCGCCATGCAGAAGCTGTATCCCGGATCGGTGGTGTTTCTCGAGAATTACGACATGGAAATCGGCGCGATGCTCACCCGCGGCGCCGACGTGTGGTTGAACAACCCGCGCCGCCCGAAGGAGGCATCCGGCACGTCCGGCATGAAGGCGGCGATGAACGGGGTGCTGAACCTGTCGATTCTTGACGGCTGGTGGCCGGAGGCCTGCATGCACGGCGTGAACGGCTGGCAATTCGGAGACGGCTTCGAATCGGAGGATGTCGAGGAGCTCGACCGTCACGATTACAAGGCGTTCCGCAAGGTGCTCCGGGACGAAGTGCTGCCGTGCTATTACAAGAACCGTGACGGCTGGATCGGCATGATGGCCGCGTCGATCGGCAGCACGCGTGATGCATTCGGCATGAAGCGCATGCTCGACGAGTACGAGCAGAAGATGTACCATATTGCCAAGGGGTGACACGCATACGATCCTCCCTTCCGGCGGATTCCCTCCGCCGAAACCGGCGGCATGCCATTGCGGCGTCATGTTGCCGCATGGCATGCCACCGGGGTGAAGACACCGACGGCGGGGTCGAAAGATCCATCCAGACAAGGAGGGGACATGCAGACGGTCCTACTGGTCAACGACAGCCGGCTCGAGGCGCGCATTCTCTCGGATCAGTTCCAGTCGCTGGGGTACAATGTCACGATCTCCGATGAAATGCAGGCGCTGGAGGATGTCAAACGCCAGCATCCCGACTTCGTGGTGGTCAACTACATCATGAAGACCATGCGGGGTGATGCGCTCATCGGCATGATGAAGCTGCTGTGCCCCGACGCCGTATCCATCTTGACCTCGAGCAGCGACTTGTCGGTCGAGGCGTTCCGGCATCGACGCGTGGATGGACTGCTGCGGACGCCCGTCACCCGCGAGGAGCTTGCCCGGGGCATCCGGGAGGCGCGGGCGCATCAGCAGGCCGCCCGGCACCCCGCATGAAGCGGTGACGCCTTGCCCGGCCGTCATCGCGTGCGCCGGCAGCCCATGAAACAAAGGAGAACCGACGCAGCCGCGCCGGTTCTCCTTTCGCTTCACCTGTGACAGCCTGGATGGCAGGCGCGGGTACGGGCCGTTCACACGGACAGGTCGACATGCTGAACGGTTCCCGCCGTGCCGTTTTCATGCAGGTAGACGCCGGATCGGGCAATTTGGCCGTTGACCTGCCCGTCCGCGCCCATGAGGCGGAACGGCGTGGTGACATTGCCCAGATAGATGGCCCCGACGCCTGCCTTGCCGAGCGCTTCGAGCTGCAGGTTGCCGTTGCCGTCCATCGACCAGATGCGCAGCTTGTCGAAAATGGCATCCTGCTCGTCGATCCAACCGTTCCGGTCGCCGTCGAAGGCCGACAGTTCCTCGAAGCCGTTGCCGCTTTGCGGACCGAACAGCTCGCTGCCATTGTCGATCCGGCCGTTCTCATTGCTGTCCAGGGCGAGAAAGCCGCTGCCCTCGCCGAGGAAGGCGATGGTTTCCTGTGTTCCGTCCGTATCCAGGTCGAACTTGAACGTGCGCTCGCCCAGTGTGGCGGCGGCACCCGAGAAGTTGATCGCGAGCGGGTCGATCAGCGCATCTCCCGCCTTGACGGACACGTGCGTCTCTGAAGCGAATTCGCGGCTCATGGCAAACTGGAGCGTGAAGTCGATGGTGCGGCCATCCGCGGTTTTCACCGATCCGCTGCTCGAAAAGGAAACCGCCTCGCGCTCGTACGACGACTCGTGATACTGGTAATCGATGCCCCACCCGAGGCGCCGCGGCCCCGCGCCGGTTTGCATGGCCTGCTGCTGCACATCCTGTGCGGCCTGCGACTGTGCCTGTGTCACCTGTTTGGGCACCTGGATCTTGATCCGCTTGCCGGTGAGATAGTACACGAAATCCTCAATGAGGGTGATCTTGGCCATGTCCTTGTCCGACAAGGCGAACGGCTCTTCCGCGCCCGTGACGGCTCCCTGCGGCGCGACAGCGGATGCGAGATCGGCATTGGTTTTGCGTGTCCACTCCTCCTTGAGCTTTTGGAATCCAAGCGAGGACAGCGCCATGCGGATGCTGCCGGGCAAGGCCCTGCCCGTCATCTGTTGTCCGGTTGGTCCGTCACGCCATTGACGCAACGATTCGGTGACACTGTTTTGCTTGATGTGCTCGGAACTGCCCCGCAGATTGACGGTGGATTGCGTGATCTTCATGGAATGCCTCCTTGCAGCACGCCGGAACGGAAGGGATCGTCCTTGATGCCTCCATATTGGATATCGGCAGCATGGGGAAAAAATGAAGGGGATGCCGTGGAACGCGACCATTGGGGTGCACATGGCCGGAAGAAGCCCCGCATGCCGCTTTCCGTCGGCAGTCGGATGCGGTATGATGAAGAGACGGAGGAAACATGGAAGAAAGGAACTGGGAGCAATTCGAGGCGTCCTGCCGCGCCTGCAGGCGCTGCGGTCTGGCGGATACGCGCACACAGGTGGTCATCGGCCGCGGCACGGCGCTACCGGTTCCCCTCTTGCTGGTGGGTGAGGGGCCCGGCGAGCAGGAGGACCGGCAGGGACAGGCCTTCGTCGGCCGGGCGGGCAAGCTGCTCGATCTGGCGCTGACCGCGTTGCGGCTCACACCGGAGATGTGGTACATCGCCAACATCGTGAAATGTCGTCCGCCCGGCAACCGCGAGCCGACCGACGAGGAGGCGGCGGCCTGCCTGCCATGGCTGCGCTGGCAGGTCCGCGCGCTGCGTCCCTCGGTGATCGTCTGTCTGGGGCGCACAGCGGCCAGGCATCTGATTGACCGCAACATCCGCATGACGTCGGCGCGTGGCAACTGGGTCCGGCGACAGGATTTCTGGCTGATGCCGACATGGCATCCGGCCGCCGTGCTGCGAGACGAGGGGAAGCGGACCGAATTCTTCCTCGATCTTGAGCAGGCGCGCATGAGGCTGGTCGAGTCGGGCCGCATGGCGGCACGGCCGAGTCCGCCAGACTCGCAGCCGGAAGGCAGGGAATACCCGGCGGATTGACTCACAACTCCAGAATCGTGATCTCGGGTCGTGCCCCGAGCCGCAGGGGAAAGAGGACGTTGCCGATGCCTCGCGTGAGATAGACGGGCATGCCGTTGACCTGATGGCCGCCACGCCGCACACCCGCCCGCCCGAGAGGTTCCTTGCGGAACAGCCGGAACTCCAGCCCGAAGGGCATCCAGATCTGCCCGCCATGGAAATGGCCGGCGACTGCAAAATCCGCATATCCGTGCGGCAACTCGGCAATGCGTTGGGGATTGTGCGTGAATACCAGATGAAAGGCCTTTTCGGTACTGTCCGGCACGGATGGGCCGGGTGGCGGGGAGACGATCGGGGTGGCAGGCGGAACCTGTGTCCGGGTGTCATCATGCGCGCTGAACGGGGGAGCTGGGTGTCCGACAGGTCGAGATGTGCCCGCATGCAGCCCCGATGCGGTGCCTCTCGGCTGGCGATAGTCGTCCAGCGCTGTCAGCAGCACCGTCCGGCCATCGGCCGTGAACGTGATCCGCTCATCGACGCACAGCCGGATGCCGGCGCCGGCGAGGGCATTCCGGTATGCCGGCAGCAGATCGGGATGGGCGGAGAAAAGCTTGTGGTCATGGTTGCCGAGCACAGCCATCGTCGGGATGCCCCGGGTGCAGGTTCCCAGCCAGGCGGCCGACTGGTCGATTTGCCGGGCATTGTCGGCCGCATCGCCCAGAAAGAGCAGCAGATCGACGTTTTCCGCAAGGACGGCCGCTCGGGCCCGTGTCGCCCGAACACGGCAATAGGCGGGATGAAGGTCTGAGATGACGGCAATCCGCAATCCCGGACCGCCTTGCACCGGAACACGGCATACCTCGAGCCAACCGGCTTCGAACCGCATCCAGGCGAGCAGGGCGATGAGCGGGAGCAGCAGCAGGAGCCAGGGTGTCATCAGCATTACCTCGGAGTTGGCGTGATGGCGCAATGACGGGCTTCGGCCCGCTCCACAAGCGTAGCACAGGAAACCTGAACCGGCAACGCGGACATCCCGCAAAGCGCAGGCCGCGGCATGTGTGGCGACGGCCGCCCGCGGGTAAGAAACAAGATGGAACGGGCAACAGGCCCCGACAAGGAGGACCCCATGAAACGAGCCATCATCATCGTGCTGGACAGCGTCGGCGTCGGCGAGCTGCCGGACGCCGCCACATACGGGGATGAGGGCAGCAACACGCTCGGCAACATCGCCAAGGCGATTCCGGGCTTTTCGCTGCCGCATCTTGAGAAACTTGGACTCGGCGCCATTCCCGGCGCGGAGATGTTCGCGGTGCCATCCGTCCTGGCGGGCGCGCATGGCCGCAATCAGGAAAGATCCGTTGGAAAGGACACGACCACCGGCCACTGGGAGATGGCCGGCGTCACACTGTCCGAAGCATTTCCGACATATCCGGAAGGATTTCCTCCCGATGTGATCGCGGCCTTCGAGGCGGCGATCGGCACCCGCACGCTGGCCAACGAGGTCGCTTCGGGCACCGAGATCATCAACCGGCTGGGCGCGGAGCATGTCCGAACCGGTTTTCCCATCGTTTACACCTCGGCGGACAGCGTGTTCCAGATTGCCGCGCACGAGGAAGTCATACCGCTCGAACGCCTGTATGGGATGTGTCGCATCGCCCGCGCCCAACTCACGGGTCCGCATGCGGTCGGGCGCGTGATCGCGCGGCCTTTCCTCGGCTCCGAGGGCGCCTTCAGGCGGACGTCGAACCGGCGCGACTTTGCCATCGATCCATTCCGCCCCACCGTTCTCGATCTGGTCAAGGCGACTGGTCAGCAGGTGCGGGCCGTCGGCAAGATCGAGGACATTTTCAACGGCAGGGGGATCACGCACGCGGTGCACACGCATGACAACATGGAGGGCGTCGACCGAACGCTCGCGTGGATGCGGGAACCCTTTCCCGGGCTGCTGTTCACGAATCTCGTCGATTTCGACATGCAGTTCGGCCACCGCAATGACGTGCGCGGATACGCCAACGCACTCAAGGCTTTCGACCGGCGCCTGCCGGAGATCCTGGCCGCCATGCTGCCGGATGACCTGCTGATCATCACCGGTGACCACGGGTGCGATCCGACAACGCCGTCGACCGACCATTCGCGCGAGTACACCCCCCTGCTGGTCGCCGGGCGGGCGGTGAAGGATGGCGCGGACCTTGGCACCCGTTCGACCTTCGGTGACATCGCCGCGACGGTGGCCGACTGGCTTGGCGTCACGGGCGAGCTCGAAGGCGTTTCATTCCTGCCGTTGCTGGCGTGAGGAGAGTTGCACATGCGCATGATCGACATCATCCAGGACAAGAAGGATGGCAAGGCGCTTTCGGTCGAGGCAATCCGTTTTTTCACCGAGGGCATCGTCTCGGGTGCCGTGCCGGACTACCAGGCGGCGGCGCTGCTGATGGCCGTCTGTTTCCAGGGCATGAACCGCGATGAGACACTCGCCCTGACGATGGCCATGGTCGATTCCGGCGACCGGACGGACCTGTCCGCCATCCCCGGCGTGAAGGTGGACAAGCACAGCACCGGGGGCGTGGGAGACAAGACCACGCTGGTGCTCGCACCCCTCGTGGCAGCGTGCGGTGTGCCGGTTGCCAAGATGTCCGGGCGGGGTCTTGGACATACGGGTGGCACCATCGACAAGCTCGAATCGATTCCCGGATTTTCCTGTGACCTGCCGCTCGAGAAGTTCCTGTCCTGTGTTCGCGTGCATGGCCTGGCTGTCGCAGGACAAACGGGGCACCTGGTGCCTGCCGACAAGAAGCTGTACGCGCTGCGCGATGTGACGGCCACCATCAGCAATGTCTCGCTGATTGCGGCGAGCATCATGTCCAAGAAGCTGGCCTCGGGAGCCGATGCCATTGTGCTCGATGTCAAGTGCGGCAGCGGTGCATTCATGCGCACGCAGGCGGAAGCTGCCACCCTGGCCCGCGCGATGGTCGACATCGGCAACGGTGCCGGCCGTCGGACGGTCGCGGTGCTGACCGACATGGACCAGCCGCTGGGCTGCGCTGTCGGCAATGCACTTGAGGTGCGGGAAGCGCTCGAGGTGCTGCATGGGCGTGGACCCGCCGATGTGCGGGAAATCTGCCTGGTGCTGGGTGCCGAGATGCTGGGGCTGGCCGGCAAGGGGGATGAGGCAACCTGCAGGGCTTTGGCGGAGCATGCGATCGATAGCGGCGCGGCATTGGCGAAGTTCCGTGAGATGGTGGCCGCGCAGGGAGGCGACCCCTCGGTGGCTGACCATCCCGACCGTCTGCCCGCAGCAGGTGTGCAGGCGCCATATCGGGCCCGCCAGGGAGGCATCCTGCGGCACGTCGTGTCCGACCAGCTCGGCATGGCTTCCATGGTGCTCGGCGCAGGCCGCAGGACCAAGGAGGAGTCCATCGATCCGGCCGCCGGCATCGTGCTGCTCAGGAAGCCCGGTGATCCCGTGGAGGCGGGTGAACCCATCGCCATGCTGCACACGGGCGATGCATCGAAGCTTGCGGAAGCTACACGGTTGCTCGATGAGGCCATCGCACTCGGGGACGGGGCGTTCGAGCCGGTTCCCCTGATTCTCCAGACCATCCGCTGACAACCGGATCATGATGCCATGAATAAAAACGCACCCGCATGTTCCGTGCAAAACGGGACGGCGGGTGCGTTTTGTTTAGCGGCAGGGTGAAACGTACTACAGATCGAGGCCGTGAAATTTCGCGGTCAGCCTGTTCTCTTCCGTCAGAATCGCGAGCAGGCTCCGTACGCCGGGTTCGTCGATGATGAGGGAGAAGGCGGTGCAGACCCCCTTGATGAAGGCCGGTTTGATGCGTGGCGCGTCCGGCGTGGAGAGCAGGGGGCACATCGAAAAGGCGCGCATGTCGGGATCCGAACGAAGCCCGCCATCCCCGTCGATGAAGGGAAGCAGCGGAAAGATGCGGCAGGAAATGGGGCGGATGCGGCGGTCGCATTGACCGGTGCAAACCAGCAGCCTGATGGGGTCGGAGCGTTCCGGTATGTGGATTTCACTGTCCCTGACGGCCCATCCCTCCGGCAGTGCATGCGCCGGATACAGCACTTCCTCGCCTGGGAACAGCAGCATGCCGTCCTCCGGGCCACCCTGGCAGCAGCGTCCGCCGCACAGGGTGCCGCAATCTCCCGCGAGCGGCGTCAGCCGCTCCAGGGCGCGATGGCAGGAACGCCACACGGCTGCCGGGTCGTTCGACCTGTCATGCCTTCCTTCCGGCTTGTCTGTCCCGGGCCTGCCGGGCATCCGCCACTTCATGCCGCATACAGCCGGTTCACGAGAAAGGTGACCAGCCGCTCCGGAAGCAGGTTCCTCATGAACAGCAGCAGTGTGTAGCCGGCACCGACCGTGCGGCGCACGGGTGGATTCGGCGAGAGGGCGGTCTTGACGATTGCCTTTGCCACCTTGTCGGGGGAGACGCCATTCCTTTCGTCGCGCTCCATGCGGCGGATGGAACGTTCGAACCGTTCCCGATAAGCGTTTGCGGCAGAGGGAGCGGCTGCCTGCGCCGGACGGCGCGCATCCGTGAACCCGGTTTTCGTATCGCCCGGCTGCACGCTGCTGACGCGGATGCCGAAGGGACCGACTTCGCCGCGCAAAGCGGTAAGCGTCGCCTCCAGCGCCGCCTTTGTGGCGCTGTACCCCGCCTGGAAGGGGATGGCGAGTGGTGCCGCGACCGAGCTGACGCCGATGATCGAACCGGAGCGCTGCGCACGCAGGATGGGAAGTGCGGCGCGGATGACCCGCAGGGCGCCGAAGTAGTTCGTGTCGAACTGCGCCTGCGCCTCCCCGATGGAGGTGTCCTCTATGGCGCCGGCGATGCCCATGCCCGCGTTGAGGATCAGGATATCGATGCGCCCCTGTTCGGAGACGATGCGTCCGATGCCGGACATGACATCGTTTTCGGACCGCACATCCATGGACAGCATGCGGATGCCGGGGACTTCCATCTGCCGGCGCGAGGTGCCATAAACGACATGACCGGCCTCGGCGAACCGGATGGCGGTCGCCCGTCCGATGCCGGACGAGGCCCCTGTGACGAGTACGATTCGTTGATTCATCCTATCCTCCGGGCATTGCTTCCGGCATGATCCGGGTCATGCCTCCCGCCATGCGCCGACAGGTCATCCGGCGGATGTTGGGAACTGGGTTTGGGATCATGCGTGTTCATTGTAGCGGACGATGCGCCGCCGTGCAATCGCTGGCGGGCATCTGATTGCGGCGCGGCTGTCGGCACGGTTGCGCGCTCGCAACCCAAAACGGCTTGTGATACAATGAGCCAGTCGTCTTCAGGACCAATGCCACAAACAAAGGAGAGGCGCACGATGGATCTTTTCACGAAATGCGTGGAATTCACCAAGGCGGACGAGGTGATCGCCGCCGGGCTCTATCCGTACTTCCATGCGCTGGAAAGTCGGCAGGACACGGTTGTGACCATGGAAGGCCACCGCGTCATCATGATCGGTTCGAACAACTATCTGGGGCTGACATCCCATCCCGAGGTCGTCCAGGCGGCGCATGGGGCGCTCGAACAATATGGCACCGGCTGTTCGGGCTCGCGTTATCTCAACGGCACACTGACCATGCACATGGAACTGGAACGCGAACTGGCGGCCTTCGTCCGCAAGGAAGCCGCCATGACATTCAGCACCGGCTTTCAGTCGAATCTGGGCATCCTTTCGGCGATTGCCGGACGCAATGACGTGATCCTGTGCGACAAGGAGAACCACGCGAGCATCTATGACGGCTGCCGTCTCAGCTATGCCTCGCTGGTGCGGTATCGCCACAGCGATATGGCCGATCTGGAAAAGCTGCTTGCGGAGGTGCCGGACGACAAGGGCAGGCTGATTGTCACCGATGGCGTTTTCAGCATGGGCGGCGATATTGCGAATCTGCCGGAGATCGTCCGGCTGGCGCGCAAGTATGGCGCCCGCGTCATGGTGGATGATGCCCATGGCCTGGGCGTGATGGGTGCGAACGGCCGGGGGACGGCCGAGCACTTTGGCCTCGAGGACGAGGTGGACATCATCATGGGCACCTTCAGCAAGTCGCTGGCCAGTCTCGGTGGGTACATGGCGGCAAGCGAGCGGGTGGTCAACTATGTCAGGCACCACTCGCGCCCGTTCATCTTCAGCGCGTCCATTCCACCTGCAAACTGCGCCGCGGCCCTGGCCGCCTTGCGTGTACTCGCACGCGAGCCGCAACGCGTGCAGGCCCTGCGCGACGCGGCCGCCCACATGCGCCGCGGCCTGCGTGAGGCGGGCATACCGCTGTATGAGACGCAAACGCCCATCATACCGATTCTGACGTATGACGACATGCGCACGTTCCAGATCTGCCGGACCCTGTTCGACGCGGGCGTCTATGTCAACCCGGTCATTTCACCGGCCGTTCCGCAGGGTCAGGCCATGATCCGCACCAGCTACATGGCCACGCACACGCCGGATGTGCTCGACGAGGCGGTCTGTATCATGCGGGACGTGTTCTCGAAGCTGTGACGGCTGCGTCAACGCACATGGCAAAGGGCTGTCCCGCCGCTTCCCGACACATCGTCCCATGCCGCGCCGCAGGTCCATGTGCGGATGCAGGGGGGGGATTGTCACGGATCCGGCGGAACAGCCCTTGTTCGTGCTTCTTGTCATGTGTGCGCCAGGACATGAAAAAAGCCGGTCACCGGCTCCTTTCATGACAAATGCTGTCGATGGCTCAGCCTTTTTTCAGTTCCGCCATGCACTCGGGGCAGATGTTCTTGCCCTTGTAGACCTTGATGTCCTTGGCGTTGTCGCAGAAAATGCAGGCGGGCTCATTCTTCTTCAAAATGATGGTGGCGCCGTCCACGTAAATTTCAAGGGCGTCCTTTTCCGCGATGTCGAGTGTGCGGCGCAGTGCGATCGGCAGAACGACGCGTCCGAGTTCATCCACTTTTCTGACAATACCGGTTGACTTCATATTGGTACCCCCCGTTGAGGCAATGCCTCGTGTTGGTTTTGATGATACCATATATTCCAATATGCGTCAACCCGATTGGGTGAGATGAAAGCCAAATAACAGCAGCTAAAACACGTTATGGATAGCATATGCGACAACCGACAAGAGAGAATAATGTCGAATTACAGCGAATATATGTGTAATGCCGTATCAAATCGAAAGAGCGACAAGTTTACAATAAGTATAATATCTATAAATGTAAAATAAATCAAGTTATATATGTAGTACAATATGGTAAGTGCCCGGCACTTGCAAATCCGGATTGGTTCAAGGATAATGGAGTCAGATTTTTACGGCATCCCGTGGGCGGACCGGACGGAATGTACGCAGCGATGGGCCGGATGACGACCGGGGGGACATATGAAAAACAATGGTGACGCACTGATGGAGTGCCTGGCGCTTTTGGGCCAGATGCGCGAAGACCAGCGGATCATCCTGGAACAGCAGCAGAAGATCCTCAGTGAACTCGCGGATGTGAAAATGCGCCAGAAACGGCTGCAGCAGGAGATGGATGGCGACGGAACCCCCATGGAGCTTCTGATGGCGCGGACGGGCTTCATCAACTGACGGCAGGGTCCGACAGGTTGGCATGACATGCCGGGAGGCTCGCATGACTACGGGGACGACGGTTCTGGTCGTCGACGACGACACGCATATCTGTGAATTGATCCGCATCTACCTTGAAAAGGATGGCTTTCGCGTCGTCACCGCGCACGATGGACGGAAAGCCGTCGACATGTTTCGTGATACCGCGCCGGACATTGTGGTGCTCGACATCATGCTGCCCGGTATCGATGGCTGGCAGGTGTGCCGTGAAATACGCCGCTTCAGCCAAATCCCCATCATCATGCTCTCGGCGCGCGACGAGACGTTCAACAAGGTGCTCGGTCTGGAGCTGGGGGCGGACGACTACATGGTCAAGCCGTTCGAGCCCAATGAGCTTTCGGCGCGCATTCGTGCCGTCCTCCGACGTTATGGGCGCCGCGATGAGGTGCAGGAACAAATCGTGTTTCCCGGCCTCTCGGTCAGCAAGGCCAACTATACGGTCCTGCTCAACGGCAATGAGCTCGAGTTGCCGCCCAAGGAGCTGGAACTGCTTTATTTCCTGGCATCGAACCCCAACAAGGTCTTCACGCGGGAACAGTTGCTCGAGAATGTCTGGGGGTTCGATTTCTACGGGGACACCCGCACTGTCGATGTTCATGTCAAGCGCCTGCGCGAGAAGCTCCAAACCGGCGAGGATGCGAAATGGCAGATCAAGACCGTCTGGAGCGTGGGCTACAAGTTTGAGGTGAGATGATGCGACGTTCCCTTTTCACACGGGTTGTCGCCATCCTGCTGGCCGTTCTGCTGGTGGGCATCGCCATCACGGGTGCCGTGTTCTGGTTTTTCATGGAAAACCGTGTCGTCGAGGACAAGGCGGCCATGCTCAGGCTTTCCGGCAAACGCGTCGTGGAGACGATGGGCATCTATCTGGAGAACCAGGACAGTGTCCTGGCACCCCTGCTGTTCCGCAGCCTGATTGACAGCATCGGTGACAATGCGGCATCGATGATCTGGATTGCCGAGTCCGACGGGACGCTTGTCATGACTTCCGAGCTGCCGGATTGGCTCACCGAAAGGCTCGAGCAGGTCGGCGGCGGGCGTTTCCGATTGCAGGACGAGCGCCAGTACCAGCTGCCCGCCGGTTCAGAGGGCGATTTTCTCAAAGGCGACTATTTCGGCCTGTTCAAGGGGTCCGGCATCGAATGGCTGACCGTTCGCATTCCGTTCTCTTTTGCGGACATCTCTCCCTACGGTCTCGACATCAGTGGCGTCGTGCTGCTGCATGCGCGCATGCCGGAAATTCGCGCGACCCGCAATTCCGTGATCGCCCTGTTCGGCTTGTCCGCCGGCGCCGGCATCCTGGTTGCGCTGCTGCTGGGTTTCTTCTTTTCCCGGCAGCTGTCCTCTCCGCTGAGGCAAATGAGCCAGGCCGCGCGGCGCATCGCATCGGGCCAGTTTTCCGAACGGCTGACAATCCGCAGCCAGGATGAATTCGGCCAACTTGCCGGAAGCTTCAATGAAATGGTGGATGCCCTGTCCCATCTCGAGGAGATCCGGCGGGATTTCGTCAGCAATGTCTCGCATGAACTGCGCACGCCGCTGACCTCGATCAAGGGCTTCGTGGATGGCCTGCTCGACGGGGCCGTGCCGCAGGACCGGCAGCAGGAGTGCCTGCGCATCGTCCGTGACGAGACGCATCGCATGCACCGCATGGTCAACGATCTGCTCGATCTGACCAAGATGGAGTCCGGAAGCCTCTCGCTCACGCCGACGGTGTTCGACATCACCGAGCTGGTCCGCATCGTCGTCATTTCGCTGCAGCAGCCTCTCGAGGACAAGAACCTCGAGTTTGAGGCGGAGTTCGAGCGGGAACGCGTCTTCGTCCGCGCCGACCGGGATGCCATCCAGCGGCTCCTGCTGAACCTGATGCAGAACGCGCTGAAGTTCACCCCGGAGAGGGGGACCATTCGCGTGGCGATCCGTCTGGTGCGGGACAAGGCGGAGATCGATGTGGCGGATACGGGTATCGGCATCTCCGCAGCGGAGCTGCCCTTTGTCTTTGACCGCTTCTACAAGACCGACAAGTCCCGGAGCTCGGATCGCACAGGCGTCGGTATCGGTCTCGCCATCGTGCGGAGCATCATCCTGGCGCATCATGAGGACATTCGCGTCGCCAGCGAACCCAACGTCGGCACAACCTTCACCTTTACGCTGCCGGCCGTTCCGGATCCCTTTCCGCCAGCCGTGTACGACAAGGACGGGTTCTAGAATTCACAGTCTGTTCACACGCGCGTCAAATATTCCCGGTACAATGGGATCACACAGGCGGGAGAGGATCTCCCGGGCACGTTTGACAAGGAGCGTGGTACCAGATGACAGATATCAATCGCAATGATCAGGAAACCGAAGGCGTGATCGACCCCAAGGTCGACGCAACGGCACAACCTGCTGCAAACCCGACGGATGCCCAGAATACGGCCGGCACGGCCGCAACCGCCGAAGGAGCCGGCACAGCACAGAACGTCTGGCCATCCGCCCCGGAAGCAGCCGCCTTTCAGAACCCCTGGCAACTGGGGTATGCAGGTACGCCGCAACAGCCATCCGCCTGGCAGCCCGGTCCGCAATCCGCTGCCCAGGCAGGACCACAACCGGCTATGCCGGGGTGGCAGGATCCCAGGATGATGGGATATCCCGCGCAGCCGTGGCCGCAACCACCGATGTGGGGGCAGGATCCCCGTGCCGGGGTTCGTCCGGCACAACAGGGTCAGCCATACCCGCAACCGGGACCGGCAGGCTATCCGGGGGGATATCCCGGTGTTAACGCACAAGCGGGCGGACCGGGTCCCAAGCCCCCGAAGTCGGCCAGACGAGCGGAAGAGGACCGTTACGAGGAACTCAAGACGGCATCCTTCTACAACGAAAGCTATCGCAAGCCAGGCAAGGGACGCATGAAGGGACTTGTCGGCCCGATGATCGCCATCGGGCTGGTCTGTTCCATTCTCGGCGGTGTGGTGACCGGCGGCGTCATGATGCTGTACGGTCCGTTCAGCCGCAATGCCGCTGCCGGCGCGGTGGCAACCGCGACGACGGCTTCCGATGGCACCGTGCGCAAGGTGGAGATTGTCGACAAGACCGACGAGCCGGTGACCGCCATCGCAGAAAAGGCCGCCCCCTCCGTGGTCGGCATCAATGTCGAGTATACCTACAGCGATTCGTTCTTCGGCACCCAGGAGGGGGGCGGGCAGGGATCCGGCATCATCATCAGCCAGGATGGCTACATCCTCACGAACAACCATGTCGTCGAGGCGGCAGCCAACACAGGAACCAGCCGCAAACGTTTCCAGAACACGGGGCGCATCACGGTCATCCTGCCGAACCAGCCCGAGAAGACGTATGAAGCGTCCATCGTGGGGCTTGATGCGAAATCGGATATTGCGGTGATCAAGATCGATGCGAAGAATCTGCCCGTCGCGGAGATCGGCGATTCCGAAAACCTCAGGATCGGCGAGCTTGCCGTCGCCATCGGCAATCCGGCAGGCCTCGAGTACATGGGGTCCGTCACAGCCGGCATCATCAGCGGCTTGAATCGCGAGGTGGATACCGGTGACGGCAAGATGCTCAGGCTCATCCAGACCGATGCGGCCATCAGCCCCGGCAACAGCGGCGGCGCGCTTGTCAACGGCGAGGGCCAGGTCATTGGCGTGAATTCCTCGAAGATCGGCGGCACCAGCTACGAGGGCCTCGGCTTCGCCATCCCGATCAAGGACGCCATGGAGATCGCCAACAGCCTGATGAAGGATGGCTTCGTCATCCGGCCGCAGATCGGCGTGTCCATCGACAACACCTTCACGGAGGATGTCGCAAGGGCCAACAAGGTGCCCGCGGGCGTGCTGGTCGGCGATGTGACGGCAGGCGGCGCTGCCGACAAGGCCGGCGTCCAGGCCTATGACATCATCACCGAGGTCAACGGCGTCAAGGTGACGACCTTCGACGAGCTGGAGGCCGAGAAGAACAAATTCGAACCCGGCGACAAGATCACGCTGACCGTGTATCGTATCCCCGAAGGCAAGCAGCCCGACCAGGGGGAGACGGTGAGGATCGAGCTGACATTGGGATCGACGGCTGACGCCAAGTAAGGTGCGGTCCCCGGTTTCATTCGTCGCGTCCTCGGAGAGCGGCCCCCAATTTCATTCGTCGCGTCCTCGGAAGGGGCGGAACCGGATTCCCGGCTCCGCCCCTTCCTGCGGGATTGCTCCGAATTGAAAATGGGGGCCGCTTGGCGTGAAAGGCTTGAATCATGGCATGCAAATGCCGGTGTGCATCAAGAAGGAAAAAAGGGTTTAGTGGGTGGAATCTGATCCCTGCAGCAGGGGAGAACGATGTATCGAAACAGGAGGCCGATGGATATGCAAAGAAAAAACCATGTGCAGGTGTGATCCTGACACATGGTATTCCTGGTGCCGAAGGCGGGACTCGAACCCGCACGTCCTCGCGGACAATGGATTTTGAGTCCACAGCGTCTGCCATTCCACCACTTCGGCCCGGCGGTGCGGTTCGGAAATCCCCGAAACCGGCTTTGCGACTCGTACCTGTTGATTATATCATGCGACATTGCGCCACCGCAACATGTGATAAGCGCCACAAACAGGGTGTGGGCCTGTGGAAAAGCGGCATGCGGATCATCGTGCGGGGTGAAGTAGCTACAGATAGGGACGCAGGTTGTCCAGAATGACGGCATATGCTTCCGGGTACATGTGGATGCCCTCGAGCGTGTATGCGCGCCGCAGGTTGCCGCATTCGTCCGCAAGTCCCCGGTTCGCATCGACAAACAAGCAGCCGGAACGCGCGGCAAGTGATTCGACCGCCCGGTTCGCCGCCTGGATGGCAGCATTGGTGCGATGGGCGAACATGCCGGCCCGTGCCGTGTCGTCGATGCCTGGGAACGCTTCATCCGCATTGACCGGGTAATAGGCCATCAAGTGGATGAGGCAGTCGGGGACCCGCTCGCGGACACGTGCGAGGATTTCTTCGTAGTTGCCGATCAGCCGTTCCGGGAGGAAGCCTTCCGCGGCGATGTCGTTGGATCCGATGTTGATGAAGAGGCGTGATGGTTCCAGATCGAGAATCAGCGTTTCAATGGATACGATCAGCTCGGAGGAGATCATGCCGCCGATGCCCCGGTTGTAGATGCGCAAACCGTCGGATGACAGGGGCATGAGCTCCGCGACGGGAAAATCCTCCATCAGCGAAGAGCCGGCCATGACGATCTGCCCCTTGGACGCATATCGGTTGAGCTGCGCATATCGGCACACCATCAGGGCCTTGTGTTCTTGCGGTTGGGCGGACAGCTCCGCGCGGAAACGTGCACGTGCATCCATTTCTTCCTTCATCCAGTTTGCGTCATTCATCTCGCGTCGATTCCCTTCCATGACCCGAAGCCTGACACGGGCCGGTTTTGTCACGCCGTTACGGGCAGGCCCGGCGGTTTGTGCGTGGTTCATCATGATGGTAGACCTTGTGCGGTCAAGATGCAACCCGCGGGTGATTTTCTTGCGTGAATGGCCGTTTTCCTTTCATATGAGCCGGTTCCATGGTACAATGTTGCCGGTTTCACTCAGCCATACGACAAGGGAATGACGGAGGAAGCATGGGCGTTCGTAGATTGTTCGTGGAAAAAAGGCCGGGGTTCGACGTGGAAGCGGCCGGTTTGTGCCGTGAGCTGACCCGCAATGTGGGCATCGCGGGGCTCGAAGGGGTCCGCATCCTGCAACGGTATGACACCGAGGGCATTCCTCCCTCCGATTACGAAAAGGCCAAGGTCCTCGTTTTTTCCGAACCGCCTGTGGACGATGTCTACGATGAAACCTTCCCCGTAGCGGAGCACGAGACCGTTTTCGCGGTTGCCTACCTGCCCGGCCAGTACGACCAGCGCGCGGATTCCGCTGCACAGTGCGTGCAGCTGATCAGCCTGGGGGAACGCCCCGAGGTCAGCGTCGCCCGCGTCATCGTGCTCAAGGGGGCCCTTTCCACCGCCGATGTGGCACGCGTCAAGAAGCATGTCATCAACCCGGTCGAGATGCATGAAGTGGCCATGGACAAGCCCGTCACACTGCAGACCGCGTTTCCGGTGCCGGCGGATGTATCCGTGCTGCACGACTTTTGTCGGTGGGACGAAACCGGCCTTTCGAACTTCATGAACGAAATGGGCTTCGCGATGTCCTTCGAGGATCTGAAATTCTGCCAGGCGCATTTCCGCGATGGGGAGAAACGCGATCCCACGGTCACCGAGCTGCGCATGATCGACACCTACTGGTCCGATCACTGCCGCCACACCACCTTTCTGACCGACATCGACGAGGTGACCTTTGCAGGCGGCCCGGTCTCGAAACGGATCAGGGCCGTGTGGGAGAAATACCTTGAAACCCGCGAGGCGGTCCACGCCGGCAAGGTGAAGGACATCTGCCTGATGGACATCGCGACCCTGGGGATGAAGGCGCTGAAAAAGCAGGGCGTGCTCGACAACCTTGACGAGTCTGAAGAGATCAATGCCTGCTCCATTGTCGTACAGGCCGATGTCGAGGGCCGTTCCGAGGATTGGCTCGTCATGTTCAAGAACGAGACCCACAACCATCCGACCGAGATCGAGCCGTTCGGCGGTGCGGCCACCTGTCTGGGCGGTGCCATCAGAGATCCGCTCTCCGGCCGTTCATACGTGTATCAGGCCATGCGCGTCACCGGCAGCGGGGATCCCACGGTGCCGTTCTCCCAGACATTGCCGGGCAAGCTGCCCCAGCGCGTCATCACGACGACGGCCGCTCATGGGTACTCCTCCTACGGCAACCAGATCGGTCTGGCCACCGGGCAGGTTGCGGAAGTCTACCATCCCGGTTATGTCGCAAAGCGCATGGAGATCGGCGCCGTCGTCGGCGCCGCACCCCGTGCCAATGTTGTGCGTGCCGTTCCGGCTCCCGGTGACATCGTCATCCTGCTGGGTGGACGTACCGGCCGCGATGGCTGCGGCGGCGCAACCGGCTCCTCGAAGGAGCATACCGAGGAGTCACTCGCATCATGCGGCGCCGAGGTGCAGAAGGGCAACGCCCCGACTGAACGCAAAATCCAGCGGCTGTTCCTCGACCCCGAGGTCACCCGCATGATCAAGCGCTGCAACGATTTCGGCGCCGGCGGCGTTTCGGTGGCCATCGGAGAGCTGGCCGACGGTCTGGACATCAACCTCGATGCCGTTCCGAAGAAGTACGAGGGTCTTGATGGAACCGAGCTGGCCATTTCGGAATCCCAGGAACGCATGGCCGTCGTTGTGGCTCCGGAGCATGCGGGGCGCTTCATCGACGCGGCGCGCCGCGAGAACCTCGAGGCCGTCAAGGTGGCCGTGGTCACCGGAGAGAACCGGCTGCGCATGCGGTGGCGGGGCAAGGCCATCGTGGATGTGTCGCGCGATTTTCTCAATACCAACGGCGTGCGCCTGCACGCGAACGCGCGCATCGAGGAACCGGATGTCCACATGGCGCCGATCGACGCCCTGCCCGCCGGTCCCGTGTTCGAATCGCGCGATCTGGCAGAGGCATGGAAGGCCAATCTCGCCCGGCTCAACGTGTCCAGCCAGAAGGGTCTGGTGGAGCGATTCGACAGCACCATCGGCTCGGGAACCGTGCTCATGCCGTTCGGCGGAATCCGCCAGATGACCCCGGCCGAAGGCATGGTTGCCAAGCTGCCTGTTCCCAGCGGCGAAACGACGACCGGTACGGCCATGACGTTCGGATTCAACCCGGAGATCTCTTCCTGGAGTCCGTTCCACGGCGCCGCCCTTGCCATCGTCGAGTCACTGGCCAAGCTGGTGGCCGTGGGCGGCAACCCGCAAAAGGCGCGCCTGACCCTGCAGGAATACTTCGAGAAGCTCGGGCGGGACCCCGTTCGTTGGGGAAAACCGCTTTCGGCCCTTCTGGGCGCATTCTGGGCCCAGATGGCCTTCGGCGCACCGGCCATCGGCGGCAAGGACAGCATGTCCGGCACCTTCCGCGACATGAGCGTGCCGCCGACACTCGTTTCCTTCGCACTGGCCCCGATGGATGTCCGCAGGGTGGTCTCCGCCGAGTTCAAGCAGGCCGGCAGCCAGGTCGTGCTGGTGCCGGCCGTACGTGACGGGGAAGGGTTGCCGGTGCCGGAGAAGGCCAATGCCGCCTTCGCCCGCATCCATGCGGCCATGCAGGCCGGCAGGGTGCTTGCCGCCGCCACCGTGCAAACGGGGGGGGTCGCCGCAACAGTCTCCCGCATGGCGTTCGGCAACCGCATCGGTTTGCGGATGCGGGAGGGCTTCTCACGCACCCGCCTGTTCTGTCTTGATCCGGGCGCACTCGTCCTTGAGCTCGCTGCCGGCTCGCAGCCCGGTGAGTTGCTGGGAGACACGGAATACCTGCTGCTGGGTGAAACGGTCACCGATCCGGTTGTGGTAGTCGGAACGGCGAAGATGGAACTTGCCTCGCTGGAGGAAGCCTGGGCCGGCACACTCGAGCCCATCTTTCCGACGAAGGTCCGCGAGGAAACGGTGCCGATCCGCGTGCTTTTGCATGAACAACGGTCAACAAACGTGCGCTCAACCCCGGTTGTGGCACGCCCGCGCGTCTTCATCCCCGTGTTCCCGGGTACGAACTGCGAGACCGATACGGCCCGCGCATTCGCCAAGGCGGGTGCCGTGCCGGACGTGTTCGTGCTGAACAACCTCACGGCCCGCGAAGTCGACGCGTCGGTCCATGAAATGGACAAGCGCATCCGCAACAGCCAGATCATCATGCTGCCCGGCGGCTTTTCGGCCGGCGACGAGCCGGAGGGTTCTGGCAAATTCATCGCCACGGTGTTCCGCAATCCGTACCTTTCCGAAGCGGTCATGGATCTGCTGAGGAATCGTGACGGCCTCATGATGGGCATCTGCAACGGTTTCCAGGCGCTGGTGAAGCTGGGGCTGCTGCCGTATGGCGAAATCCGTCCGCTCACGGCCCACTGCCCGACGCTCACGTTCAACCGCGTCGGCCGTCATGTATCTGGCCTCTTCCGCACGCGAAATGCATCCGTGCTGTCGCCGTGGATGCTCAGGGAGGAGCCCGGAGACATCCACCTGGTGCCGATCTCCCATGGAGAGGGCCGGTTCGTGGCGGAGGCGGATGTGCTCGAGGCGCTGGCGGCAGCCGGTCAGATCGCCACGCAGTATGTTGACCTGGACGGCCAGCCCACCATGGATGGCACCTTCAATCCCAACGGTTCGGCCTGGGCGATCGAGGGCATCACGAGCGCGGACGGGCGCATCCTCGGCAAGATGGGCCACTCCGAGCGCGTCACGCCCAATGTCTACCGCAACGTGCCGGGGAACACCGATTCCCGCCTGTTCGAGGGTGGCGTGGCCTGGTTCCGCTGACATAATGTGACATGCAACGAAAGGCGCCCCTTCCGCATCAGCCGAGGCTCTTGCGGAAGGGGCGCCTTGTTTTGGCGCCGGGGACGGGCAGCAGCGGGTGCAGGCGCCTTCATGGCGCCGTTCGGATCTCAGCGGATGCGGATGCCGAAGATCTTCCTAGCGTAGGAGCCGATGACGATCATGTCGTCATAGACTGCAGGGGAGGACTCCACGTTGCCCTCGAGCGAAATGCTGTCGACGTCCTCGCCGGTCATCGGATCGAACAGGTGCATGTGGCCGCCGAAGTCACTGACAATGCCCCAGGTCTTGCCGTCGTCCGACTTGATGCCGACGGGCGAGCTCCAGCTGTAGGAATCGAGTGCGCGCTCCCAGATCTTCGAACCTGTCTTCTTGTCGAGGGCGAGCAGGGTACCGTTGTTGGCGCCGCCGGTCAGCGCAATGTTGAAGATGATCCGGTCGGAGATGTCGTCCTGTCCGACCAGGGGTGTCGCGAGCGCGCCGCCGTTGATGTACGACTGGTAGATGCAAGGCACGTCCACCTGCCAGATCAGCTCGCCGGTCAATGCATCGAATTTGCGGATGTTGCTCGGTGCCGTGCCCGAACCGGCCGATTTCAGCCGCTTGTCGACCTGGTTGGCCGTGTAGACGAACACGCCGTCGGGCTCCTCGCTGACGGTGGTGGTGCAGTCGGTGTCATCCGCGAGCTTCGCCATCCAGACAGGCGAGAGGGTGTTGATGTCCAGGCATTGCAGGGTGCCGCCGTTGTCGGCGAAGTACATCAGGTTGCGGTAGCAGGCAGGGCTGTTCTCGGTGCCGAGGTCGCCCGAATAGCTGCTCTTGTATCGGTATTTCGTGACCGTGGGGTTGAGCGAGACGGTGCCCGCCTGCGGATCGAAGGCCGCGTTGAGCTTGACCCGGTTGATCAGGCCGTTCTCCCCGCACTCGAGGAGGGTGTCGGTCTGACGGTCGATCAGCCCGGAGGAGTCGAAGGCGCCCCAGGTGCGGAACGCATCCGGATCGCTGCCGTTGATGCCCCAGATCTGCTTCTGGTCGATCAGGCTGAAGACACGGTACTGGAAAGCGCTTTTTTTTCCGGCGGTATCGTTGGCATTGAGTCCCTGCCCGACATACAACAGCGGCCAGCCGCGGGGATCGATCGCGCCGGTGCCCTTGAAGGAGAAGCCGAAGCGGATCGGATCGCGGGTCGCCTTGCCGGATTTCAGGTCGAGGAAATAGATGTTGCCATCGAGCGTGGGATAGACGACCTCCACCAGGTCGCTTGCCTTTGCTTCGGGTGTGAGGTTCATGACCTTGCGGGTGGCCTCGGGCCAATGCACCAGCAGAGGCTGTCCCGTCCATCCGGTGCCCGGCCAGAAGCTGTTCAGCGCGCTGATTGCTCCGGTGCTGCTCGTCCAGACGATTTCAAGCTTGCGGTCCGTGACCTGCCGGGTGCCCCAGGTGGGATCGGTGCGCTGGTGATTGCCACGGAAGGCGAGAACGCCCTCGACCTCGGAATAGGTGGAGGCGTCGCCGAACGCCAGCAGGTCCTCGTCGCGGTAGTCCGCAAGAGCCTTGCCGTTGCGCAGTACCGCCCAGGTCAGCTTGCCGCCGTCCTGGAATGCGGAGACATAGGTCGCCGTACCGGCTTTGGTCTTGGAGACAAACAGGGGGGATGTCGGCACGTCGATGGCCAGCAGGGCCGGATCGGTGACGGCCGGGGGTGGCGTGGGTTCGGGCGTGGGTTCGGGTGTTGGCTCCGGCGACGGTTCCGGTGTCGGTTCTTCGGTGGATGCCGATGCGATGGCCCCCGCGCTCGGGGTCTTGCCTGAAACCACGGGATCCTCCGCCAGCGGGGGATCCCCGTGGAAGGCGGACAGGAAGGGCAAGTCGAGGAACCCGGACTTTTCCGCGACGAGTACGCCGAGCACCACGACCAAAGCGGCCAGGATGAAGGCGAGAACGCGGATGCCCGTGTGGTTCCGGCGGGCGCGGTATGCCTTGTGGGATGCTTTCATGGAACCTCCTTGATGAAAGGACCGTGTTGCGCTTCCGGCCTCCGGCGGAGGCCCGTGGGTGCCCGGTGCGGGCGCATTCAGCGGATTCTCACGCCGAACAGCTTTTTGGCGTAGGAACCGACCACGATCATGTCCCCGTAGACGGCCGGCGAGGATTCGATGTTGCCGCCGAGGGATACCTTGTCCAGATCCTGGCCGGTCTTGGGGTCGAACAGGCGCAGGTACCCGTCGTAACCGCACACCAGCCCGTATGTCTTCCCCTCCTGTGACAGCAGGTCGACGGGCGAGCTCCAGCTGTAGGATGGCAGATCGCGTTCCCACACCTTCGCACCCGTTTTTTTGTCGAGGGCGAGCAGTTTTCCGGAGGAGTTGGAGCCGGTCAGCGCGATGTTGAAGATCAGCAGGTCGGCGATGTCGTCCTTGCCAACCAGCGGTGTGGCGAGGGCGCCACCGTTGATGTAGTACTGGTAGATGCAGGGGACGTCGACCTGCCAGATCAGCCGCCCCGTTTTCGCGTCGTACTTGCGGATGTTGCAGTTCTCTTTGGTCACCTTTCCGCCCTGGGAGCGCTTGTCGATTTCGTTGGCGGTATAGAGGAACACGCCTTCGGCCGTTTCCTCGATGACGGTCGTGCAGTCTGTGTCATCGCCGGTTTCGACGAACCAGACCGGCTTCATGGTGTTCAGGTCCAGGCACTGCAAGACCCCACCGTTGTCGGCGAAATACAGGAAGTGGTCCCAGGCCGCCGGCGAACTCTCGATGCCGAGTTCGTCGTTGCCGGACACATGATACCGGTACTTCGTCAGCTGCGGCGCAAGGGAGAGGGTCTTGGCCTCCGGGTCATACTGCGTGTTCAGCTTCACCTTGTAGACAAGGCCGTTCTCGCCGCACTCGATGAGGGTGTCGCTTTTGGCGTCCACCAGCCCCGACGAGTCGAACGCGCCCCAGGGGCGGAACGCCATCGGATCGCGGCCGAGGATGCCGTAGATCTCAGTCTGGTCAAGCAGGTTGAAGATGCGGTACTTGAACTCCGTCACCTTTTTCCCGTTCTCGTTCAGTCCCTGTCCCGTGTACAGGAGCGGGTAGCCGCGCGGGTCGATGACGCCCGTGCCCTTGAAGGGATACCCGACCGTGATCTTTTCGCGCGTGGGCTTGCCGGTATCCAGGTCGAGGAAATAGATGTTGCCGTCGAGCGTGGGGTAGACCACTTCGACCAGATCCTTCGCCTTGGCTTCCTCGGACAGGTTCATTGCCTTGCGGGTGGCCTCGGCCCAGTGGACGAGCAGGGGTTGGCCCGTCCAGCCCGTGCCGGGCCAGTAGCTCTCCGTGGTGGAGATGGCCCCGGTGGGGCTTTCCCAGACGATTTCAAGCTTCTTTTCCGTGATGGTTCGGGAACCGGCCGAGGGTGCGCTGCGCCATGGGTTGCCCCGGAAGGTCAGGACGCCGTCGACATCCGAATACGTATCGGCTGTACCGAAGGACACGGCAGGACCGGCATGCTGCGCGGGCTGGTTGTTCTGGAGGATCCACGAATCCATCGTGCGGCCATTGGACTCCGTGCGAAGGGCCGCATCCGGGAAGGCGTTCGTTCCATCGAAGTTCGCCGGCGTTTCCCAGGACATGCGGATGAGCGCGGGATCGGTCGATTCGGGTTCCATCGGTTCCGGCGTGGGCATGGGCGTCGGTTCGGGTGTGGGGGTCGGCGTGGCGGATCCGCCGGGTGCCGTCACGTCGGAACCGTCTGCCGGAGTGCTCCCGGAAGCGGCCGTTCCCGCGGTGGCCGGCGCGGAAGCGGAGGTGCCGGCAGCGAAGAGGCCTTGCTTGCCAAACAGCGCCCGCCCGGCGAAGAACAGGAGGGCGGCGACGACGGCCAGCGTCAGCAGGGCAACCACGCCCTTGGCCGGATTGAAGCGGCGCCGCCGCCGGTATCGGGTGGTTCTTCTGTAACTCATGGCTGTGCCTCCAGATGGTCGTAGATCATGCGCGAGAGCTTGGCGATGTTGCGGCAGGCCGCGTCGAAGTCGACATCCGCGGTCATGACCGACAGCACGTAGGGCTGGCTTGCGAACACGATGCCGACGTCATTGGCCGTGCGTGTCTGGTTGCCGATCTTGTGGGCCACCTTCACTTCCTTGGGCAGCTGGCCGTTGATGCGCTCGTTCCAGTCCGTGTTTTCCAGATAGTCGATGAGCTCGCCGGCAACGGCGGGATTCTCGTAATAGAATTGGTAGAGGTCGACCGCGACGTTCGCCATGTCGGCCGGGCAGGAGCGGTGGCGCTTGTCGTATTCGACCACGCCGCCCAGATCGCGCAGGTACTGGCGGATGTCCTCGATGTCGAGCAGCCGGATGATCATGTTGATGCCGCAGTTGTCGCTGTGGATGACAGAGTATTTGCTGGTGGTGCGCACGGTGTATTCGGTGCCGAACGGATCGCGCTGGATGATGCCGGTGCCGGACTCGAAGTCCTCCTGAAGATACGCAAGCTTCATTTCCGGATCGATCTCGCCGGCGGCGATGCGCTTCCACAGCAGCACGTTCATGGGAAACTTCGAGGTGGAGGCGGCGATGTACTGCTGTGTGTCATTGATACCGAAGCGTTCGCCCGTTGCCAGGTTCACGAAGGTCACACCATAGGTGCCCGGAAATGTGCCGATCATGTCGGAAACCTTCCGCCTGAGCGTGTCGACGTCGGCTCGCGCCGCAACCGAGGCAAAGGCAGGCATGTTCTCGTGGCCCGGCGCACGTTGGACGACATCCGGCGTCGGCGCGGGTGTCGGCGTGGGTGACGGCGTCGGCGTGGGCGACGGTTCCGCCGTCGGTGTCGCCGAGGGCGCGGCGGGCGCGGTTGCGGTGGCACCCGACGGGGAAGCGGCCGGCGTTGTGGCGGATGGGGAAGTGGCGGGCGCATCCCCGCTCCGTGCGAACCAGGTCGCGGGCTTCACAACGCCGGTGAGCAGGAGAACGAGAAACACAAGGAGCAGGAGAAGGAGGACGGACAGGACGCGCATGCCTGCCCTGTCCTTGCGGTATACGGCCTTTCTGCGATACGATGTGCTGCGGGTCCGGTGCTGCATGGATTCTGCCTTTCCCGGCCGGGACACCTGCCACGGCCGCCCGTGCCAGGCAACCTGAGCGCGGGATGTATCCTTGGTTGGCGCCGGTCGCCGCCCTTTCCGATGCCGGCATGGGGATGCCGGCATCGGAAAGGGTGTGCGAAATGCGTGCAAACTACTTTATTATACTTGTCCGTCCCCGTGCGGGCAACCTCGTTCGGATTGCGCGTTGACTTTCGACATTCCCTGTGCTATCATCATACGGCAACCGCTCTGAAGAGGGATGCATGTCTTGGGGCATGCGACGAAACCGGCTTGACGCCGTCCCTGCGAAGGCGAGATTGGTAGGAGGAGGTGCAACCATGTACGCAATCATCGAGACAGGCGGAAAACAGTACAAGGTGCAGGAGGGCGACATCGTGTTCGTGGAGAAGATCTCCGCGAACGAGGGTGACGCCTTCGTGTTCGACAAGGTGCTGGCGGTTTCCGGCGAAGGTACGCTCAAGACCGGCAAGCCCACCGTCGACGGAGCTTCCGTCACGGCAAAGGTGCTCGCCCACGGCAAGGGAAAGAAGATCATCATCTTCAAGTACAAGGCCAAGAAGACCGAGCGTCGCAAGAATGGTCACAGACAACCGTACACCCGCGTCCAGATCCAGACGATCCAGGCCTGAACCGACCATGACGAACGTCAGGGTCGACCGCCGGAGCGGAAAGGTCATCGGGTTTCGCATCAAGGGCCATGCGGGGGCGCACGGCGAAGGGGAATACGACATGGTCTGCGCGGCCATTTCGGGCATCACCTTCACGGCACTCGGCGCATTGGAGGCGATGTGCGGCATCGACACCCACACGGAAAAGGGCGACTGCATCGACATGAAGCTGCCCGCCGTGCTGGAGGAGGCCGTCCGGTACAAGGCGGAAATCATCCTGGAAGCCATGGAAATTGGATTGAAGCAGATTGAAGCGCAGTATCCGCGGTACATCCGCACAGTTTGCAAGGAGGTGTAACCCATGATTCGTATCAATCTTCAGTTCTTCGCCCACAAAAAGGGCGTCGGCAGCACGAAGAACGGCCGCGACAGCGAATCGAAGCGTCTGGGCGTGAAGCGCGCCGACGGTCAGGCCGTCGTTGCGGGCAACATTCTGGTTCGCCAGAGAGGCACCCACATCCATCCCGGCACGAACGTCGGCATCGGCCGCGATGACACCCTGTTCGCCCTGGTGGACGGCAAGGTCAAGTTCGAGCGTCTCGACAAGACCCGCAAGAAGGTCAGCGTGTACGCGTAACGCGTCGAACGGCACGCACCATCGAGCGTACGGAAGAGTGGTTCCAGCCCGACAGCGGGCACAATCGACGGAATCGGGAAGGGCTGTCTCGCAAGAGGCAGCCCTCTGTTCGTCACGGAGGAGAATCCATGTTCATCGATCTTGCGGAGATTCATGTGAAGGCAGGCAACGGCGGACCCGGCAAGGTGTCGTTCGCGCGTTTCAAGTACGTGCCCAACGGGGGGCCGGACGGCGGCGACGGCGGCAACGGCGGCAGCATTGTGTTCGAGGTGGATCTTGGCCTGCGCACACTCGTTGATTTCCGGTACAAGCGAAAGTACCGTGCGGAGGACGGGGGCAAGGGCGAAAACATGAACATGACCGGCCGGAATGCGAAGGACCTCGTCGTCAAGGTGCCGCGGGGCACCCTTGTCCGCGACAAGGAAACCGGCCTGATTCTTGCCGATCTTTCGGGTGAGACGCAGCGCGAGGTCATCTGTCGCGGCGGCAAGGGCGGCTGGGGCAACCAGCATTTCGCCACGCCAACCCGGCAGATTCCGAATTTCGCGCATCCCGGCACTCCGGGCGTGGAGCGGACGATCATCCTCGAACTCAAGACACTGGCGGATGTGGGCCTGGTGGGCTTCCCGAACGCCGGCAAATCCACGCTCATCTCCGCCGTGTCCGCCGCCAAGCCCAAGATCGCGAACTACCCCTTCACGACCCTCACACCCGTGTTGGGCATCGTGTCGGTCGGACCGGGTGAAAGCTTCGCCATGGCGGACATCCCGGGCCTCATCGAGGGGGCACACGAGGGCGTCGGCCTTGGCCACGCGTTCCTGCGGCACGTCGAGCGCACCCGTCTGCTGCTGCATGTGGTGGATGTCGCCGAAACCGAAGGACGCGACGCACTGGAGGACTTCGAGGTCATCAACCGCGAACTGGCCCTCTATGACGAAACCCTTGGGAATCGTCCGCAGATCGTCGTGGCGAACAAGGTCGACGCGGTCGAGGAGCCCGAGCGGCTCGAGCGGTTCGTGGAAGCCGTGAAGGCACGGGGGTTCGAGGTCTTTACGGTGTCGGCTGCCACGAGCGAGGGCCTCAAGGAGCTCGTGCGTCGGACCGCGGACCTGCTCAAGACCCTGCCCGAGATCGCAACCTTCGAGGCGGTCAGCCCCGAGGCGCTGCTCGCCGCCCAGGTGGCGCAAGCCCCGTTCGACATCCGCAACGAGAACGGTGTCTACGTCGTCGAGGGACCGTGGGTCGACCGGGTGCTCGGCACGATCAACCTCGATGACGAGGAGTCGCTGCAATACTTCCAGCGCATGATGCGTACCGGCGGCATCATCGACGCGCTTTACGCCAAGGGCGTCAAGGAGGGCGACACAGTCCGCATGGGCGGCACGGAGTTCGACTTCATGGATTAGGGTGCCGAGACGCGATACCCTTGCCACAGCGCGGCATTCGACCGCGGGAAAGAGAGACACATGCTCACCAGCAAACAGCGCAGTTATCTCAAGAGTCTTGCCAATTCCCTTCCCGCCTTGTTCCAGGTGGGCAAGGGCGGTGTTGGCGAGGCCATGGTCAAGCAGTTCGACGAGGTGCTCGAGGCACGAGAGCTCATCAAGGCCAGTGTTCTGCGCAACTCGCTGTACAGCGCCAGGGAAGCGGCCGAGGAGATTGCAGCCGCGACCGGCGCCGATGTCGTGTCCGTGATCGGCAACCGGTTCACGCTCTACCGCCCGTCACGCGAGAACCCGGTCATCGAGCTGCCAAGCGACCGGCCGGCCCGGGGAGGCGCCCGCCGCAGGTAGCATGTCGCGGCGCGTGATGACCGGAAATGTCCGCCGTCGGATTCCGATGGCTGGTAAACTGTGCCCGCATGGCGTATGATGGAAAAAACCCGACATGCACGGAGGCACGGGAACATGCGCAAGATCCGCGTCATCAACGGTCCCAATCTCAATCTGCTCGGCCAGCGCGAACCGGGCGTCTACGGCGCGAAAACGCTGGCGGACCTCGAAACGGCCCTCGATCTGGAAGCGGCCTCGATCGGCGTCGAGGTGGACTTCCACCAGTCCAATTATGAGGGTGACATCATCGAAGCCATCCACGACTGCCGTGGGAAGGGCATCGAAGCGATCATCATCAATCCGGGCGCGTTCACCCACTACAGCTATGCCATCCGTGACGCGATCGCGGGAACCGGTGTCCCCGCGGTCGAGGTGCACATCTCGAATGTGCATGCGCGCGAGGCGTTCCGGCACCAGTCGGTGATCGCTCCGGTCTGTCTCGGGCAGATCTGCGGTTTGGGATTCGACAGCTATTCGGCGGCGCTGTTCGTGCTGGCGCGCCGCATCACCGGCGAGGCAGGCGCCCTGCGGCATTGAGGGCGCGCATGCTGGCTGTCCGCTCCCTTCTGGAGCGGTTCAGGCTTGACGGCATCCTGCTCTCGGGACGGCCGGCGACCGCCTGGCTGTCCGGATTTACCGGCAGTACATCTTTGCTGCTCATATCCCGACATGACGCCTGGCTGGTTGTGGACTTCCGCTATGCGCTCGCCGCCCGACGGCAGGTCTTTCCCGGCATTGGGGTCGTCACCTTTGATGATGCTTATCCGGATGCGCTGGAACGTCTCCTGGCCCGACACGGCATCCGGGTCCTCGGCTTTGAGAGCGAAGCGATGACTGTCAGCGAGTACGATCGTTTTCGGGAGCGGCTGCGCACGCCATCGAGGTACCTCGGCATCGCGGGGGAGATTGCGGAATTGCGTGCGTGCAAGGATTCCGCGGAACTCGAAGCCATCCGGACGGCTGCCGGCATCGCGGATGCGGCATTTGCCGACGTGTTGCCGCTGATCCGCCCCGGCATGACGGAATACGCACTCGCGGCGGAAATCGAGTACCGCATGCGGCTGCATGGCGCGCATGGCGTCGCCTTTCCGACCATTGTCGCATCGGGGCCGAATGCGGCGCTGCCGCACGCGGAGGTGTCGGACCGGGCCTTCGGACCAGGTGACGCCATCCTGGTCGATTGCGGCGCGCAACGCGGCGGGTACCGTTCCGACATGACGCGCACCGTCTTTCTGGGCGAACCGTCCGAAGCGCTGCGGAACATCTACAGCATCGTGCTGCAAGCCCAGCGTGCGGCGGCTGCCGCGATCCGGCCCGGCATGACGGGCAATGCGGCGGACGCCGTTGCGCGCGGCATCATCGCGGAGGCAGGATTTGCATCGTGCTTCGGACACAGCCTGGGGCACGGGGTCGGTCTCGAGATCCACGAGGAGCCCCGGCTGTCCGTACCCTCGAAGGACGTGCTCGAGGCAGGCATGGTGTTCACCGTGGAACCCGGCATTTACCTCGAGGGCATCGGCGGCGTGCGCATCGAGGACATGGGCGTGCTGACAGGCGACGGCTTCCGCAGCTTCACCCGCGCGCCCACGGGCATCACGGTGCTGCCCGTGTGAAACGGCATCCGCCCCCATGCGGATGCCGGCCCCCCCTTGCGCCACACGCGGTTATCCAGTAGAATGTATGGGCGTGGGCAGACATGCCTGTTCTTTTTGTGTCCGCAGGTTCCCGTCGGAATCCGGCACGCCGGCCAGACGCCGGTCAACAAGCAACTGTGTGAGAGGATGGTTCCAAGTATGATTTTTGCAGGCGATTTCCGGAACAACGTGACCTTTGAAATGGACGGATCGGTCTTCCAGATCATCGAGTTCCAGCACGTCAAGCCTGGCAAGGGTGCCGCGTTCGTCCGCACGAAGATCCGCAATGTCATTACCGGATCCACCGTCGAGCGCACGTTCAATCCCACCGACAAGTTCGAGAAGGCCTCCATCAGCCGTCGCGACATGCAGTACCTGTACCAGGACGGCGACCTGTTCTACTTCATGGACGAGGAAACCTACGAGCAGATTCCGCTCAACGCCGGCAGCATCGGCGACGCGCTGAAGTTCTGCAAGGAGAACGCCGTCTGCAAGGTCATGTTCTTCAAGGAGCAGTGCATCGGCGTCGAGCCGCCGACCTTTGTCGAGCTTGAAATCACCGAGACCGAGCCGGGCTTCAAGGGCGACACCGCCACCGGCGCGAACAAGCCGGCCATCGTCGAGACCGGCGCCACCATCAAGGTGCCGCTGTTCGTCAATGTCGGCGAAAAGGTCCGCATCGACACCCGTACGGGCGAGTATCTCGAACGCGCATAAGGCGCATGGGATGGCGGCGTGAAGACCGTCGCTTCCCGCAACCGCCGAAATGCATTGCGTTCGCTCCCCGCGCCCTGTATAATGAAAAAACCGCGCACCCGTCCGGGCGCGCGGAGGGATGTGCCGGCCGGTGGCCGGGCCCTGCGCAATTCAGCGCCGTGAACCCCGTCAGGTCCGGAAGGAAGCAGCGGTAAGCGGTTCCCTGGGTGTGCCGCAGGTCTACCTGGTTGCCGACCGGTACTTCCCTCCGCACGCACAGGACGGGTGCTTTTTTGTGCCGGCGCACGCCGATCGGACGACGCGTTCTGGCCGCAGTCGTGCCGGTATGGTACACTGGTTCCAGCGCAAACCCGTTTCCCATGGAGGTGGGCTCATGTCCCGTCTGGCACTTTACCGCAAGTGGCGCCCCATGACGTTTCGCGATGTCGTCGAGCAGCGCCATGTCGTCGACACGCTGCGCAACGCCATCCGTTCCGACGCCATCGGCCATGCCTACCTGTTCTGCGGCACCCGTGGCACCGGCAAGACCACGATGGCGAAGATCTTTTCGCGCGCC
The DNA here is from genome assembly GCA_023440865.1 of Bacillota bacterium. Taxonomy (GTDB): domain Bacteria; phylum Bacillota; class Clostridia; order DSM-8532; family DSM-8532; genus JAEWSN01. The sequence goes on from JAEXRM010000045.1 coordinate 37,217, forward strand.
GTCAACTGCCTCAATCCCCGGGAGGGCGATCCGTGCAACGAATGCAGCGTCTGCCGGGGCATCCTCGACGGCAGCATCCTGGATGTGGTCGAAATGGACGCCGCCTCGAACAACAGCGTCGACAACATCCGCGATATCCGTGACGAAGTGGTGTATGCGCCCGCGGTCGCCAAGTACAAGGTTTATATCATCGACGAGGTCCACATGCTGTCCTCCGGTGCGTTCAACGCGCTGCTCAAGACGCTCGAGGAGCCGCCGGACCGGGTGGTGTTCATCCTGGCGACCACGGAACCGCAGAAGCTGCCTGCAACCGTGCTGTCACGCTGCCAGCGGTTCGACTTCAAGCGCATCACCGAGAATGGCATCGCCGAGCGTCTGGGTGAAATCGCGGGTGATTGCGGCATCACCGTGACATCCGATGCGCTGCTGTTCCTCGCCCGCCTGTCCGGCGGCGCCTTGCGCGACGCCATCAGCCTGCTCGACCAGCTGACCACGCTGGGGCGAACCGAGATCGACATCCGCGATGTGAACGAGATGGCGGGTTTTGCTTCCAACCAGCGCATTCGCGCGTTGGCCGGCGCGCTGGAGGCAGGCGACATCCAGGCTGCATGGCTGCAGCTTGACACCCTGATGCGAGAGGGGCGAGACCTGTCCCAGCTGTGCGTTCAGCTGCTTGCATGGTATCGAAACGTCCTGCTGTTGCAGCTTGGGGGTGATTCATCACCCCTGCTTGACATCCACCCGGACGATCTTGCCGACGCGAAGGCCGCGGCCGTCCGGCTTGGGGGAGAGGAACTGGCCGCCTGGCTGCGCGAGTTGTCCGAGCATGAACTGCGGCTGCGCCGGACGGACAACCCGCGCATCCTCATGGAAGTGCTGCTGTTGCGGCTCTGCACGCGTGCCACGGGCCGTTCGGGCGTCACGCCGGCCATGCCGGTTTCAGCCGCCGGATCCGCTCTGGTGCATTCAGGCCCTGCCGGCGATCGTACCGGCGCTTCACGGGGAGGCGTGGCGACGCCTGCTCCGGTATCGGCACCGCCGGCTGTTCCATCCGCGGACACGACGGACGAGCGGCTGAACCGCCTCGAACGGCAGATGGCCGATCTTGTCCGGCTCATGGAAAACGGCACCGGAAGATTTGTCGCATCCCAGGCTTCGGCAGCATCGCCGCAGCGCCCGGCCGCCTCCCGCGAATCGGCCGTTGCGGATGCCGGCACACGGAAGGTTTCCGCAGCGTCTGCCGCAACCATGGCAGGCGGTGTTGCAACCGCGTTCACGGCATGGCCGCGCATCATCGACGAGATCCGCCGCAGCGGTCCATCCCGTCCCGGCGGCATGAAGCTGTTCGCCTACATCCTCGACACCGAGTGCGTCCAGGCTGGCGATGACCAGCTGCGCGTGGTTGTATCCCAGGATGATCTGCTCAAGCGCAAGGTGCTCTCGCAGTCCGACAGCCTTGCGATGATGGCGGAGGCCGCACAATCCGTGACCGGGCAAGCCTGGCAGTTCAAGATCATCGATCCGAAGGAGGCGGCGACCCTGCGAACGGGTATGCCAGCCGCCAAACCGGCGGGTGAGTCACGGGCGTCCACCCGGGATGCGCCTGCCATTCCCCGTGCCACAGCGGAACATCCTGCGCCGGATGGTCGGCCCGTCGCGCCGACCGGACCTGGTTCCCGCATGGATGATGCTGCTTCCCGCCCCGATGATGCCGGTTCACGTGCTGCAGGGGCCCGGCAGGCACCTCCTGCTGATGCCGAACCGGGCAACGAGGGACTCTGGGATGGTCCCGGGGATGCATTCGGCGAAGAACGGATACCGAGCATCGCCTCCACAGGCGACGAGGCCTTGGACCGGCTGCTCGACTTCGGCCGGGAGACAGGCATTCCCATCGTTGTCCAGGATGAGGAAGGGTAGACGGACGACGGACGCGGAGGGAGACGGTGAAGCTCGAAATCCTCTATGGCCCCGCAGGGACCGGCAAGACGGGCGCGCTGCTGGAAGCGGCGCGCCTGCGCGCGCATGCCGAAGGCCCGACGCCACCGGAGGACACCTGGCTGGTGGTGCCGGACCAGGCGTCCTTTGTCATGGAACGGCGTGTGCTCGATACGCTCGGCGAGCGTGATGGAAGCCATGTCCGCGTCTTCAGCATCAACCGGCTGGCACGCCACATCCTGTCGGAGACAGGCGGTTCGCCCCGCCCGTTTCTGGACGCTTCGGGGCGCGATATCCTCGTTTACCGGGTGATCCGCACGCTGCAGGACCGGCTTCCCCTCTTTGCCGATGCCATCCGGCGCGGTGGGTTCACCAAGGTTGCGGGCGATCTCGTGGCGGAGTTCAAGCGATATCACGTGCAACCGGAGCGGCTGAGGGCAGCGGCACTGGAGGCGGGGGACGCGCGGCTGGCGGTCAAGCTTGGCGAGTTGGCCGAGATCGGGGACGCGATCCAGTCTGCCATGGACGAGCGGGGGTATCTTGACGGCGAGGACCGGCTGCGGATGGCCGCCGGACAGCTTGGCAATGTGCCCGGCATCGGCCGGATCCATCTGGCGCTCGATCAGTTCCAGCGGCTCTCGCCCGCGCAGGTGACACTCGTTGCCGCCTGCTTGCGGCAGATGGCCTCCGTGACGGTATCGGTGCGCCTGTCGGAAGGTCCGGCCCTGTTTGGGGATGGATCCGCGGTTTTTCGGCCGGATGCACCGCAACGCGGCCAATCAGCCCGCCGAATGGCGCAGGCGCTGCTCGACGCGGCCGCGACGCTGGGGGCTCCGGTTGTGCAAGCCTGCACGGCGGGTGTGGACCTGCGTCATCGAGCCGGTTCCGGACTCGCCTTCCTGGCCCGCCGCCTGTCGCTGCCCGACCGTCAGGTTTTTCATGGGCGTCCCGGCGATCTGCGGCTGGCCGTCCACGCGGATCCGGAAGCAGAGATCCACGCCTGCGCCGCGCGCCTGATCTCCCTGTGTCGCGACGGTGGTTGCCGCTTCCGCGACCTGGCCGTGCTGGTGCCGGACGTGGCCGAGTACGCCGGTGCCGTCCGCCGCATCTTCCGCATGCATGGCATTCCCTTCTTTATGGACCGCAAGGAATCGCTGGCAGGCAATCCGGTTTCTGTCGCGCTGCTGGCTGTCTTCGACGTCCTGCGCGGCGGGTGGCGTCATGACGACGTGTTCCGGCTGCTCAAGAGCGGCCTGTTGCCGGTGGAACGCGATGTCGTCGACCGGTTGGAGAATCATGCCCTCGCGACGGGGCTGCGCGGCCGGCGCCTGTGGTGCGAGCGGCCGATTGCGGAGGAAAGCCTGGAGGCTGCCCGCATGGTGCTGGTGGAGCCGCTGGCGGCCTTCAGGCGATGCGTTCGCGGGCCGGTTCCCGTGCGGCAGGCGCTGGAGGCTTATCTGACCCTGCTGTTGTCCTGGCGGATGCCGCAGGCCGTCTCGACCCGCGCGCGCCAACTGGCGCAGGAGGGACGGCTCGAGCAGGCCGGCCACATGCGGCAGATCTGGCAGTCCGCCTGCAGCCTGATGGACCAGGTGCTCGACATCGCCGGGGAAGGCACGCTGACGCTGACCGAGCTGCACGGTATGCTGCAGACCGGCCTGGAGGGCGGAACGACGGGCATCATCCCGCCATCCCTCGACGAGGTGTTCGTGGGGACCCCGTCCCGATCGCAGCTGGCCCAGGTGCGTCATCTGTTCGTGCTGGGCGCCGTTGAGGGCTGGATCCCCTCCGCGCCGGGCGCCCAGGGCCTGTTGACGGACAACGACAGGCGCGCGCTGGTCCGGTGCGGCATCGAGCTTGCGCCGGACACCCGCGCCGTGGGGCTGGAACGGCGCGACGAGCTTGACACGGTGCTGGCCGCCCCATCCGACGGGCTCTGGCTGAGCCGGCCCGTGGCGGACGGGGAAGGGAAGACGCTGCTGCCCTCCTCCCTGCTCGAGGAGCTGCGCCGGCTGTTTCCGGATCTGGGCGAGGGTTGGGACGATGCGGGAGCCGAGGCGTGGCCGGCGGCGGTTGCCCATGCGACCACCCCAGGCGCCCTGTTGGCGCATCTGGCCCCGGCGCTGCGAGAGGCGGGGCCGGGCGACTCGCTGCCCCGCCGGCTGCTGGCCCTGGCCGCCGCCGATCCGACTGCGGCGGAACGGCTTGCCGCGCTCGAGGCCGGTCTTGCCTGGAGGAATCGCGCCGCGTTGTCGCCCGAATGGCTGCGTGCCCGATACGGCTCGATGCTTACGGGCAGCATCTCGTCGATGGAGCTGTACCGACGCTGCCCGTTCGCCTGGTACGCGCGCCACGCCGCCCGTCTCGCCGAGCGGGAGACCGCGGGACTGCGCGATGTGGGCTTCGGCCTCTTGATGCATGGCGTGCTCGATGACGTGCTCGCCCAGGTCGAGACGCTCGGCGGCTGGGATGCGGTCGAACCCGAGGCGCTTTCTCCTCTGGTCCTGCAGGCCGTGTCGCGGGGTGTGGCCGGTGGAACAGGCATTTCGCCACTGCATCCGGGCCTTTCTTCCTGGTTCGCCTCCCGCCTGGGAAAAGCGGCTCTGACCGCCATGGAGCGCGTGTTCCGGCAGGTGCGCGACGGCAGCTTCCGCCCGCTTGGGCATGAAATCGGCTTCGGCGGCGGCGGCCCGTTCCCGCCATATGTGCTGTCGCTTCCCGATGGCGGTACGATGCGTCTGGTGGGCCGGCTCGACCGGCTGGATGTACACGATGCGCCGGAGGGGCGGTACGTGCGTGTGGTCGACTACAAATCGGGAGACCGGGGCCTGTCGCTCGCGGACATCGCCAATGGCCTGTCGATGCAACTGCCGGCCTATCTGGCGGTCACCCTGTCGAGCATGCGGCAGTCCGCCGCCCGTGTGCTGCCGGCCGGCATTTTTCACATGCGGCTGGAGCCCCCCGATATCCGCCGGCAGGAAGGCGGCACGGACGGTACGGCGGCGGACCGCAACAAGCGGATGCGCCTGACGGGTTACGTGCTCGACGATCCACAGGTGCTCGGCGCGATGGACAGGCAACTTGCCCGAACGGGCACCTCGGAGATCATCAAGGCCTCGCTCAACCGGGACGGCACGATCTCCTCGCGTACAAAAACCCTTTCCGCGCAGGGGTTCGAGCGACTCGGAGACATGATCGGCAATACGATCGGCCAGCTGGGAGCGGAGCTCATGTCCGGGTCCATCCCGGTCCGCCCTGTGCGGACGAAAGGCATGAGCGCCTGCGACAGGTGTCCGTACGACCGGGTTTGCCGGTTTGAGCACGGACTCGGCGGCGTATCGTGGGACCGGCCATCCCTTTGCGACGAGAAGCAGGTGAGGGCCTTGCTGGAGTCCCCGCCGGACCATTCTGTGACCGAGGTTGCCAGTGGTGACGGAACACAGGCTCGGGTCGTGCCGGAAGGGGAGGATGCGCATGAGATGGACCGCTGAACAGGAGGCCGTCCTCACGGCACGCGGCTGCAACCTGCTCGTTGCGGCGGCAGCCGGTTCGGGCAAGACCGCCGTGCTGGTGGAGCGCATCGTGCGGCTGGTGCTCGAAGGGGAGAATCCGCCCGATCTGGACAACATCCTTGTCGTCACATTCACGCAGGCGGCGGCGGCGGAAATGCGCGAGCGCGTCCGCAAGGCGCTGACGAGTCTGGCCTCCGCCGGGAACGACCGCGCACGCGACCAGTTGTCACGTGTCAATGACGCGCCCATCTCCACAATTCATTCCTTCTGTCTCTCCGTGCTGCGCGAGCAGTTTCACCAGGCCGGCCTTGAGCCGGGTTTCCGCGTGGGAGAGCAGACCGAGTGCGCCCTGATGCTCGCCGAGGCCGTCGACGCCCTGATGGACGAATGCTATGGGCGCGATCCGCTGGATCCGGCGGTGGCAGACCTGCTCGACAGCCATGCGGGGTATCGTGACGACGCCGGTCTCCGCGAGCGCATCACCACCCTGTGGCGGTTCTCCCGCACCATGCCATGGCCGGATGCCTGGCTAGAGGATTCGCTTGCGCGCATGCGGCTGCCTGAGGGCATGGACTTCGGAACGACGGACTGGGGGCGCGTCCTGCTCGAGCAGGCACGCTGGCGGATCGACGACCTGGCGCGGGAGACGGAGCGCACGCTCCGGCTGGCGGAGGATACGGGCTTCGAGGCGTATGCGGCGACCCTGCTGCTTGACAGGACCTTGCTCGAGGGGTTTCTGGCGGAAATGGACGGGGGATGGGATGCCGCGGTGCGCGCCCTGCAGGCGGTGAAGTTCCCGACCATGAAGCGGGCACCGAAGGATGCAGATCCGCTCATCCGCGACCGCATCAAGGAGGCCCGCCTGAAAGTGAAGGACGGAGTCGCCCGCCTTGGCGGTGAAACGTTGTGCGGCTACTCTGATGCGCTGTGCGCCGAGATCCGCAACGAAGCCCCGCGGATGGCGGCGCTCGTGTCGCTGGCCAGAGCCCTTGACCGCATCTATGGCCGCATGAAGAGGCGCCGGAACCTGGTTGATTTCGACGACATGGAGCACCTGACGCTGTCCCTGCTGGCGGCTCGAGGATCCGGGGGCGCCGTCGTGCCCACGGCGCTGGCCGAGTCGATGCGCGCCCGGTGGCATGCGGTGATGATCGACGAATACCAGGACAGCAACCTGGTGCAGGAGACCATTCTCGGTGCGGTCGCGACCCAGGATGAACGATTCGGCAACCTGTTCATGGTCGGTGACGTCAAACAGAGCATCTACCGGTTCCGCCAGGCCATGCCCGAGCTGTTCCTGGGCAAGTACGCGGCCTATCCGCAATGGGTGCCTGAAGGCGCCGCGGATGGCGGCGCATGCGATGCTGTGGAAGGCGCCGCGGATGGCGGCATGCATGAAGCCACGGATGACGCCGCGGATGCCAGCGTGCCCGATTCCGCGGAAGTCGGCGGGAACCAGGCGGCGCTCGGCTGTGCGGCGCGCAAGATCCTGTTGCACCGCAATTTCCGTAGCCGCAAGCCTGTTCTTGAAGCGGTCAATCTCGCATTCTCCCGGCTCATGACCCCGCAACTCGGTGAGATGGCCTATACCGAGGCGGAATCGCTGCTGGCAGGGGCAGTCTTCCCGACATGGAACGGCCTGGATGGCGCGCCGGTCTCGTTCCATCTCATCGATTCGACATCGGGCACCGGAGCCGGCGGCGCCAATCCCGATCAGGACATGCATGCGGGCGGGGATCCGGATCAGAACGGTGGCGTGAACGGGCGTGGCGACATCGACGCCTCCAGGGACCCGGATCCCGGCGGAGATCCGGATGGCGCGGCGTATGATCCCCCGGGCGAACCGGTGTCCCCGGAAGCCGACGATGAAGTTCTCTCCGTGGAGGAGCTCGAAGGCGTCCAGGAGGAGGCCGCATGGGCCGCAGCGATCATCCGGGGGCTGGTTCGGGGCGATGCGGGGGAAGCCCCCTTCCAGGTGACGACGAAGGAGGGGGGGCTTCGTCCGGTGCGATACGCCGACTGCGCCGTTTTGCTGCGCGCCACGAGCGGTTGGGCGCAGGTATTCGTCGAGGAGTTCGCCCTGGCGGGCCTCCCGCTGTTTTCCGATACCGGAGCCGGCCATTTCTCCTCGGTGGAGGTCGGCGTCATGCTGTCCCTGCTGGAGGTGCTCGACAATCCGTATCAGGACATCCCGCTGGCCGCGGTGCTGCGGTCCCCCCTGTTCGGATGGGATGAGACCGCCATTGCGGCAGTACGTGGCACATCGCCCGAAGGCCTGCTGCTCGACGCAATGCGTCGGCACGAAGGCCCCCACACGGACGCCTGTTCCGCCGCGCTAGGCCGGCTGGACGCGTGGCGATCGCTGGCACAGGCGGTGTCGGTGGGAGAGCTGCTGGAGCGGTTGTACGACGAGACCGGCTATGCACTGCATGTCGCGGCGTTGCCGCAGGGACGGCGCCGTCTGGCGAATCTGCGGCTGCTGGCCGAGCGGGCGGCCCGCTTTGAAACGACAGGATACCGCGGACTGTTTCAGTTCCTGCGTTATGTCGAACGCCTGCGGCTGGCCAAGGGTGACATGGATGGCGCGAAGGTGCTGGGAGAGAGCGAAGATGTTGTCCGCCTGATGAGCATTCACAAGAGCAAGGGGCTTGAGTTCCCCGTCGTGCTGTTGTGTGGCACCGGCAGACAGTTCAATCTGCGCGACCGCAACAGCCGCATCCTGATGCATCACCGGTACGGTTTCGGTCCCGACGGAGTGCTCCCCGATGCCGGAGTCGTCTGGCCGACCGCCGCCAAACGTGCACTGCAGGCGGTTTCCACACGTGAGATGCTGTCCGAGGAAATGCGGATTCTTTATGTGGCGCTCACCCGTGCCAAGGAGCGTCTGTTCATCTGCGGGCGGATGGCGGACCCTGCCGGAAGACTGCGCGACATGGCGGACCTGCCGGACGGCGGAGCGTTGCCGGCCGGCACCCTGCTGCCCATGAGGTGTCACGCACAGTGGCTTTTGGCGGCATGGGGACCCTGGCTTCGCAGGCACGAAGGCCCCTTTGCATGGCATGTATATGCCCGTGGTGAGATCCTGGCCATGCGCGCGGCCGGGCTGGCTGTGCCGGAGGCCGGGTTGTACGAGGCGGAGATCAACGGAGCCGGAACCGATCATGCCGGAACCATTGGAGCCGGAACGCTCGGCATCGGTGATGCCGTGAAGGAGCGCAACAACGGCGATCCCCTGGAGACGGTCTGGAGTCCTGGCGGCGGCAGGATCTCAACGACTCGCCGCATGCGGGTTCCGGAAGGACAGATGAGCCTGTTCGACGAATCGGATCAAGACCCCGGGCAGACCCGCATGGATGCCTGGGTCGACGAGGCACGACGCCGCCTGTCATGGTTTCCACCTTTCCCGAAGCTTTCCACCCTGCCCTCGAAGATGTCGGTGACCGCGCTCAAACGGTTGTGGGCGGAGCAGGACGAGGAGGCGGCAAGACTCGAGGAAGCGTTTCGCATCGCCTGCACCTCGCCGGAGGAATTGGCCGCGTTGCGCGGCCTGCCCCGGACCGGGCACGGGATGGACTATCCGGACGGTGCTGCCGGTGCCCGCGGTATCGCGTCCGAGAACACCCCCTGCGTCGAGCCCTGCGTCGAGCCCGAGGCCTTCGGGTACGTCGAGACCTACGCCGGTCCCGATGCCGATCCCGACACGGAGTCCTACGTAGATCCCGACACGGAGTCCTACGCCGATCCCGATGTCGTGCTGCCGCGATTCGCCCTTGCCGTACGGGGGGGAGCTGTTCGGACAAGCGGTCAGCGGTATGGCACCCTCATGCATCTGGTGCTGCAGCATCTGGATCCCGTCGGGGGAGAAGCGCCTGACCTCGAGTCGGTGATTGGTGCGCTCTGCGAGCGTGGTCTGATTGCGGAGGAGGAACGCGCCCTGCCGAATCGGCGCGCCCTGCGGACCTTTCTTGAATCGGACCTGTACGCGCGCATGCTGCGGGCGGGTGAGATCCATCGCGAGACGCCTTTCACTGTCCGTATGCCCGCATCCGACATCCTGCGTGACCCGACGGTGCCGTCGACGGAGACCGTGGTCATGCAGGGGATCGTCGACTGCTGGTTCATCGAGTCCGGCAAGATCGTACTCATCGATTACAAGACCGACAGGGGGACGGAGCGGCTTCCGGCATATCGAAGGCAGTTGCAGTGGTATGCCGCGGCACTTGAGAAGACAGTGGGATTGCCGGTCGGGGAGTCCATCCTGTGGTTCCTGCACTTGGGGCGCGCGATTCCGGCAGGGGACATGTGACGGATGTGGTGATCTGGCCGGCCGTTCCCGAGGAGGATTGGCCGGCCAGATCCTCTGCATGGCCTGCCGGGAGCGGCCCTGCATGGCTGAAACGACGCAATCCGATTCATGTTTTCTGTGTGAATCGTTTTCAACGCGGGTATACACGTTGCAGGACGACTGTCGCGGCGTCCCACCGGTGCCGGAACGCAGACTTGACAAGGCGTTCGGACGACTGCTATAGTGAATGTTGCATTGGCTTTATTGCCGGACAATCTTCCCGATGGAACTTCATATCGCTTGTTCCGAGTTGCCGGCTGTATATCGCGTTTTCCGCGACGATGAATTCATGTTCAGTTGAATATGCCCGTTTGGCGACAGTTCGTCGTGGCGTTCCGTCAGGCATCCCCATGTGCCTCGGATAGATGGCGCCCCTTTCGCGCGAACGGATCCATGCCATTCATGCGCATGGTGTTCTCCCTGCATTCTCTCTGGTGCAAGACGCCTTCCTGTGCTTGCACACCAAATCATGACAGGCGGTGACGAATGGAAGACAACAAAGACAGCAAGTCCCTTCTCGACGGCAAGTCGCTCAAGGATCTGCGTTTCATCGCAGGCGTGCAGGGCATCGAGAATCCGGACAGGTTCCGCAAGGCCGAGCTGATCGACTTGATCGCTTCGGGCAGATCGGAGTCCGAACGCGATGCCGCCGGTACGCGGCGAGCCTCGCGCAAAACTGCGAAAGCTGCTGGAGAAGGGGACGCGCATCCCGAGGCCGCCGGCGTATTGCAGGCCGAGAAGGCAGGCAAGCCGCAGGCTGACATCGCAGGCAAGCCGCAAGCTGAGAAGGCAGGCAGGCCGCAAGCTGAGATGGCAGGCAGGCCGCAAGCCGTCGAAGCGGGCATTCAGCCGGTCTCTCCTGTTGAAACGGGGAAGAAGCGTTCTGAGCCCGGCGCAGCAGGCAAGTCCGCGGATGCCGTAGCGGTGAAGGTCGTTGCCAAGGGAGCCTCCAGGAACACGGATGCCGCTTCCGTGAAGGCTAGGGACATGCAGCCAGCCGAGGGCGGCGTTAACGCGCCAACTGCGCCGGACGCAGTCCAGGCCAATGTGTCCGGTGGCACGCGGCCGACCGTGACCGACGGCGCGATGCCGGAGAAACCGGAAGGAACGCCTTCCACGCCCCGCAAGGAGAAGTCCCCCAGACGGGCGACCACCGTCACCACACCGGATGAGGTTGCCATGACGCCGCCCGCATCCGAGGCGGCATCCGTTGCCGCTTCACTGGCTGCTGCGATTGTCCCCGAGCCCAAGGAGAGCCGCCCCGGAAGAAAAAAGGCAAACAGGGGCGACGATGGGGAAGCGGCCGATGCCGCGCGTTCTGGGACATCAACAGCAAGCATCGCAACGGATGGCGCGGCTCCGGTGGCGTCTGATGAGCCGGCAAGGGGAGGTCGTACCCGCACCCGTCGGCATGATGGGGCCGAGACCCAAAAAGTGGAGGTGACGGCAACGCCTGCCGTGGAACCTCCCGCTCGGGATGTTTCCCTTGCCAATCCCCCTGCCCAGACTGCGGCACCGGTCGAAGCCAGGCATGATGCAGCCGGTCGGGAGCCGCAAGACAACAGCCGGCAGATTCCGGTCGTCCTGACAACGGCAGGAGATGCAACACCTCCCAGGACCAAAACCCGCATCCCCGCGTCCGAGATACTCAAACGGGCCGCCGCGAATGCCTCGCAAGTCAATCCCGGGGAACAGGTTTCTCCTGTCGTGGAGACGGGTGCGCCTGCTGTAGCCGGGCAAGATTCCGCTGATGCGGGGCTTGCCGGCAAACCGGAAGCCCGGCAAGCGACAATCGGCAATGACGGCAGTGCGGAGCGTGATGCGCAGGCAGGTGCCGGATCGCCGGCCATCGCAACGGCGGAGGCATCCGCTGTCGATCGGCGCATCCAGCAGGGTGTTGACCGCATGGCGCGTCAGACCGTCAACAACCACCGCGGTCGCGAGCGTCAGGCCAATGGACAGGACCGGTCCGCGGCTCCCGCGGCGCGCGCGTTGGAACGCAACGTGCAGGGGCCAGGACGCAATGCGCAGGGACAGGATCGTTTCGCGCAAGGCCAGGACCGATCCGCACAGGGGCAGGAACGCAGCGCATCGCGGCAGGAACGGGGCAGGCAGGGACAGGAACGCAATCAGCCACAGCAGGACCGTGTGCCGCAAGGCATGGACCGAAACGCCCAGAATCAGGAGCGTGCGATTCCGGGCCAGGATCGCGCCGCCACGGCAAATCGCCAGCAGGAACGCGGCATGCAGCGTCAAGGCGATCGGTTTGCGCAACGCCAGCAGGATCGTCCCGCATTCTCGCGCAACGGCCAGGGACCTCTGAATCCGCAAGGCGCGCAGAGCCGTCAAAGCCGGCCTGTTGACCGTCGCGGCCCGTCGCAGGACGAGAACGGCATGCCCGGTCGCACGCGTCGAACCACGCATGTGCCATTGGACCTGTTGCCCGATGATGGCATGTACGACGAGGAGCGCGCGGTTGCGGTCGAACCGGCGGTTGTTGCGGAACCGGCCACCACGCCGACGGCGGCGGATGTCCGAACTGAAGATCGGGTCGCCGAGGAAAGCGCCGTCGAGGAGCTGGCCCGCGAGAATGCCGGCGGTGAGGCCGGGCGTCTGGTTCAAGGCCGTCAGACCTTCACGCGTGACTATTCCAAGATTGAGGCCGAGGAACCGGTTGCCGGTGTACTGGAACTGTTGCCGGACGGCTATGGCTTCCTGCGCGGGCACAACTACATGTCCGGCCCTCGCGACATCTACGTGTCGCCGTCCCAGATCCGCCGTTTCAACCTCAAGACGGGTGACAAGATCGTCGGCAAGGGACGCGTCCAGAAACCGGACGAGAAGTTCCAGGCCCTGCTGTATGTGACCACCGTCAACGGGGACACGCCCGATGTCGCCATCCGGCGCAGACCCTTCGAGACCCTGACGCCGATCTATCCGGAAGAACGCCTGACGCTGGAGACGGAACCCAAGGAGCTGTCGACGCGCGTCATCGACCTGTTCGCGCCGATCGGCAAGGGACAGCGCGGTCTGATTGTATCGCCGCCGAAGGCCGGCAAGACGATCCTGCTCAAGAAGATCGCCAATGCCATCACCGCCAAGCACCCGGAGGTGGAGCTGATCGTGCTGCTCATCGACGAACGTCCGGAGGAAGTCACGGACATGCAGCGCTCGATCAATGGCGACGTCATCTATTCCACCTTTGACGAAGTGCCCGACCACCACGTGAAGGTGGCTGAAATGGTGCTGGAACGCGCCCAGAGACTGGTGGAGCAGAAGAAGGACGTCGTGATCCTGCTCGACTCGATCACGCGCCTGGCACGTGCCTACAACCTGACCATTCCGCCGACCGGCAGAACCCTTTCCGGCGGTCTCGATCCGGGTGCGCTGCACAAGCCCAAGCGCTTCTTCGGCGCAGCCCGCAACATCGAGTTCGGCGGCAGCCTCACGATCATTGCCACCGCACTCATCGATACCGGCAGCCGCATGGACGATGTCATTTTCGAGGAGTTCAAGGGCACCGGCAACATGGAGCTGCACCTCGACCGCAAGCTCTCCGAGAAGCGCATCTTCCCCGCCATCGACATCAACCGGTCGGGAACCCGCCGCGAGGAGCTGCTGCTTGGACCGCGCGAAATGGAAGGCATCTGGGCCATCCGGCGCGCGATGGGCAACATCGGCACAGCCGAGGTCGCGGAGATGATCATCAACAAGCTGACCGCAACCAAGACGAACGAGGAGTTCGTCGGTACCATCAACACCACGTTCATGGCCAAGGAAAAGGGTGGGTTTGACGGGTATCGGTGAGGGGGAGAGGATGTCGGTTCTGCCTGATTGGTCAATCGGGCAAAATGGTTTGATGAAACTGTAAACACACGATGACAGAGCCCCGGCAACGCTGTTGCCGGGGCTCTGCTGCACATCATGTGATTTGTGGGGTTCATCATGGATGGGCGTGGGGGCTGTGACGATGGGGTGGCCGGACATGATGCTGACAGGGAGGGATGCGGGGGGAAGAACATGTTTTCCAAAGGGCAACACGTGATCCTGGAACGATGAATGGACGCGAGAAGGCAGTCATCTCACGTTTCTGATGCGTTCTGATGTTGTGATGATGTCGTCTCGGTATGTGCGTTGCCTTGTCTTGCGGTTCTCATCTTCAGCACCATGAACAAGAACAAGCCAAACCAAAGAATGACATCCCCCGCGCTGAACAATGAGGATGTGAACAGACGCACCGGAATCCGGTCACAAAGAAATGCGAGCCGCGTTCCCTCGGATAGCTCGATATAATGGGGGATCAGTCCGGCGCGCAAGGCATCCAATCGGGCTGATCCGGGCAAATTGGATGTATCGACCGGCATGTGACCGCCATTTGCCATGATGACAAGGAAATTGAGTACTTCCCCGGCACCGATCACCAGCAAGGGCCATTGTCTTCGATTGATCAATGCAAACAGAAGAAATAGACCATACTGCAGGACCAAAAGCGCGACAACCAGAGGCCGAAATGCCTGGGGCGCGATTGCTGATGAGAAACGGCTGTTGAAGAATGTGTCGATCAAAAACCAAGGCAAAAGCAACCATGCATGATGCAGCGTCATATTCCACATATTCGTGAAACGACCCTTCAACATGAGGCCAACGAGGATACCAAGCAGGATGGCTGACAGGAAAATCATTGTTTCACCGTTTCCAAGGGGAGATCAACGACTTCTGATGCTGCTTCCATTTTCGCTTCCGGCCTTTTCTCCATGGCCTTGATGAAAGCGTCAACGACTTTGGGGTCGAACTGTGTGCCACTGCACCGAATGATCTCCTCGATCGCTTTGCTGTGCGTGAACGGGTCGCGATAAAGCCTTTTGGAGGTCATCGCGTCATATGCGTCCGCAACGCTCAATATTCTGGATTCGAATGGAACGGATTCATTTTCTTCAACCTCGGGGTAACCGGTACCGTCGAAGTATTTGTGATGGTACTTGACGATCGGTACACACTCCTTGAGGTATTTGACGTTCGAGATGATCTTGGCCCCAAGCACAGGATGCTGCTTGATGGCGTCAAACTCGGATTTGTCAAGTTTTCCAGGCTTGTTGAGGATCGCTTCCTGAACGCCGATCTTTCCTACGTCATGAAGCAATGCGGCATATTGCAGCACTTCCTTCTGGCGTGGAGAATACTTGAGCTCATCAGCGATCAGGGCACTATACTCGTGGACGCGCTCCGTGTGACCATGTGTATACTCATCCTTTGCCTCGATAGCATTGGAGAGTGTTTTTACCGTATCCATATAGCTTACCCTCAGATTGGAATACAGTGAGAAAGAATAACGTGATAGAAGGATGGGCGCAATGAAGAGCAATACAATGAACCAGTTGTAGCTAAGCCAGAAAACAGCCATAAGGACGCCCATGAGACCAACGAACAATAAGCTGACAAAGGACCACAAGAAACTATTCCGCCATTCTTGTAGAAAATGCCCGCGATGCTCGTTACGAAGAAAAGTCGCAAAGAGCACTGTGTTGATGATCATTTGGAGAAAAATGTATACAAGGATGTAAAAAGCCTGTTGTGAGATGAGCGACAATACTTGATTGATGCTAACGTCTACTGGAAGTATATTGGCGAGTACCTTGCCTCCGAGCAATGTATAGATATTGCCGGAAATTCCCATCGAAAGTGTATACATCGTTATGTTAAGGCATGACTTGTAGACTGATGAATTGAGAATGTGGTAGTACTTATTGTCGTCTGATGACTTAACAACACGCAAAACGATGGAAATAAATGAAATGATGACGATCGCCTCTGGTCCATATGCAACGAGGCCACAAAGGAAAAGGGCACCACCGACAGAAACACCTTTCTCCCCGATGGTGACAGTCATTGACTCAGCCATGACTCCAAATAAAGAGAGCAAAAGAATATGTAGGATATATTGACTTGGAAGCTTATAAGCAGAATACCCCAATAGGAATATTGAAACTACAAACAATATGCCTATGTATATTTTTCTTATGTTAATAAATACCATAAATGCCTCGTTGTGAGTTGATGGCAGGCGCGAGAACTCCTAATTACTTGCCGACGAACGACCAGCACGCACCACTCGAAAGAACCAAGGAAAGGATTACGGACGCAACATACAGGATCTTCTTCATCGTTAACAGCCCTCCGGTTTTTATTCCGCCCCCTTCGCTATCGGGGTCGGGCTGTTCCGCTTCGCTTAAGTGAGTGGAGATGAAATCAGTATCCAAAATGTGAAGTGGTGTGAAGTGGCGGTGACTACATGAACGGAGATCGCGCCTGCCATCAGGTCGGGAATATGAAGTTGTGGACTATCTGCACGACGTCTAGGCATTGGCAGCGCCAAAGACTATAGCCGATGCATTCTTGGTTGGCAAATGTTTCATCTCCTTGCATACAAAATAATGTTACGAATATAGTAGTGTTTCATGCAACGGCAACAGGTGTTAACGCTATCATCATGATCCATTTTGTCCCGCGTTCATCAGCCGGTTCACCAGCCGATTCACCGCGTCCAGGGTCGCCGCAATGATCGCGTTGTAATCTCCATCACGCACAATGGACGAACCAAGCAACACCTGATCCTCTCCCTTGTCGTTGTAGCTGACGGCTACACTGTAGGAATCCTGCCCCGCGATGCGCAGCTTCTGGATATCGATCACGTCAAAGACGCAATCGAGCGTCAGGAATTCGTGAAGCGCTGCGATACAAGCGCGTGCCGCGGCGAGATTACGACTCGGTGCCGTGTTCATGCCGACGGACGATCCCCTCGCAGTGCGGTCGACTCCGGCGAGTGTGACGGACATGGTGACCTTGTTCCCAGCCCATGAAACGTCGAAGTCGTTGATCTTCAACCGGATGCCAATCTCAAGCATGGAATCGTCAGCGATCTGTGCGACGCTGATGATGCGGTGCTCGAGATTCATGTTGAAGGTTGTGGCCGCAAGTGACTGAACATCCCGAACGATTTGCTTGGGAGAACGATGAAAGTTTGCAAGAATGTGAATTTCCGTGATGTCGCCTCTTGCATCGGCGACCACTTTCGTGAGAATGACGCCGGCGAGACGATTGATCATTTTCTCAAGTTCAACCGCATTGAACTTCTGTACAGTTGCCTCTTTTATCATTCGTAACACCCCGTCAGGAGCAATGGGAGAGTGGAATCATTCCACGACTCCATGTTCATGGATTGATGGTTTTATTATACATGGTTTATGACATTCGACAACACGGATTCGACTTTTCTAACGCAAAGACATGAAAATGTAACAGTATTCGTGTGATTCCTTTCTGGAACAACGAAAAGCGTTGCGTGCAAAAGGGGAAGAAGAAAAAAACTCCATGGAAATGGAGCACATGGTATCCAATACCAACATGTCTTATTCGATGATAATGACGGAATACGTAAACAGATCGCGAACGCCCGAACGGAACGCTACATTCTTTCGGTCATGCAGACTCGTTCGTACGAATCTGTTGAATATCCTGATGGTGCGGTGTTTATCCAGTGTTTGGAACCAGGGATGCTTGCCGGTTCCCTGCCAGCGCAACATGACGGTCACAGCTTCATTTGGATCTTGCCAAGACATGGCGCCTATGATATAGTTAATGCCGACGCTTTGCAGGACAATACATGGCTTTTCATGTTTGGCATACGGAAAGCGCGACACGAAAAGCGAGGTGAAAATCATGCAGGAAGGAATTCATCCGAAGTACGGCACGGCAACCGTGCGCTGTGCATGCGGTGAGACCTGGGAGACCGGTTCCACGAAGAAGGACCTTCACGTCGAAATCTGTTCCCAGTGCCATCCGTTCTACACCGGCAAGCAGAAGCTGGCCGACACGGGCGGACGCGTTGACAAGTTCAAGAAGAAGTACGGCATGAAGTAAACCGGGATTCATCCCGGTTTCTTTTCCGGTGGTTCGCTGGTTATGGTGCATGCCATGCTGGATTGGACATTCCCGGTTAGAACTTCCCCAGCCTACTGGAACCGGCTATACTTGATCTGTGAGCACAGATCGGGATGGCCGGTTTTCTTCTTTGTTCGAACAGCCACCTGTGGCAGTTTGCGCTGCAACATCGTCACCCGCCCATCCACACGACCGCCCTGTTCCATCACAAGAGACTCGACGGAATCATTGTTTTCATCATGTTACCGGTTCCCGCCAGGAGGCTGCCAATCCATGAGCGATACCATGAAGCTTCGGTTGAAACCCTTTGTCCTCATTTTTTTCGGATGTGCCATCATGACCCTCGGCATGAACCTGTTCCTGATTCCTTTCAAGCTGGCTCCAGGTGGGGTGTCCGGTCTTGCAACAGTCCTGTACTATGTCAGCGGGAACCGGATTCCCGTCGGCGTGCTGATGCTGGCCATGAACATCCCGCTGTTTCTGCTGGGATGGCGGACGAAGGGCAGGGGATTCATGCTGCGTTCCCTGTTCGGCACCATCGTGCTGTCGCTTCAGATCGATCTGTCGGCGCCCTTTACCGACAGGCTCATCAAGGAGTCGTTCGTGCAGCTCGATGCCACGATGGCCACCCCCGATCTGCTGCTCTACTCGCTCGCCGGCGGTCTGATCCTCGGTATCGGTCTGGCGATCGTGCTCAAGGAGGACGCAACGACGGGTGGAACGGACATGGCGGCCGCTATCATCCGCAAGTTCATGCCGCACCTTTCGATCGGAACCTTCCTGCTGTTTCTGGATGTCCTGGTGGTCGTGTTCGCCACATTCGCCTTCCACAGCATCAAGCTCGGCCTTTATGCCTCCGTGTCGCTGTATGTTTCCAGCAAGACCATCGACGCCTTTCTTGAGGGCATCAATTTCGCCAAGACGCTGACTATCATTTCGGACCAGTCCTCCAAAATTGCGGACCGGCTCATGAACGAGATCGGCCGGGGTGTGACCGGCCTCAACGGCAAGGGCATGTACAGCGGCCGTGACAAAACCGTCCTGATGTGCGTCGTCAAGCGCGATGAGATCACCCAGGTGCTGCAGGTGGTCCGCGAATGCGATCCGCTGGCCTTCGTGCTGCTCAACGACACCCGCGAGGTGCTCGGCGAGGGCTTTGTGCCGATCATTCCCCCAAAGTGAACAGCGCCCGTTGGCTGCCGTTGCCGGATCGAACCGACCACCGGCCGCGTTCCTGCGCGAAGCCTCGTGCCAATCGCGATATCCATCCAGGCCGAGCTCCCGCGCGCCCAACCGAACTTGTATGCCTCCGATCGCTTGAAAGCTTAGACTTGTACGGTTTTCAGCCGGGCGAAAATGTGATACGCTTGTGTATGGATGCTGCTTGGAACAACAGAGTGAAGGAGTGCAACAATGAACGCAGAAACAACCACCGCCCTTATGAAGACTGCGACGCACATCAGGAAAAGTGTCGTCGAAGCGGTCACCGCTGCCGGCAGCGGCCATCCGGGCGGCTCCCTCTCCATCGCGGACATCATGACCTACCTGTATTTCCGCGAGATGCGCATTGATCCCGCGAATCCGCATAATCCCGACCGCGACCGCTTCGTCATGTCCAAGGGACACTGTTCGCCCGCGTTGTACGCGACACTGGCGGAACGCGGCTACTTCCCGAAGGCGGACCTGTTGGGCTTCCGTCAGGCATCCAGTTACCTGGAAGGCCATCCGAACATGAACAAGGTGCCCGGTGTCGACATGTCCACCGGTTCGCTCGGTCAGGGCATCTCCGCCGCGGTCGGCATGTCCATCGCCGGGAAAATCGACCAGAAGGACTATCGCGTCTATGTCATGCTGGGCGACGGCGAGCTCGATGAGGGCGAAGTGTGGGAGGCCACGATGAGCGCCGCCCACTACAAGCTCGACAACCTCACGGCCTTCGTTGACTGGAATGGCCTGCAGATCGACGGCGACATCAAGAAAGTCATGAATCCGGAGCCCATCGCCGACAAGTTCAAGGCGTTCAACTGGAATGTCATCGTCATCGACGGCCATGATCTCGCCCAAATCGATTCCGCCGTGCAGGCCGCAAAGGCCCACAAGGGCGCGCCGACTGTCATCGTGTCCCGCTGCGTCAAGGGAAAGGGCGTCTCCTTCATGGAGAACCAGGCTTCCTGGCATGGCACGGCACCCAAGAAGGAGCAGCGCGATCAGGCGATCGCGGAGCTGGATGCTTTTCTGGCAACGCTCTGAGTCGGAACGCACATACCGGATGTCCACCGTGCCGTCCCGGACGGCAACCGGACATTTGTGACGGATCACAGCATGGCGGCGACGACCGCCCGGAGGATGACAATGGCTGACAAGATCGCCACCCGCGTGGCATATGGCACGGCACTGGCCGAAATCGGCGCGAACGAGAACATCGTGGTGCTCGATGCCGACCTTTCCAAGTCCACCCGCACCGACCTGTTCCAGAAGAAGTACCCGGAACGCCACTTCAACATGGGCATCGCCGAAGGCAACATGATGGCGGTCGCAGCCGGCATGGCCGCCTGCGGCAAGACGGTCTTCGCCAGCACGTTCGCGATCTTCGCGGCGGGGCGCGCGTTCGACCAGATCCGCAACTCCATCGGCTATCCCGCCCTGAACGTCAAGGTATGCGCCACCCATGCCGGCATCACCGTCGGCGAGGATGGCGCTTCCCACCAGGCCATCGAGGACATCGCCCTCATGCGTTCCATCCCGGGCATGACCGTCATCAGCCCGTGCGACGGTCCGTCCACGGCGGCGCTGGTCAAGGCGGCCGCGGAGATGAAGGGCCCGGTCTATATGCGTCTGGGCCGCCTCGACGTGCCGGTGCTGCATGGGGAGGATACGAAATTCGAAATCGGCAAGGCCGTACAGCTGCGGGAAGGAACCGACATCACCCTCATCGCCAACGGCCTGATGGTCGCAGCTTCCCTCGAGGCGGCTGAAAAGCTCGCAGCGGAAGGTGTTTCCGCCCGCGTCATCGACATCCACACCATCAAGCCCATCGATCGGGATGCCATCCTCAAGGCCGCCCGTGAAACCGGCGCCATCGTCACCGCCGAGGAACACAACGTGGTTGCCGGTTTTGGCAGTGCCGTCGCCGAAGTGGTGGTCACCGGTTTCCCGGTGCCCATGGGCATGGTCGGCGTCAACGACATCTTCGGCAAGTCCGGCAAGCCCGCCGACCTCATCCTGAAGTACGGCCTGACGGCCGATGCCGTCGTCGAGAAGGCGAAGGCCGTGCTCGCCATGAAGCAGGGTTGAGCAGGCGCCGCCTCCGCAAGCCGAGTCGGTCGGATCGGCACATGGCGATCTGAACCAGAGTTGGCGGCTTGAATCAGATGCACGATCCATGCAAGCAAAAGCGGGTGTCTGTCTTGATGACAGGCACCCGCTTTGTGATGGTGCATCCGGCGCGCGTTTTGCCATCGCGCGGAGTCAATCAGGCATACTCCTTGACCATGCGGGCCCGCAGATACCCGCGGTCGGTCTCGATCGCCTCGGTGTGAAAGCCGCGCCCGTAATAAAAACGGACAAGCGCGAGATGCCGCGATGCGGTATGGAGAGAGACACGTTCGACACCGTTGGCGCAGAGGTACTTGTCCACCACGTTCATCAACGATTTGCCGATGCCGAGATTGCGGGCGTCGCTCGATACGGCGAAGCGGCTCAGATAGGCCCGTGTGCCGGTGATCTCAAGCCGCACCGTGCCGACGATGCCGCCATCGATCTCGGCGACATAGACAGGTTTCTCCTGGATCTGCCGCCAGACGTCGGCCTCTGTTTCCGTCAGGGCTTCCAGACTCTTCTGCCCCGTCACCTCGGCATAGTCGCGGAACGCATGCTGCAGGATGGCATGTACGGCCGGTGCGTCGGCGGGTTCCGCGCGGCGGATGATGAAACTGTATTGCATGCGGATCTCCCTTCCGGTGGCAGGCGGTTCTTGGCGCCGTTTCAGCCCAGCAGCCTGACCATGACTGCCTTCTGGGCATGCAGGCGGTTTTCTGCCTCATCGAACACAACAGACTGCGGTCCGTCGATGACGTCCTCGGACACCTCGTACCCGCGATAGGCCGGCAGACAGTGCATGAAGATCGCATCGGGCTTTGCCATGGCCATGAGGGCCGCATTCACCTGGAAGCCGTCAAACTGCGTGACCCGTTCGGCCTTCTCCGCTTCCTGCCCCATGCTCACCCACGTGTCGGTGTATACCACATCGGCACCAAGGACCGCCTCGGCCGCTGATTGGGTCAGTGTGACCGAGCCGCCCGCGGACTGGGCCGCCGACTGCGCGCAGCGGACACTTGCGGCATCGGGCTCGAAACCCATGGGGAAGGCGACCGCGATGTGCATGCCCATTTTGGCGCACCCGATGAGCAGCGAGTTGGCGACGTTGTTCCCATCGCCGACATAGGCGAGCTTGAGGCCGGCCAGCGTTCCCTTGTGCTCGCGGATGGTCTGCAGATCGGCCAGAATCTGGCACGGGTGCTGCAGATCCGTCAGTCCGTTGATGATCGGTATGGAGCCATAGCGGGCAAGGTCTTCGACGTCGGACTGCTTGAAGGTGCGGATCATGATGCCGTCGAGATAACGCGACAGCGTCTTGGCCGTGTCGGCTACCGTTTCACCACGACCTAGCTGGATGTCGTTGGCGCTCAGGAAAAGCGGATATCCGCCCAACTGCACCATGCCGACTTCGAAAGAGACGCGTGTGCGGGTGGACGACTTGGTGAAGATCAGTCCCAGGGTCTTTCCCTGCAACAGATGGTTGTGCGGAATGCCGTTGCGCAGCTCGGACTTGAGCCGGTCGGCCATGTCGAGGGTTTCCCCGATCGCCTCGGGTGTCCATTCACTCAAACAAAGAAGGTGCTTCATGTTGCCACCTCGCTTCCGGTGTGTCGTGACAAACGCTTCGCGCAGGGCGGTTTGTCGGTTGCCCATGGAGAAGGAAGAATGTGCATGATTATACAACTAGATGAATAAAAATGCAACATAGACTTTTCCGTTGCCTCCAAACCGGAATGACTTGTGAAAACCGCCCGGGAAGCCGATATGTAATCCGGATGCGGGGGGCCGGTTGGTTGCGCGGGCCCGCCTGTGGTATCATCGAATCAGAAGCGAATGAGAATTCCGCTCTTCGGGTGGCGGGGAAACCGGGGTTTCGGGTATGGACATTGCATCAATCATCGGCTTGATCGGCGGCATCGGCGTGCTGATCTACGGCATGGCCAGCGGTGGCGATCTGGGAGCGTTCTTCGACCCTCCATCCATCGTCATGACCATCGGTGGTGGTCTGGTTTCCACTATCCTCAGCGTTTCACTCGAAGAGTTCCTGTCCCTGCCCAAGGCATTCCCACTCCTGCTCAAAACCAAACAGGCCAACCCGTTCGATCTCATCAAGTCGCTCGTCGACCTGAGCCAGAAAGCCCGCCGCGAAGGTCTGCTGGCCTTGGAATCCGCAGGGGAGAGCATCAATGACGACTTCATGAAGAAGGCGATGGAACTGGTTGTGGACGGTGTCGAGGCCGACATCATCCGCGAGTCGTTGACACTGGAGCTCGACAACATGGCCATCCGCCACAAGTCGATGATCGGCATCTTCAAGACGATGGCATCCTTTTTCCCCGCATGGGGCATGATCGGTACCCTGGTCGGTCTTGTCATCCTGCTAGGCTCGCTCGATGATCCGTCGAAGATCGGACCTGCCATGGCCGTTGCCCTCATCACGACGTTCTATGGGTCCGTCATGGCGAACTTCATCGCGACGCCCATCGCGAACAAGCTTGGCGCGAAGAGCTCCGAGGAAATCCGGCTCAAGGAGATGATGATCGAGGGCATACTGGGCATCCAGGCCGGTGTGAATCCACGCATCATGGAGCACAAGCTCAAGACCTTCCTGTCGCCCGCGCAGAAGAAGCAGTACGAAACCCTGCAGAATGCCGGAGAAAGGAATGCGGAGGCATGAAATCGGCGCGGGACCGGATGTCTGGAATGGCATGACCCAAACGGATCGAATGCAGGCAAACGCCCATTTCGCCGAAGGCCCCGCACGTGGGGGCTGACAGGACAAAATCGATGGCGCTGCGTTCGCAGCCTGAACGATGAATTGAAAGGACCGGAGGTGGTTCGATGGCCAGAAAGGAAGATCCGCCGGCGGAGGGGCTGGCTGAGTGGTTTGGCACCTACAGCGACCTCGTGACGTTGTTGCTTTGCTTTTTCGTGCTGCTGTTCTCCATGGCGACCATCGACGCGCAAAAATACGTGCAGATCGCCAACTCGCTGCGCAGCTCCTTCGTCAGCATCAGCGGCGGTGACATGCTGTTCACCAACAAGGGGCAGCAAATGATCTCGATCACCGGAGAGATGAATCCAAGCGACACCGGCGATCGTTCGGTCGACGCGCAGAAGTATGTCCAGAAGGCCGAGGAAATGGTCACCGACTCGCAGCAGCAGCAGGAGAACAAGAAGATCGCCGATGCGGCGAACAAGATTCGCGACATCATTTCGGAAAAAGGACTCTCCGACAAGGTCGGTGTCGTGGAGGAGAAGGATTTTCTTTTGATCCGGCTCGACTCGGAGGTGTTTTTCCAATCGGGAAAGGCGGATATCCTGCAGGAAGGCAAGGAGGTGCTCGGCGCCATCTCCGATGTCGTCAACCAGCTTGAGAACAAGGACATCCTGGTGCAGGGCCATACGGACAACGTGCCGATCAAAACCGCGCAGTTCGACTCGAACTGGGAGCTTTCCACGGCACGAGCGACCAATGTCGTACGCTATATGGTCGACAGCTTCGGCATCGACGCATCACGGCTGACCGCGACCGGGAACGGCGAGTTCCGTCCCGTTGCGGAGAACACGACGGCGGAAGGGCGGCAGAGGAACCGGCGCATCGAGATCCGCATCATGAGGTGAGCCGCCTCGTCCGGGCTGCCGCCCCTTCTTCTTCCAGGATCGGGGATGACTTGCTTCACGCGGGCATTTTCGGTATCATGTGTATGCGCCGGACGGTCGGGTACCGTACGGAGAATACCAGGAGGTGGACCATGGCAGATTTTTGGGATTCGGAAGAACTGCTCGGCAAGTTCGTCAAGAACAGCCGCGAGGAAATCCATATCAAGAAGGTGTCCAAGAACACGAAAGAATACATCGACATCCGTACCTTCTGGTATGACAGCAATGCCGATGAGTTCCGGCCCAGCCAAAAGGGCGTGGCCATCCCGCTCGAGTTTGCCGCCGAACTCAAGTCCGTTCTTGAACTGCTTGATCAATAAGGGCTGCCGGTGGGCGGTCATGTCGCCCGGAAGCGTGCTTCCGGGCGATTTTGCTGTCCGGATGCGCGAGCATGGCCCATGTGGCGGGCGAGACGGCCGGCATGGAAATATGGCCGTTCTGTGAACATTTGCCGTTCCGGTCAACTTCCATTTGTGATCGTGAAAAAGGGTAGTGTATAATGATGAAGTCCGGGATTCCGGCCGTACGCCGCAATCACCGGCATGGCGGTGTTCCGATCAGGTTCGACGGGAGGGCAGGTCTGTGGCATACAAGGTGTTTCAGTCGGTCGTCATGCGCATCCGCGATGCAATGGGCAACGAATTCGGCATTACGGACGGAACGGGCACCATCATCGCGAGCACGGTCGAATCCGAGATCGGTACGATGTTTGAAGCGTGTGCCGATTTCATCGCGACGAACCAGACCATGACGGAACGCAACGGCATGATTTTGAAAAAGATCGAAATCGGCGGCCGCATCGACTTCGTCCTCTACCTGCACAGCGACCACCCCGAACGCCGCAAGCACGCCGAACTCATCGCCATCAGCCTCGAGAACGCCAAGTTGTATTTCGACGAGAAGTATGACCGCAGCAATTTCATGAAGAACGTGCTGCTGGGCAACATCCTGCCGGGTGACATCGCCATCCGCGCCAAGGAATTGCGCGTCAAGAACGAGGGGCGCCGCATCGTCTTCCTCGTCCGTACGGAAAAGACGCGCGAGCTGTTCGCCTACAACGTCATCCAGAGCCTGTTCCCGAACAACGCCAAGGACTACGTGGTGCTGCTCGATGATCAGAACACCGTCCTGATCAAGGAATTGAAGGAAAATGAGGATGCCGAGGAGGTATTCAAGAAGGCACGCGTTATCGTCGACACCCTGTCCAGTGAATTGATGATCAAGGCCAGCATCGGCATCGGAACCGAGGCCGAGAGCCTGCGCGAGGTCGCCCGCTCGTACAAGGACGCGCAGACCGCACTCAAGATCGGCCAGATCTTCGAGAACGACAAGAACATCGTCGATTACAACCATCTGGGCATCGGGCGGCTGATCTACCAGCTGCCCACGACGCTGTGCCGCCTGTTCCTCAACGAGGTGTTCAAGGAAGGCGTGTTCGAGACCATCGATTCCGAGACCATGACCACCATCCAGAAGTTCTTCGAGAACAACCTCAATGTCAGTGAAACCTCCCGCCAGCTGTTCATCCATCGCAACACGCTGGTGTACCGTCTCGACAAGATTCAAAAGATCACCGGCATGGACCTGCGCCGTTTCGACGACGCCATTTACTTCAAGGTGGCCATGATGGTGAAGAAGTACCTCGACGAGGCATCCCGGTGACGGGATCCGCTCCGTCCGTATCTGAAGGAGAGCCATGATCCGTTTCATCGATGTCACGAAAGTCTACGACAATGGCGTGGTTGGCCTGGCCGGTGCAAATGTCCACATCCGCAAGGGTGAATTCGTCTTCTTCATCGGCGAGAGCGGCTCCGGAAAATCCACGCTGCTCAAGCTCATCACCCGCGAGGAAGCCCCGAATTCGGGCGAAGTCCATGTCAACGGCTACAGTGTCCACAACATGCACCGCAACGAGGTGCCGTACCTGCGGCGCAGTCTCGGCATGGTGTTTCAGGATTTTCGCCTGCTGCCCAACCGCACCGCCTATGAGAATGTCGCATTCGCCATGCAGATGGTGGAGGCGCAGCCGCGTGAGATCCGGCGGCAGGTGCCTTTGGCGCTGGGACTTGTCGGGTTGTCGAAAAAGGCAAAGTCCTATCCATCGCAGCTTTCCGGTGGCGAGCAGCAACGCATCGTGCTTGCGCGCGCCCTGGTCAACAACCCGGCTGTCCTCATCGCGGACGAGCCGACCGGCAACCTCGATCCCAAGACGTCGTGGGAGATCATGAACCTGCTGGATGAAGTCAACCAGCGGGGCACCACCGTCCTGGTCGCCACCCATGAGAAGAGCATCGTGGACACCATGAAAAAGCGCGTCATCACCCTGGAACGCGGCTCCATCATCCACGACGCGGAGAAAGGCTATTACGAGCATGAAGATTAGGACGATGCGCCTGCTTTCACGCGAAGGCGTTTCCAATGTCGTCAAGAACAAGCTCATGTCGCTCGCTTCCACGGTGACCGTTCTGGTGGCATTGCTGTTGCTGGGATTTGTCCTGCTGCTGGCCGTCAACCTCAATTACAACATGGAGCAGATGCGCCGCGAGCTCGAGGTGGTCGTTTTCCTCGACGTCGATGTCAACGCGCTCGACCGCGAAGCGGTCAAGTCCTTCATCGAGGAAAGGCAGACTGCTGGCGAGGTTGCTTCCTGGCGTTATGAGGACAAGCAAACGGCATTCGAAAACCTCAAGGCTTCCTTCACGGATCCCGACCTGCTCAAGGGCATGACCCCGGCGCAGATGGCCGAGTCCTTCTACATCCGGCTGACCGATCCGGACGAGGGGACCGCTTTCATCGAACCCCTCGCCAAACTGCCCGGCATCCAACCCGCGCCGGATGGCGTGCTCTACCCGAAGGATTCGCTCAACCAGATCACCCGCTTCGCGGAGATCCTCAACACCGTAACCCTTGTCCTGATGGGCATCATGCTCGTCATCTCGGTCTTCATCATCAGCAACACGATCCGGCTCACTGTGCTTGCACGCAGCCGCGAAATCGAGATCATGCGCAGTGTCGGGGCGCTCGACAGCTTCATCCGCATGCCCTTTTTCGTCGAGGGGATCGTGATCGGCCTGGTCGGGGCGTTGATCTCCTTCCTGTTGACACTCAGGGGGTATGACTGGATACACGGCTCGTTGAACACCCTGTTGTCCAATCTCGGGTTGGGCATGTTCCAGGTGGTCGCGTTCCAGCCCATGGCGCTGCGCATCCTGCTGATGTATCTGATCATCGGCACGGCGGTCGGCAGCACGGGCAGCCTGATCTCGGTACGCAAGTATCTCAAGGTGTAGCGCGGGGCATGGCGCGGAGCAAGCGCTTCCGGATGCAGGGCCATGGACTTGAAAGCACTGGCAGGCGGGCATATAATGAAGCCATACGGCGATGCGGCGGGGTGGCCTGCTGCGCGTGACACGGCGAATGAACGGTCGATGGCGGGCGCATCCGGCGAGGACCGGGCATGCGAAGCCAAATACGCAGGAGAAACATGCGGGCGCATGACCCGCGGATCGGGAACGAAAGCAGGAGGCAGATCCATGAACCGGAAGATCGGCGCGGGCCTGTTGGCCGCGATCATCGCCCTCTCCATGCCGGTACAGGTCCTGGCATCCAACCTCACCGAAGCGGAGAAGAAGCAAAAGACCCTGCAGCAGCAGCTCAGCGGCATCAAGTCCGAAAAGAACGAGGTCAAGCAGATCCTGGCCGCCAACAAGGACAGAAGGGCGGAGATCGTCAAGAACCTGGAAAGCAAGGGTTATGAGAAACAGGCGATCGAAGAGAAGCTTGCACAGCTGGATTCCGCCATCGCATCCCTGACGGAGGCCATCGCCCAGTCCGAGGCGGAATATGACGCCGAGCTTGCGCTCTTTCAGGAACGCATCGTGGTGATGTATCAGCGCTCGAAAGGGTGGCAGGGCATCGAGTTCGCACTCGACAGCAACAATCTCAGCGATTTCTACAAGAACCGCAATGCCATGAAATCGGTCTCGCGTGCCGATCAGGACATGATGGCCTCGCTCGAGGCGAAACGGATCGAGATTGAAACCCTCAAGCAACAGAAGCAGGAGGAGGAGGCCACGACGCAGGACATGCTCGAGGCCAAGCTCGCCAGCATCAAGGAGCTGCAGAGCTCGCGCTCGCAGATCGAACAGGAAATCAAGTCCACGAACAAGACGCTCAAGCAGCTGGAGGCGGAGGAAGACGAAATCAACGCCGAAGCGGCGAAGGTCAGTGCCTACATCAAGCAGCTCAAGCTTTCCAATGCCAGATACGTCGGTGGCGACATGAATTGGCCCGCCCCCGGCAACTACAAGGTGTCCTCCCCTTATGGCAACCGCATGCATCCCATCTTCCACCGCATGCGCTTCCATTCGGGCATCGACATCCATGCCAACTCGGGTGACCCCATCGCCGCAGCAAACGGGGGGACGGTCATCTACGCCGGTTCCCGGACCGGGTATGGCAATACGGTCATCATCGATCATGGCGGGGGCGTGACAACGCTGTATGCCCACATCAAGAGCCGGGGCATCCTGGTTCGGGAAGGGCAGAAGGTTGCCGCGGGGGACATCATCGCCAAGGTCGGCAGCACGGGCTGGTCAACCGGTCCCCATCTGCATTTCGAGTACCGGAAGAATGGCGACACGGAGAATCCGCTGGCCCATCTGGGCAAGAAGCAGGGATAATCATCACACGCACCAATCCACACATCGCAACCATGAAGACACCCGCACCGGGTGTCTTCTGCATGAGGCGCAGGTGCTGAGGCGCAGCCGCACGGCGGGAAGCCGCACAGCCCGATGGAGGATCCGCATGACCCGTAAAAGGACATTTCGCCGCATCATGACCGCACTTGGGGCCGTCGCACTGGCGGCGGTCCTGTTCCTGACCGGCTTCCTGTTCGCCATCGAGCGGATGGTTTCCCTGGAAGGGCTCACAGCCCGGCCCATCACGGACTGGTTCAAGCCGCAAACCGCCATTGTGCTTGACGAGGCGTCAATCGGTCCGGATGACACGGCCGCGTTCAACCGGGTGCTGAGTCTGCTGAAGACGAAGTTCTACAAGCCGGTAGACGAACAGGCGCTGCTCGACAATGCCATCAAGGGGATTGCCGCCGGTGCGGGGGATCCCTACACCGTCTATTTCACTCCCGAGGAGATGGGCGATTTCATGGAGCAGGCCAGCGGCAACTATGTCGGCATCGGCGTCGGTGTCAACATGGACGACGGCGGCCTGCTGACCGTTAGCGAGGTGTTTGTCGACACGCCCGCGGACAAGGCCGGCATGCGCATCGGTGACAAGATTGTCAAGGTGGACGGGGAGGATGTCACGGGCATTTCCGACTCCAGCCTCATCATCGCCAGGATCAAGGGCGAAGCCGGAACGGATGTCGCAATCCAGGTATATCGTCCTGAAGACACGCAGTACCATGACTTTTCCATGAAACGCGCGGCGATCAATACCCCGAACATCTCATCCAGGATGCTCGAGGATGGCATCGGCTACATCCGCATCAGCCAGTTCGACGAGGACATCGCCCGGGGGTTCCGGGAAGAATGGAACCTGCTAGCCTCCAAGGGGGCGAAGTCACTGGTCATCGACCTGCGGTACAACCCGGGCGGTGACTACTACCAGGTATGCGCCATCGCCGACATGCTGCTTCCGGAAGGGTTGATCGTCTACACGGAGGACCGAGCCGGCAAGCGCGATGAACGCCTGTCGGATGCGGGCGCACTGGACGTGCCGATGGCCGTCCTCGTCAACGGCTACAGCGCGTCGGCCTCAGAGATTCTTTCCGCAGCACTCCAGGATTACGGCAAGGCCGTCATCGTCGGAGAAAAGACATATGGCAAGGGTCTCGTCCAGACGATCGACACGCGATTTGAAAATGGTGCCGGACTGAAGTACACCATCTCCACCTATTATTCCCCCAAGGGACGCAACATCCAGCACGAGGGCGTCACGCCGGACATCACGATCCAGCTCGACGAGACCTACGCGGCCACGCCGTTGGCCCGGATACCGGAAGGCAAGGACAACCAGCTTTCCGTCGCCGTCTCCGAGATGCGCAAGGCGGTTGGAGCAGAATAGGAAAACGGCATCCGGTTGACGGTCTTTCTGATTCGACAGCCGGGCAAGTGGTAATCACCCTCCGAGGTGATGACCATGATGAAGAAGGACGAAGCCCTGAAACTGCAGGTGGCACGGGAACTCGGCCTCATGGAGAAAGTGATGCGCGACGGCTGGAAGAGTCTTTCCGCAAAGGAAACCGGCCGCATTGGCGGGCTGATGTCGCGCAGGCAGAAACGCGAAGGAGAACTGCATGTCTGAACCGTGACGGCGCGCCGTTCGCGCGGAGGCGGGAATGGCTGCATGACGGGGGAAGCATGTACATCACCTTGGCCCAGGTATATGATCGTCTCATGCAGGACATCGACTATGAAGCGATGGCCGATCAGGTTGCGCGCCTGTTTGCGGCGTATGGTGTCCATCCGGGTCTGGTTCTCGACCTGGGCTGCGGCACGGGCAGCCTTGCCCTGGCCATGGCGGCGCGCGGCCATGACATGATCGGCATCGACCTGTCGCCGGACATGCTTGACCAGGCGGCCCGGAAGGCGGCCGACGCCGGTGCCGGTTTGCTTCTCCTGCAGCAGGACATCCGCTCCTTCGACTTGTATGGGACTGTTGGCGCCGTTCTGGCATCACTCGATGTGCTCAACCACATCACGGACCGCCGGGGCCTGAAATCCGTTTTCCGGCGGGTGCACACCTTCCTGGAACCGGGCGGTCTGTTCCTGTTCGATCTGAACTCACCGTGGAAGCTCTCGTCCAGTCTGCCGGGTCAGACCTTCTATCATGTGGATGAGGATGTGACATGGCTGTGGACCAACTCGTACGACCGGCGCCGATCCGTCTGCACGTTCGACCTGACCTTTTTTCTTGCGGACGGCGAAGGCCGGTACGTGCGTGAGGACGAAATGCACGAGGAACGTGCCTGGCGGGAGGCGGAAATCCGAGAGATGCTCGCCGGTGCGGGACTTGACCTGCTGGCAGTCCGCGACGGGTATACGGAACGCAGGCCCGGACCGCACAGCGAGCGGCTGCTGTATGTCGTGCGGCGGCCATAGCGCTCATGCGCTGCGTCCCGCGAGGGTCCCGTGCCAGGACATGCCATGAGTGAGAGGCAAAGGACGGTCTTTTGATACGACGGCCATTGTGGTATGATGATCAATGCCGCGGCCCCGGTTACCGAGTGTCATGGCGCTGCACGCCCTTGCCCGTACGCCCCCTGCGTTCGGGACCGGCAATGGAACCGTCGCGGACGGCGAGGTTCCCGGATGGAGGTAAAACCCTTGTCAAGACGCGAAACGCGCGAATGCGCCATGAAGCTCATTTTCCAGACGATGCTCCAGCGCGGGGACATCGAGGAGCAGACCACCCGCTTCTGTGAGGAGAACGAGCTGACGGATGAAACGGAGCTGGCCTATTTCCTCGATGTGGTGCGGGGGGTTCTCGCGAACGCAGCAGAGCTTGACGCGCGCATCGAGCGCCATGCCAAGGGCTGGACGGTCAGCCGCATGCCGAAGGTTGACCTTTCCATCATGCGGTTGTCCTCATATGAGCTGATGCATCGTACGGACATACCCGGATCCGTCTCCATCAACGAAGCGGTCGAGCTTGCCAAGAAGTATGGGGACGACCAGTCGAAATCCTTCGTCAACGGCGTGCTTGGGAAGATTTTCCTGGAAGTGCGGCCCGAGGGAGACCAGGATCGATGACCGCCGTTTGGACGGTCACGTCCCTGACCCGCCATATCGGCCGCCTCTTCGACGAGGATGGGGCGCTTTCCGATGTGACGGTGTCGGGTGAGATCTCCAACTTCAAGCACCATTCCTCCGGACACATGTATTTCACCCTCAAGGACGAGGAGAGCGTCATCAAGTGCGCCATGTTCCGCTCGGCAAACAGCCGGTTGCGGTTCCGGCCGGAGGACGGTCTCCGTGTCGTCGCACATGGCACGGTATCCGTATACGGGCCGGGCGGCACCTATCAGCTGTATCCCGACCGCATGGAGCCCGACGGGCTCGGAAGCCTCTATCTCGCCTTCGAGCAGCGCAAGGCGAAGCTTGCAAAGGAGGGACTGTTCCGTCCCGAGGACAAACGGCCGTTGCCGTTTCTGCCACGCCGCATCGGCGTGGTCACCTCGCCCACCGGAGCAGTGCTGCGCGACATCCGCAATGTTCTGTTCCGCCGGTTCCCGACGGCGACGCTCGTGCTCTCGCCCGCGCCGGTACAGGGCGCGGATGCGCCCGAGCAGCTTGTTCGGGCGCTCGAACGGGTGTCGCGGGCCGAAGCGGTCGATGTCGTCATCCTCGCGCGCGGCGGCGGATCGCTCGAGGATCTGTGGCCCTTCAATGACGAGGCGTTGGCCCGTGCGATCCGCACGAGTCCGGTTCCGGTCATATCGGCGGTCGGACACGAGACCGATTTCACCATCGCCGATTTCGCGGCCGATTTGCGCGCTCCGACGCCCTCTGCGGCGGCGGAGCTGGTTGTGCCCGACCTCGAGGGGCTCCGCGCTCAGCTGGCCCAGTCATCCGACCGGGTACGGCATGCGTTCCGGCGGCGCCTCGATCTCGAGCGGATCAGACTCGACCGGCTCGCGGTGCGCCCCGTGTTCAGGAGTCCCACAGCCATGCTGGATCTGCGGCGGCAGAAACTCGATCTGCTCACCCAGCGGATGCAGCGTGCAACCACGTTGCGCCTCGACCAGTCCGGCGCGTGCCTCGACCGCCTGTCACAGCGCCTGGACCGGACAATGCGGCAGCGCCTCGACCAGGCCTCCGCCCGCATGGCGATGCTGGCCGGCAAGCTTGATGCCCTCAGCCCCCTGCGGGTGCTCGGGCGCGGCTATGCGGCCGTCTCGCGGGAGGACGGGCGTACCGTTTCGAGCATGGCGGACCTCAAGCGCGGCGAACTCATCAGGGTGAGGTTTCGCGATGGTGCGCTCGATGCGCGTGTGGAGACGCTGCACCCGCTGGAGGAAGCCCGGTGACAGTCTGCGGGAACAAGCCGGGTGCCAAGAGGCGGGACATGCCGGACAACGGCGTGCGGAAAAGGAAAGGAGCTTGCATGGCAAAGCGAAAAGAAGGGGAGACGGCGGGCACGGCGCCGGAGGAAACGGTCGCCTACGAGACCGCCCTGGCCCGGCTGGAGGAATTGGTTGCCCGGCTCGAGGCCGGCACGCTGCCGCTGGAGGAGTCGCTGGCCGCGTTCGACGAGGGCGTCGGTCTCATCCGACTGCTGGGCGGCCGGCTCGATGCGATGGAACGGCGCATGCTCATGCTGGTGGAGGGACGAGACGGCACGCAGGCCGTCCCGATGGAGGAACCATGACGCAAGCATTCGACCGGCGCCTGGCGGAGCTCTCCAAACGAGCGGAAGCCGCGCTTGCGCCCTTGCTGGCCGTACCGGACCTGCCGGAGGCCCGGTTGCACGAGGCGATGGCCTACAGCCTGTCCGCCGGTGGCAAGCGGATTCGTCCCATCCTGTTCCTGGCGTCAGGCGCATTGTTTCCGGAGTCGGACATGCCGCTGGAGCCCTTTGCCTGCGCACTGGAACTCATCCACACCTACTCGCTCGTACACGATGATCTGCCGGCGATGGACAACGATGACCTGCGCCGCGGCCGCCCGACAAACCACAGGGTATTTGGCGAGGCCATGGCCATCCTGGCGGGGGACGGCCTGCTCAACCGTGCATACGAGGTGATGTTTGACGCATTGGCGAACATTGCCGCCCATCCGGGATTCGGTGGGGGACCGGCTCTGGCGCGGGGCGTGGCGGCCGCCCGCATGATCGCCGCCTGTGCCGGTGCCGGCGGCATGGTGGGCGGCCAGGCGATCGACATGCAGTGCGAGGCGGTGACGGCGGACTACGGCTTGCTGCGCCGGATGCACGCGCTCAAGACGGGCGCCCTGATCCGCGCCGCCGTGGTGGCGCCGGCGTTGCTGTGCGGCGCCGGTGATGTCGAGCGGATGGCGTTGGAAACCTATGCGGACCGGCTCGGTCTTGCCTTTCAGATCCGCGATGACCTGCTCGATGTCACCGGCATCGAGGCCGAGCTCGGCAAGCCCGTTGGCAGCGACGCGCGCAACGGCAAATCCACCTACGTGACTCTGCTGGGGCTCGACGGCGCGCGCATGGCGCTCGACGACGCCCTGAAGGAGGCGCTCGCGGCGCTTTCCCCCTTCGGCGGACGGGCGGAGTTTCTGTCCGGAATGGCCCGGTACGTGGCGGAACGGTCGCATTGAAACTAGCCCGCAGGAGGTCCCATCGTGAACAATCTGACCCTTGTCCTGTCCAACCGTGCTATCGGCCTGCCTGTTCTGGCCTGGATGATCGCCCAGATCACGAAGTTTGTGGTCAATGCGCTGATCAAGCGTGACATCGACTTCCGCAAGCTGGTGAGCACCGGCGGGATGCCCTCTTCGCACAGCGCCATCACCGTATGCCTGGCGACGATCATGGGAATGGACTACGGCTTCGACAGCGGTGTCTTTTCCCTGTCCGTCATATTCGCCCTGATCGTCATGACCGATGCGGCCGGCGTGCGGCGGGCCGCCGGCAAACAGGCGGAGGTGCTCAACAAGCTCATCCACCATTCTCCGGTCGTCCGGCTGGACAAGGAGCTCAAGGAACTCCTCGGACATACGCCGGTGCAGGTGTTCGCCGGCGCCGTGCTCGGCATCGCCGTCGCGCTGCTGTTCCGCTGACATCCGGTGAAAACGGCCTATTTGTGGTATAATCGGAGATGCAGGATGACGCAGTATCCTAGTCAGTACTGCCGGCTTCGAAGACGGGCCTAAAAATCCGTACAAAGGGCACATCGATGAAGTTCCTGGTGCTGGCTTGCGACGCCCAGTCGTGGGCTGGTGCTGGGAGTTAAGGTTCAGGGGCAGCCTGCAATGGCATGCGGGAACATGACCCCTCTACCGCGGAGACCCTCCCTTGTGGGAGACAGGATGACCGCGCAGGCGGAACAGGCCGTGACCACGAGAAGGGATGAAACCTGCCAGGCGGTACCCTTGCGGTGCTGCGGGCAGTGTAGCCTGCCTTGCGTGGAACCTCTGGGAT
>JAEXRM010000050.1 GCA_023440865.1 Bacillota bacterium
CCTGCCGTGGCGCGGGGCTGCCTGACACAGGGCAGGCTGGCGGCGCGGCAAGGGCGGATCACGGCGGTGCGTGGCGGGTGCCATCGCATGTCGCATCGTCCGGCGATATGGAAGGGTGAGGCCGTCCGCTGCGGGCGGCAAGACGAGACGGGACGAGAAGAGAGGAGCCGAGTCATGTCTACTGCGCACATTCCCTACAAGATCTACCTTTCCGAGAACGAGCTTCCGGAAGCCTGGTACAACATCCGTGCCGATCTGCCCAACCTCAAGCCCTACCTGCATCCCGGGACCAAGCAGCCGGTCGTGCCCGACGACATGACCGCCATCTTCCCGATGGCCCTCATCGAACAGGAAATGTCGACGGAGCGCTACATTCCGATTCCGGAAGAGGTGCGCGAGCTGTACCGCTCGTTCCGGCCGTCGCCGCTGTGCCGCGCCTACAATCTCGAGAAGGCGCTCGGCACGCCGGCGCGCATCTACTACAAGTACGAAGGCAACAATCCCTCCGGCAGCCACAAGCTCAATACCGCCATTCCCCAGGCCTACTACAACAAGCAGGCCGGCATGCGCCGCCTCGCAACGGAGACCGGCGCGGGGCAGTGGGGCACCGCCCTTGCCGTGGCTTCCCAGCTCTTCGGTCTGGAATGCACGGTGTACATGGTCAAGGTCAGTTTCCAGCAGAAGCCGTATCGCAAGGGCATCATGCAGACCTATGGCGCAAGTGTGTTTGCCAGCCCCACGAATCTGACCCATGCGGGACGCGACATCCTTGCGAAGGACCCCGACTCGATGGGAAGCCTCGGCATCGCCATCAGCGAGGCGGTCGAGGACGCCGCCACCCACGACGACACGAACTACGCGCTTGGCAGCGTGCTCAACCATGTCCTGCTCCACCAGACCGTCATCGGACTCGAGGCGCAGAAGCAGTTCGAGAAGATCGACGAATATCCCGACATCGTCATCGGCTGTTGCGGCGGCGGCAGCAACTTCGGCGGCATCGCGTTCCCGTTCCTGCGCGACAAGCTGACCGGCGGGAAGAAGACCGAGATCATCGCGGTCGAGCCGGCGGCCTGCCCCACGCTCACAAAGGGCACATTTGCCTACGATTTCGGCGATGTGGCGGGTCTGACGCCCCTGGTGGAGATGTATACGCTGGGCCACGACTTCATGCCGCCCGGCATTCATGCGGGCGGGCTGCGCTACCATGGCGATTCGGGCCTGGTCAGCCGCGCCTACCACGATGGCCACATCGGCGCCCGCGCCGTCCACCAGACCGACGTGTTCAAGGCAGCCGTCCAGTTCGCCAAGACCGAGCTCATCCTGCCCGCGCCGGAATCCGCCCATGCCATCCGCACGGCGATTGACGAGGCGCTGGCCTGCAAGGCAAGCGGCGAGGCGAAGACCATCCTGTT
Organism: Bacillota bacterium; assembly: GCA_023440865.1. Taxonomy (GTDB): domain Bacteria; phylum Bacillota; class Clostridia; order DSM-8532; family DSM-8532; genus JAEWSN01. The sequence goes on from JAEXRM010000050.1 coordinate 1,413, forward strand.
CTGCCTGTCAGGACATGGCAACATGGACATCACCGCCTACGAAAACTACCTCTCCGGAAACCTCCAGGATATTGAATACAGCGACGATCTGCTCAAGGAAAGCATGGCGCGCCTGCCAGCCATCCGGTAGTCACGACCCGCGCCGGCCATGCCGGCCGGCTCCCCGCGGTTCAGCACGAGTGGGGGGATCCCGCGGAGTCATCGCACAACAGCCTTCAGGGACGCATCTTCGGATGCGTCCCTGCTTGTCATGGTGACGGGCATGCGGGATGGCGATATAATGAAACGGATGTGGTCGGCCGGGTTTCGGGCAGCCCCCGGGCATCCGGCACGCCACGGAGGGAGGGCATGACATGATGCAGACACGCATCGGCGCATCCGTTTTGACATACCGGGAAGACATCACACGCGACCTGCAATCGCTCATCCGCATCAAGAGCGTGCGGGAGGCGCCGTTGCCGGGGAAGCCCTTCGGCGAGGGGCCGTACGCGGCCCTGGAACACATGCTCGGACTTGCGCGCGACATGGGGTTTTCCGTGCGGAACGTGGATGGGTATGCCGGACATGTCGAATACGGCGACGGCGCGGAGACCATCGGTGTCCTGGCGCACCTGGATGTCGTGCCGGAGGGGGAAGGGTGGACCGTTCCTCCCTACGGCGGCATCCTGCGTGACGGCATCCTGTACGGACGGGGGGCTTCGGACGACAAGGGGCCGGCAGTGGCCGCACTCCACGGTCTGCGCGCCATCCGGGACGCGGTGGAGAGCGGTTCCGTGCCCCCGTTGCGGCGGCGCATCCGCGTCATTCTCGGGTGCGCCGAGGAGACGGGATCGGAAGACATGGCCCACTATTTTTCGCGGGAACCGCTGCCGACGATGGGCTTCACACCGGATGCCGGATATCCCGTTGTCAACCGAGAGAAGGGCCTGCTGCGTTTCTGGCTGCACGGCGCATCGGGCACCCCGGGAGCCGCCGTTTCCGGCCGGGGCGGCCGCGCCGGCGGACACCGTGCGCAGATCCGCTGGATCCGCGCAGGAGAAGCGTTCAACATGGTGCCGCAGCGCTGTGTCGCCTGCCTCGATCCATCCGCCCTGCCGGCCGACGCGCGTGCGCAGATCGATCAGGCGGCCCGGACGGGTCTGCTGGCCGACAGGGAAACGGAGGAAGGACTGCTGCTGGAAACCGCGGGCATATCGGCACACGGTTCCGTGCCGGAGAGGGGAACGAATGCAGCCCTGCGGATGGTGGCGGTGCTAGCCGGCATCGTGGACGGCGATCCGCTGTCGTCCTGGCTGCGGTTCATCCGCGACCGGATCGGCGAGGAAACCGACGGGACATCCCTCGGCGCCGCGTGTGAGGATGCCGTGTCGGGCAGGCTGTCGCTTTGTGTCGGCATGGTTGCCTGCGATGGGGGTGCGGCACAATTGTCCCTGGATGTCCGGTACCCGGTCACCCTGTCCGGCGACGATGTGGCGCAGGCGATCCGGAGGACGGTCGAATCGGCCGGTTTCCGGCTGGAAACCGTCAGCCACAGCGTCCCGCTGTATCTGCCCGAGGACAGCCTGCTGATCCGTACCCTGCAACAGGCACAGGCGATGTACTCGCATGAGCCGGTCGAAGCCGTCGCCATTGGCGGGGGCACATACGCGCGCGCCATGCAGGGGCGCGGCGTCGGCTTCGGTGGCGCGGGCAGCGGGGAGCATGCGCCCGACGAACATGTTGCCATCGAGGAACTGATGTGTCACGCGCAAATCTGCACGCAGGCGATGTACATGCTGGCTCAGGCATAGTCCGGCAAACCGGGCACGACACGGCGGCATCGCGTCGGCTCATGCCGGGACAGTGCGGACCGGATATGCCGGGAAGTCGCGGCCTCATGCGAAGTCCGGGCTTTACGGCGCGCCGAGCGCTTTTTTGAGCACCGCGAGATTGGCGCGCATCGTGATCTCATAGCTGTCGGCGGGGCTGTCCGTATCGCCTGTGACGAACGGGTCCAGGCTGTAAACGGTCGCACCCGTCTCGTCCGCGATGGTCTGCGCCGCACGCGGGGCATACTGCGGTTCCGCGAAGAGCGCCCGGATGCCGGTTTCCTTGATCAGCCGGATGTTGTCGGCCAGCTCGCCGGCACCCGGTTCCGATCCCGGTTCCCGCTCGATCACGGCGGCGATCTCCAGATCGAACTCCTCGGCGAAATAGGGGAACGCTTCGTGGAAGGTGACAATCGTGCGGTTCGGCAGTGCGTCGAGGGCGTCGTGCATTTCCTTGGACAGCGCCTCGAGCCGGGTCGTGTACGCTGCGGCGTTGGCCCTGTAAGCCTCCGCATGTGACCGATCGGCTGCTGCGAGGCCTTCGGCGATGTTTCGCACCTCCCCGATGGCGCCACTGACACCCACCCAGACATGGGGGTTCGGTTCGCCCGCCTCATCCGTGAGAAGCTGGATGCCGGCAGCCGCCTCTATCAACGGCAGATCGGGGTACTGGTCTGTCACCCTGTCCAGAAACGCTTCCATGCCCGCTCCGTTGAGGATGAAGGCATCCGCCTGCTCCAGCGAGGCAAGATCCGAGGGGCGGAGCTGGTAGTCGTGCAGGCAGCCGGTCTGCGGTTCGGTCATGTTGGTGACGCTGACGCCGTCGATGCCGTCGGTGATGTTGCGCGTGAAGACGTACATGGGATAGAACGAGGTGACGATGCGAAACCCCGTGTTCTTGCCGGCTGGAGTCGCACCGCAGCCGCCGAGGGCAAGCGCGAGGATGGCTGCGAGTACCGCGGCCAGCATGGCGGGGACAGGATTTCGGGATGGAACCTGCTTCATGGAGCCTCCAGTCGGGACGGTGCGGTGCGGTATCAACCGCATGCTGGGCAAAACGATTGTAGCACGCATGTTCCGGGCTCGCAACCCGACCGCCGGGGGGGATGAACCGCAGGACGGTCATGAAATGCTGTCTGTTGGATGTTGACATCCCCGTGGGGAGCCTGTATAATCTGTAACTGTCAGCGGCGCTGGAACAACCGCCAAGCCGCTTGCGAAAAGCATTTGCGCCATTAGCTCAGTTGGTAGAGCAGCTGACTCTTAATCAGCGGGTCTTGGGTTCGAGTCCCTGATGGCGCACCAG
>JAEXRM010000202.1 GCA_023440865.1 Bacillota bacterium
GGGGGAGATGGGGGGGGCGTGGTGGGGGCGGGGGCGCGGCGACGCGCACCCGGCTCCCGCCGGCTTTGTGGACCTTTCGCTCGTGCGCGCCTCATACCTCGACCTGTGCGCCTATGCCGAAGGCAAGGATGTCCAGGTGCTGATCGAAACGAACGGCGTACTGGCTGATTCCGAGGTGATGGCCTCGTTCCTGGAGGGCATCGACCATCCGTGCGCCGGCGTGCTGTGGGACATCCACCATCCGTGGCGCTACTTCTCCGAAGCACCCGAGGACACGCTGCGCAACATCGGCCGCCGCATCCGCTACGTGCACATCAAGGATTCCGTCATGAAGAACGGGCAGGTTGCCTACCGCATGCTCGGGTACGGCGACGTGCCGGTGCTCGACATGCTCAGGGGGCTGCGCGCGCTGGGATATGACGGCTACGTGTCGCTGGAGTGGGTGAAGCGGTGGAATCCCGACCTGCAGGAACCCGGCGTGGTCTTTTCCCATTACGCCAGCTATATGGCCCACCTCATCCGGCAACTGTGACACGGCTTCCATTGGGAGATGACATCATGGCAGACATCCGGCAACATCACACAACCGCATCCCCCGATTCGACAGATCGCCGCCCCGTCCGGGGCGGCATCATCGACTTTCACACGCACATCTTCCCGGATGCGCTGGCTCCGAAGGCGGTCGCCCACATCGGCCGGCACTACGGAATCCCGATGCACCGCAACGGACTGCTGGCGGATCTGGTCGAATCGGCCGACTTGTCCGGCGTCTCGCATGTCGTCATCCTGTCATCGGCCACGCGGCCCGCACAGACCAACACGGTCAACCGGTGGCTGGCGGAAAGGCAGGACGGGCGGTTTGTCGCATTTGGCACGCTGCACCCCGACTCCGATCACATCGAGGAGGAGCTGCAGACGCTTGTGGCACTCGGCCTGCGCGGTGTGAAACTGCATCCCGAGTTCCAGGCGTTCGACATCGACGATCCGAAAATGGACCGCATCTACCGGGCGGTCGGCGACTCGCTGCCCGTCCTCATGCATGTGGGGGATCCCCGGTTCGACCATTCCGCACCCATCCGCCTGCGCCGCGTCCTCGACCGGTTCCCGCAGCTGAAGATCGTCGCGGCCCACCTGGGCGGATACGAGCGGTGGGATGAGGCGCGCGAGACGCTGATCGGCCTGCCGATCTGGCTCGACACATCGAGCGCGCTCTGGGCGATGGCGCCGGAAGCGGCGCTCGATCTCATCCGCAGCCACGGCACCGACCGCGTGGTGTTCGGCACCGACTATCCTGTCAACAGCCATGCCCAGGAGCTGGCGCTGTTCGACCGGCTGCCACTGACGGACGCGGAACGGCAGGCCATCCTCCATGACAATGCGGCCGCCATTCTCGGCATCATCTGAAGCGATTCGGCCTCCGGCATCCCGGGCATCATCCGGGCGGCGCCGCAGCCAATGCCGGCTGCCATGCGGCCTGTCGGGAGGCGATGCGTGACGCCTGCAGGGTTCCATTTCATGGAACCGCATCCTGTTCCGCAATCCGGCCTTTTCTGATATGATGGTGCTGGTGCAGCAAACCGCCCGCACGAGGCGTGCTGCAGGATATCCTGTTCGAGAGAATACAATGGAACGGACGGCATTGCATGCGCATGTTCAAATTCCCGACGAAGATACAACCACGGGATCTCGAGGCTGACAGGCTGCCCGGGCACATCGCCTTCATCATGGACGGCAACGGCCGATGGGCGAAGAAGCGCGGCCTGTCCCGCAGCGTGGGCCATGCGGAAGGCTCCAGACAGCTCAAGGAGGTTGTCAAGAGCTGCTACAACCTCCACATCCGGTACGTGTCGGTCTATGCCTTCTCCTCGGAGAACTGGGCACGCCCGAAGGAGGAAGTCGACCAGCTGATGAAGCTGCTGCTCGATTACCTCAAGGGTGCCATTGCCGACCTGGAGGGGCGCAAGGTCCGCATCCGGATCCTGGGTTCCCGGGAACGCCTGTCTCCGGAGATCCTCCGCGAGATCGACCATGTCGAGCGCGAAACGGCGGAGTTCCGGGATATGGATTTTCTGATCTGCATCAACTACGGCGGCCGGCAGGAGCTCGTGCAGGCCGCGCGGCGCATCGCCGCCGAAGCCGCGGCTGGAACGCTCAAGCCCGGGGACGTGGACGAGGCATGCATCGCCGATCGGCTGTACACAGCCGGCATCCCCGATCCCGACCTGCTCATCCGCACTTCGGGCGAACACCGCCTGAGCAACTACATGCCCTGGCAGACCGCTTATACCGAATTCCTCTTCCCGGAGGTGCTCTGGCCCGATTTCCGCGAGCATCACCTGCTTGAGGCGCTGCATGCCTATGCCGGCCGCAACCGGCGGTTCGGAGGGGTGGCGGAATGAGAGTGCGCGTTGTCAGCGGTCTGATCGGCTCCGTCATCCTGATTGCGGCCCTGCTCGCTCCGCCGGGCGTGCTGACGCTGGTGGTCTTTGGCGCATCGCTGCTGGCCATTTTTGAGTTCAGGCAGGCCGTGCAGTCGGTGCAGCGCACGGTCGATCCGACCGTGGCGATTCTCATGACCGTCATGCTCGTCGGCAATTCACGTTATGGCAATCCGTCAGTCGTCGCAGCCCTCCGCGCGTCCGTCCCGGCGGGGGACGCCGGTTCCTTCCTGCAGGCTGCCGTCGATGCGATGTCCTGGTGCTTTTCCGGATCCGCCGTCCGTGTCGTGGCGTTTGCCTGCATCGCCTGGCTGTTTGGCCGGCTCATCTTCCAAATGGAAACCTTCCACCTCGACGATCTGGCAATGACCGTCACCGGTGTGCTCTACATCCCGTTCCTGATGTCCTTCGTCACGCAGGTGCGCGGCATGGGGCACGGCGCATGGCTGGTGTGGCTGATCGTCTTCGGTGCCGTCATCACCGATACGGCGGCCTATTTCGTTGGGGTGACGCTCGGCCGCCACAAGCTGTTGCCGAAGGTCAGTCCCAAGAAAACGGTGGAGGGCGGCGTCGGCGGCGTTGTCGGCTGTACGGCGGTCATGCTGGCGTTCGGCCTGCTGGTGCCGGCACCGGTTCGCGAGGCGGTGCCGTGGTACCATTTCCTCATCCTGGGCGTGCTGTGCGGCGTGGTCTCCCAGCTGGGTGACTGGTCCGCCTCCGCCATCAAGCGAAGCGCCGGCATCAAGGACTTCGGCAAGCTCATACCAGGGCATGGCGGCATGCTCGACCGCATCGACAGCATCCTGTTTGTCGGACCGGTCGTGTTCCTGTATCTGCAGGCCGGCGTCGGACAGTGAGGCGATCATTACCAGACAGCTGTCCATCCTC
>JAEXRM010000204.1 GCA_023440865.1 Bacillota bacterium
GATGTGGATCAGGGGATCGCCGATTTCATCAATGACGGTGCGGTCAAGTTCGGTCTCCTCACCCGACATGTGCAGCTCGATGTCCTTGTCGAGGTCGCGGGCCACGTCGCGGATCATGCGCGGGAACCGGTTGAACACGGTCTCGACGGGCACCATGCGGACCTTCATGACCGCATCGTGCAGGCTGGTGGTGATGCGCTCGAGGTACTCCACCGAATCCCCGAGCACGTCGTTGCCCTTGACATCGTCGAGGCGCGTCTTGACGATGATGAGCTCGGAAACAAGGTTCATCAGCACATCGAGCCGGTCGATGTCGACACGGACCGTCTTGCCGGTCTTCTGCGCCTTGCCCTTGGCGGCATCGCCCGCCTGCGCGGACTTGGCCGGCTGGGACTCCTGACCGGACACCTGCTCCACGGAGGCGGTCTCCGCCGCCGCTGCCGCTTCGGCTTCCGCAGCCTCGCCGCCTGCCTCCGTGACGACCAGCATCGATTCGCTCAAGGGGATGACCTTGACCCTGGACACCTCGGCCACCGAGTTGATCTCCTTCTCGAACAGTGCGGCGGGTTCATTGCTCACGGCGATGACGGTGAAGTGGTTGTCGAACTTCTCGTCCTCGATGTCCTGTACCTTGGGCTCGGCCTTGAGCACCTCGGCATTCCGGTCGAGGATCTGGAAAACGATGAAGGCGCGGGCCGCCTTGAGCAGGCACCCCTTGTCAAGCTCGACACGGATCTGCAGCACGTTCATGCCCGACTGCAACGCCTTCCCGAGCACACTTGCATCATACTGGTTGATCGGCAGCAGGCCGTCCGCATCCGTGCCGGACGAGGAAACAGGCGGAGCGGACGGGGTGGTAAAGGCCACCTTCGCCTGCCTCGCAGGTTCCGCCGCGTCAGCCTTGCTCTGCAGGATTGCGTTGAGCGCGGTGATGATGCTGCGGTATTCCTCGGAGCCCTCATTGCCGGATGCGACGATCTGGTTGGTGTAGTTCTCGAGGGCGTCCAGGCATTGGAACAGGACATCGACGGTACCGGCATCCGCCTGGATGCGGTCGTTGCGCAGCGCATCCAGTACGTCCTCCATCACATGCGTGAGCTTCTGCATGCGGGTGAAGCCCATCGTGCCCGACATGCCCTTGAGGGTGTGCGCGACGCGGAAAATCTCGGTGAGCATCGCCTTTTGCGTGGGATCGCGTTCGAGCTCGAGCAGCGACGTGTTCAGGTTCTGCAGGTGCTCCCGCGATTCCTCCACAAAGATGTCGAGATACTGATTCATGTCCATGCAGTCACACCCCCGTTTTTCTCGTGATACTGGCGGCTATGCTATCGAGCGGCACCACCTCGTCGACGCAACCGAGTTCGATCGCCGCGCGCGGCATGCCGAACACGGAACAGGTCTTCTCGTCCTGCGCGATGATGTGGGCCCCATTGTGGTTCTTCAGGTCGCGAAGCCCGCGGCTGCCGTCCGCCCCCATGCCGGTCATGATGACGCCGACACAGTCGCGGATGCCGGTCTTGCGCACGGCGTCGAACAAATAGTCGGCACTGGGCCGGAACCCGTTCACCGGAGGCGATTGCCGATCGAGCCGGATGCGGATCCGGCTCGCGTCGCGGGTCAGATCGATGTGATGGTCGCCGGGGGCGATATAGACGACACCGGCCCGGAGCTCGTCTCCATCCTCGGCCTCGCGCACCGCGATCTCGCTGATGTCGTTGAGCCGCGCGGCAAGCGATTTCGTAAAACCGGGCGGCATGTGCTGCACGATGAGCACGGGCGCGGGCAGGGTTGCCGGCAGGTTCGGAATGACACTTTGGAGGGCGCGTGGACCGCCCGTGGAGATGCCAAGGGCCACCAGCGTCTTGAACCCGTCGCCGCGGAATGCGGCCGGAACGGGTTTGACGACGGAGGTCTTCGGCGCGGGGACGGGGGAGAGCAAATGGGCGCGGGCCTGTCCCGCCACCCGAACCTTTTCGATGAGCTCGCGCTTGCGTGCGTCCTGCGAGATGCTGAACAGGTTGGACGGCTTGGGGAAGAAATCGACCGCGCCTAGCTCGAGCGCCCTGATGGTGGCGGCGGCACCCTCCGTCGTGAGGCTCGAAACCATCACGACCCCATACCTGCCCTGGACCAGCAGGCGTTCCAGGCAGGTGATGCCGTCCATCACCGGCATCTCCACATCGAGCGTGATGACATCGGGCGTCTTCTCCTTTGCGATGCGCAGGGCTTCCATGCCGTCACGCGCGACGCCGCAGATCTCCATGTCGGGATCCTCGATCAGGATCTGCTGGATGACCTTCCGCATGAACGCCGAATCGTCGACGACCAGAACCCGGATCTTCGCGTTTGCCATCATGCACCCGTCCACCCTTTTCTCAGCAGATTCCGCTGAACCTCGTATATCTGCGCGATCAGCCGCTCCCTGTCGCGATTGGCGATCGTATCGAACACGATGCCGGCCTCATACCGGTAGGCAGCGGTTTCCTCGCACGGCGTGATCCGGACCACCCTGCCGGTGAACCGGATCATGTCATCTGCTTCCAGCATGCCTTCTATATTCATTCCCATCTCCGGTTTATCTTCAAACAGCAAGCCGATGCCGCCGCCGCCGATGTTTCGTGTCAGCGACCGCCGCCATGGCGCCTTCTGCCGTTCCGCCGCACCGCCATCCACCAGGGGGCGCCATTGACATGCCATGACATGCGGAAGCCGGTAGAAATCGCGCCGCTGGACGCTCTCGATCTCCGTCTCCGGCCACAGGCACAGCAGCCGCTGATGGTTTTCGATCAAACGGGCGAGGACGACAGCGCGGAAACCGTTCCGTTCCCCGTGTGCCTCGAAGATGACGCCCATCGGCTCGTCGGCATGAACGGTGACAAAGGCCATTTCTCGCATGGGCGCCAGCACGACGAGACTGCCGTCCTCACGCACCGCCTCGAGGCGGCTGGCCATCGCCGGTCCTTCCGTTTCGCCGTCGACGGTGAGCCTCAGGAGCTCAAGCCTTGTTCCGATGCGGATGTCGCGGTATTCCATCGAAAGCCCCCCGGCTTCTTCCTCCGTGCGTCATGCAGGTGTCCCGAAAAACGAAAGGAGACGCTGAAAGAAGCCTTTCGCGCCCCGCTCCTCATCTTCGGCCACAACCGGATCACCAGCCATGAGACTGGCGGCGACATCCACAACCTGCCTGGATGCCTGCGACTTCGGAAACCCGATCAGAAAAGGCTTTTGCTGCTTCACTGCCCGGACGACCGACTCATCATATAATATATACCCTAGCTTGCGCAGCTTCAATGACAAAAATTTCTCGGAAACCGTTGTCAGCTTGACGATGATGTCATCCGCCTCGCGGGCGGATTCGGCCTTGTTCACCAGCACGCGGATGGGCTTCCTCACATCGCGGCGCGACACCATCTTGATGAGGGCGTAGGCGTCCGTGATGGCGGTCGGCTCCGGCGTGGTGACCAGCAGCACCTCGTCCGCAGCCATGATGAAGTTCATGACATTGCGCGACAGGCCGGCTCCCGTGTCGATGAGGATGACATCATACAGCTTGTCGAGCAGGGATATGTTGCCCACAAACCGCTTGAGCTGCCGGTTGTCCAGTCTCACCAGCTCCTCGACGCCGGACCCGCCGGACAGGAACTTGACGTTCTCCGGTCCGTTTGTCAGCACCTCGAAGATGTTGCGCTCGTCGCGGATGAGATCGACCAGCGTGTGCTTGGGCACGACGCCGAACAGCACATCGATGTTCGCCAGGCCAAAGTCGACATCCAGGATGACGACCTTGAGTCCCATGCGGCTCAGCGCGATGCCGAGGTTCACCGTCATATTGGTCTTGCCGACGCCACCCTTTCCGCTCGTCACCGTGATGACCTTCGCGGCGCGTCCCTGTGGCGCGGCCGTTCCGGATGCGGTCGCGTCGCGGGCCTCGTCCGCCAGTTTGCGCAATGCCTCCGCCTGATCCCCCATGTATTCCTCCCACATGGACAGGTCGCCCCTGCGGACGCCCGGTCCCCCTTCCCTTTCCATTGCCGCCGTTCACAGGCTGTTTGCCGGCTAGCCCTGCAGTCCCGCCAGAAAGGCCGCCAGCCGGCCGGGATTCGCCACCTCGAGATCGTCGGGCACGCTCTGCCCGGTCGTCACGTAGGATATGGGTTTCCCCGTGCGAAGGCGGGCATTGAAGATGATGCCCGGAACCGGCGACTCGTCGAGCTTGGTGAACAGCAACCGATAATCCCTCATGAAGGTGTAATGCTCGAGAATCTCCTGACAGGCCGCCCGACCCGTGTTGACCGACAGCACCAGATACACCTCGTCGGTCTCGACGGCGGCCAGCAGCTGGCGCAGCTCGTCGAACTGCTGCCGGTTGCGGTGGCTCCGTCCCGCGGTGTCGATGAGCACAAGATCCTTGTCCCGGTGTGCATCGACCGCTTCGCGCATGTCGGCGGCCGAATAGGCGACCGTGACCGGCAGGTTGAGAATCTCCGCGTAGGTCTTGAGCTGCTCGACTGCGGCGATGCGGTATGTATCCGCCGTCACGAGTCCGACGCGCTTGCCCTTGGCGAGGGTGAAGTCTGCCGCGATCTTGGCCAGCGTGGTGGTCTTGCCCACCCCGGTTGGGCCGATGAAGGCCACAACGGTGGGCTTGCCGTCCGACCGCAGCCGGATGGTCTCCGGTTCGCCGAGCGCTGCCGTCAGCACGCGTCCCGTCTGTCGGCGCACATCATCTCCGGTGGCGTCGGCCGGCAGCATCGATCGGACCTTGCCGAGGATGCGTTCCGCCAGGGAGCCGTCGATCTCCTGTTCGATCAGACGACGCCGCATGGCATCAAAATGGGCTGAGCCGAGCGAAGGTTCTCCGGAAACGGCTTCCCGCGCCGTTTCTCCCTCCCGCCGGGGGGAAGCGCTCTGCTTGACGGCGCCGCCACGCCGGGAATCGGCCGAACCCGTATCAGCCGGATGAAACACTTGCCCGGCGTCCGTCGCCCGAAGATCCGCCTGTCCGACATTCGGTCCCGGACGCGCTCCCGCATCCGCAGTCCGTGGTGCCGCCTGCGCCCCCGCGACCGCCGTTTCGGGCAGTACCGCCTCCCGCATCTGCTCGAGACGGCCGGCGAGTGACCGCACCTGCTCCTTGAGCAGCTCAAGCTCGTCGGGCGCCACCGGTGTCCCGACGGGAGCCTGGCCTGCCGGCTGGGGGACGGCGACCGGTCGGCGCGACATCCTGTCCTCAGGAACAGGCGTCGCCTCGCGCGCTGTGTAAGCGGCCGCGCCATACCGGGTGTTCATGGCGGGTTCCGCTTCATCGCTCCGCCTTGCTGCCGCGGAACCCGAAGAAGCCCGCAGGGGAATCACGGTGCCGGCGGGCCGCTGCTCCTCGAAAGCCGTCGCGCTCTGCACGGGTGCTGTCCGCTCCGCGACAACGGTGCCGCCGCGCACTGCCGCCCCCGCGTCACGCAGCGGTTCCGGCGCGGTGGGGGTACGGCGCGTCCGGGTGCGGTCCACGGTGATGTAGTTCTCGTCGACGGCCGCCAGCACCTCGAAATAGGGCTTGGCAAACCAGGCGGCGATGCCGCTGCGCTTGACCTTGCGGCTGTTGAGGATGACGGCTTCCACGCCAAGATCGGCGCGCACCTTCGCGAGCGCTTCCTGCATGTCCTTGCCCGTGTATTTCTTGATCCGCATCGATTCCTCCGCTACGCTGCCCGTGTGCCTTCACCCCTGCCGACCGGCGCGGGGCATCGGGTCATGTTGACGCGATCACACCGATCGATTGGATGTCCATCGTCGGATCGAGTTCGTTGTAGGAGAGCACGACCAGCCCGGGAATGGCCTGCTCGGTCATGCGCTTGAAGTATAGACGGACAACGGGCGACGCGAGCACAACGGGCTGCCGGCCCGATTGGGCAAGCCGCTCCGCCTGTTTGGCCGCGTTGCCGACGATGCGGTTGGATACCGAGGGATCCATCGCCAGATAGGACCCCGCTTCCGTTTTCTGCACCGAATCCATGATCATCTGCTCCAGCCGCGGATCGAGCGTGATGACCTCGTTCGGCGGCGCCCCCATCACCGAGCGGGAAATGGCGCGGCCAAGCGCCTGCCGGACGTATTCGGTCAGCAGGTCGGGATCGCGCGTCACCGGCGCGTAGTCGGCCAGCGTCTCGAGGATGGTGACCATGTCGCGGATGGAAACCCCTTCGCGCAACAGGTTTGCGAGCACCTTCTGTATGTCGCCGAGCGACAGGAGCTTGGGCAGCACCTCGTCCACGATCACGGGGTTGGTCGCCTTCACATTGTCCAGCAGCGCCTGCACGTCCTGACGGCCGAGCAGCTCGTGCGCGGCCCGGCGGACCACCTCGGTCATGTGCGTGGCAATGATCGACGGCGGATCGACAACCGTGTAGCCGAGCATTTCCGCCCGGTCGCGCATGTTGTCGGCGATCCACAGCGCCGGCAGGCCTAAGGCGGGTTCCGTCGTGGGAATGCCGTCGATCTCCTCCTCCACGGTGCCCGGATTCATGGCCATGAAATGGTCGAGCAGCAGGTCGCCCCGCGCCATCTCGACACCCTTGATCTTGACGATGTACTGGTTCGGGTTGAGCTGGATGTTGTCACGCAGGCGGATCGTCGGCACCACGACGCCCAGCTCGACCGCGAGCTGCCGGCGGATCATGACGACACGATCGAGCAGGTCGCCGCCCTGGCTTGCGTCGGCCAGCGGAATGATGCCGTACCCGAATTCGAGCTCGATGGGGTCGACCGCCAGCAGCGACACGACGTTCTCGGGCTTGCGGATCTCCTCGACCTCGCGCTCCTCGACCTTCTTTTCCTCCTTGACGGCGACCTGCTTCTGCATCGACCGCAGCCGCAGGCCCAGCAGCACGAGGGCAACGGCCATGACGAGCAGGAAAAACTGCCGCAGGATGGGCATCAGGACGAGGCAGGATCCCGCCGCGATGAACACGACGCGCGGACTGGTGAAGAGCTGCTTGATGAGATCCGCGCCAAGCTCGCCCTCCGCCGCGGCACGCGTGACGATGATGCCGGTGGCGATCGAGATCATGAGCGCTGGCACCTGGCTGACCAGACCGTCTCCGATCGTGAGGATCGCATACCGCTCGAGCGCCTGCATGATGTCGAGCCCGAGGAAGATCACCCCCATGAGGATGCCGCCGATGACGTTGAGGGCGGTTGCGATGATGCCGAAAATGGCATCGTTCTTGACGAATTTCGACGCGCCGTCCATGGCGCCGTAAAAGTCCGCCTCGCGCTGGATCCTCTTGCGGCGCTCCTTGGCCTCGACGTCGGTGATGAGTCCGGAGTTCAGATCGGCGTCGATGGCCATCTGCTTGCCGGGCATCGCGTCGAGGGTGAAGCGTGCCGCCACCTCCGATACGCGTTCGGCGCCGCGCGTGATGACCAGGAACTGGGCGATCATGATCAGCAGGAAGATGATGAAGCCCACGACCAGATTGTCACCACCGACGAACGAGCCGAACGCGGCGATGACCTCGCCGGCCTCGCCCTGGCCGATGATCAGGCGCGTGGAGGCGATGTTCAGCGACAGGCGGTAGAGGGTCGTGAACAGCAGCATCGTGGGGAAAGCCGCCATCGACAGGGCATCGGTGGCGTACACCGCGTTGAGCAGGATGAGCAGAGACAGCGTGATGTTGACGACCAGCAGCAGGTCGAGCAGGATGGTGTTGACGGGGACGATGATGACCAAAATGATGAACACGACGGTAACGGCCAGGATCACATTCTGGTTCTTCACACGCTTCCCTCCTCCCGCAAGGTTTCCTCATCCGTAAAAGGCCGGTGCCTCTGCTTGTCATTGTACCGGAAAGGGGACGGGGTGACAAGCAAGCGCAGGCAGGCAGGCCGATGCGGGAAGCGCCTTAGCGCAAGGCTTCCGCCACGCTTCCGTGACGACGGCCGGTCCGGAACGGTCGGGGGGCCAACCGGAGCGACCCGCCGCACACGGCACCGTATCCTGTCCCCCGGTGCGCATCCGGGACGGAAAGCCGGATACGTCCCCGCTCAGCCTCTGCCTGGGGCCGCACCCCGCGCGGATCGGCGGGCAGACGCACCCGTACCGGATCCGGGAGGCGTGCCGGCGGGTCGCGCCGGCGCCCCCTTGCCCTGCAGCCCGTACACGAAGGCCAGCACTTCCGCGACAGCCCTGTACAGCGACTGGGGGATGGGCTTGCCCACATCCACCTCGTTGTAGAGCGCCTGGGCGAGCGGCTTGTTTTCGACGATGCGCACACCGCTTTCCTTCGCCTTCTCACGGATGCGGGCGGCGAGGAAGTCAGCCCCCTTGGCCAGCACGACGGGAGCATCTCCCGTTTTGGGGTCATACTTGACCGCCACGGCCAGATGTGTCGGATTCGTGATGACCACATCGGCCTTGGGCACCTCCTGCATCATGCGGCGCATCGAGATCTCACGCTGTTTCTGCCGGATGCGCGAGCGGATCTCCGGGCTGCCCTCCATCTGCTTGTACTCTTCCTTGACCTCCTGCTTGGTCATGCGGATTTCCTTCTCATGCTGGAAGTACTGGAACAGGAAGTCCACGATGGCAATGACCAGCAAAGCGAAGCAGACCTTGATGGCGATGTCGAGGGTCACCTTCGCCATGTAGCCCATGGCCGGCTGCAGCGCGAGGTCCATCAGCCCCGACATCGTGCCGAGCTCCGCCGAAATCGAGCCCCAGGCCACCCAGAGCACGATGCCCACCTTCGCCATCGACTTGACCATTTCGAACAGCGAACGCTTCGAGAACAGACGCTTCATGCCGGCGAACGGGTTGATCTTGCTGAATTTGGGCTGCCGGGGCTCGAGCGTGAACAGGAATCCGACCTGGACAATGCTGCCGACCGCCCCGATGACCATTGCGATCAAAAAGAAGGGTCCGGTGATCTTGGCCATCTGCAGCAGGCTGAAGGTCAACAGCCGCATGACCTCGGTCGCGCTTTCCAGGTCGGGCGCCGAAGCGGTCTCCTCGAAATAGAAGCGGAAAGTCGCCTCGATCTCGCGCAGCAGGAACGTTCCAAACAGGCGCATCGACAGGAACATCGAAAGCAACAGCAGGATCGAGGGGATCTCGCGGCTCTGGTTGACCTGCCCCTTCTTGCGCAGATCCTGCCGTTTTTTCGGCGTCGCCTTTTCCGTCTTGTCACCGGCGTTGGAGAAGAACTGCAGTTGGATGCGCACGCTGTTCACCCCCTCGCCGATCGCAGGAAGTCGTCCATTTCCTTCCAGGTGCCCTCAAGCAGGAAATCGACGATCCCCCGGAAGGAGGTCAGCGTGACAAGCAGCATCACCAGCCCCAGCAGGATCTTCACGGGCATGCCCAGCATGAAGACATTCATCTGCGGCACGGATTTCGAAATGATGCCCAGTGCCATGTCCGTGACCAGGATGGCGACGGTGACGGGCATGGCGATGCGGAAACCGATTTCGAAGATGCTCGCCATCAGCCGGATCATCTGCTCAAGGGCAGGTTCCGTGAACGCCAGCGTGCCCAGCGGCAGCTTCTCGTAGCTGAGCGCGAGCGTGTGGAGCATGAGCAGGTGGCCGTCGGACAGCATCAGGAACAGGGTTGTCAGCACGATGTAGAAGTCGGCCGTGATGGGGACCTGGATGTTGCTGACCGGATCGAAGACATTGACCATGCCAAAGCCGATGCGCATGTCGATGAGCTGCCCGGCGACATACATGGCCGCCGTGACGGCGTAGGCGATGAAACCGAGCGCAAGCCCCACCAGGAACTCGCGCATGCCCAGCAGGATCCACGCGGACAGGGTGCCGAAGGACGCCATGTCCGGCACACGGACATTCTGGCAGACGATCAGCGCCATCAGGAAGGCGAGGCCGATCTTGAGGATCGCCGGCACAGTCCGCCTCCCGAAGATCGGCGACATGACAAATATGCCCGTCATGCGGACGAACACCAGAAGAAAAACCTCCCACAGCCCCTGCAGGGCTTCAAACGGTATCGTCATCCGCTCCTCGCCATTCTTGTCTCAAAAAGAGCCAGCAGGCTCTTGACTGCGCTCTACAGGCCGATGAAGGTGAGCATGCCGTTGAAGACGCGCAGGGTGAATTCCTTCATCATGGTCATCATCCAGGAGCCGAGCAGCAGCAGGGTGACAAGCATGGCAAGGATCTTGGGCACAAAGTGGAGCGACTGCTCCTGGATCTGCGTCGTCGCCTGGATTATGCTCACCACCAGGCCCACCAGCAGCCCGACCAGCATCGAGGGCATCGACACCTTGATGATGGTCATCATGGCGTCACGCGCCGTATCGAGCAGAAACTGGTCCATCCTCTCCCTCCTATGCGCATGGCGACCGGGTGCGCCCAGGCGCCGTCACCGGACAAACGACCGCACCAGTATGTCAGACAGCAGGTGCCACCCGTCCACCATCAGGAACAGCAGGATCTTGAACGGCAGGGAGATCATGACCGGCGGCAGCATCATCATGCCCATGGCCATCAGTGTGCTGGCAACCACCATGTCGATGACCAGAAAGGGTATGTACAGCATGAAGCCCATCTGGAATGCTTTCTTGAGCTCGCCGACCATGAACGCGGGGGTCACCACGGTCAACGGCAGGTCGGTCAGCTTCTCCGGCGCCTGCAGTCCGGCCATGCCGGCAAACAGCGCCAGCTCCTTTTCGCCGGTTTGCTTGAGCATGAACTCCTTCATGATGAGCGATGAGGTGTCCATCGCTTCCTCGATGCCGATCTCCCCTTTGGAAAAGGGTGTCATCGCCTCGTTGTTCAGCCGGGTGACAGTCGGTGTCATGATGAAGAACGTCAAAAAGAGCGCCAGGCCGATCAGGATCTGATTCGGCGGCGCCTGCTGGGTGCCGAGCGAATTGCGCAGGAATCCCAGTACAATGATGATGCGTGTGAACGAGGTCATCATGATGAGGATCGAGGGCAACAGCGAGAGGACGGTCAGCAATACCAGCAGGCGGACGGAGGAGGCGATGTTCGCCGGATTGTCCGAAGCGCCGATCGTGATGCCGTCATTGGTGATGGAGATGCCCGGTGTCGCGGCCAGAGAAACCGAACAGCCGATGCCCACAAGGGCGAAAACCAGTAGGAGAAGGCGCAGGATGCGCCGGCGGCCGTGATGGGATCGATCCGGCCCGTTCTTTCTCTTTTGCATGCCTGTTTCCTCGGCCCCCCATGTGTACGCGCGGCGCACGGCCTGCGGCGGCATGGATCAACCCTGTGCGGTGCACCGATTCCTGCCCGAACGGCGGTGCGTCATGGACCGGTCAGCGTTCGGACCGGTCGGAGCCGTCGAGCTTGCGGATGCGCCGGATGCCCTCCTGCAGCGGACGGTCGCCGTCGGGGACATCCTCCCTCTCGGCATCGCGCTCCTGATGCCTTCCCAAGCCCGCATACCGCTCAAGGATGGAACGAAAGTCACCAGCCGTCTGTGCCGGTGACTCCGGAATCTCGCCTGGCTGCACCTCACCCATGAAATCGGTTCGGTTGCGGCTCGTCGCAAGCAGATAATGCTTCTCCCCCACCCGTACCAGCACCAGACTTCGGTCCATGCCCAGCGGCAGGGTCTCCACAATGCGCATGATCCTGGTTTTCCGCTCCCCGGCCGCACGCCGCCCGATCAGCCGGGTGGTCAGCCATGCGAGGAAGAGGATGGCGCAGAACAGGATGAATATACCAAAAAAATACAGAAAACTGCCTTCCTGCTGCATATGCCCCGATCCGCCGTCATCCCACGACTTTTTTGACAGCCTCGATGACGCGGTCGGCCTGGAAGGGCTTGACGATGAAGTCGCGCGCGCCGGCCTGGATCGACTCGATGACCATGGCCTGCTGGCCCATCGCCGAGCACATGATGATCTTGGCGGCGCTGTTGATCGCCTTGATCTGCTTGACCGCCTGGATCCCGTCCATTTCCGGCATCGTGATGTCCATGATGACAAGATCCGGGGAATGCTCCTTGAACTTTTCCACTGCCTTGAGGCCGTTCTCAGCTTCGCCGACCACGACATACCCGTTTTTCGTGAGGATGTCCTTGATCATCATGCGCATGAAAGCGGCGTCGTCAACGATCAGTATATTTGCCATACCCGAATCCTCTCCTCAATCGTACTTACTTCTTTATATACCACCCGTTTTGCTTTGTAAATAACGTGTATTTTTCAATCTTCGGTGAAATCCTTTTGTCGTGCTTTTTTCACCGGCATCCCCCCCCTCCTTCGGCGGCCCTGGGAGCCGGTCCGAGACCTATCGGGCGCATGCAGGCGGGGGCTCCGTTTCCACAGAGCCCCCGCGCATGATGTTCACAGACGTTTGGACGGGTGCAGGATGTCGGTGATGCGGACACCGAAGCTCTCGTCGATGACAACCACCTCGCCCTTGGCAACGTTCTTGCCATTGACCAGGATGTCCACCGGCTCGCCGGCCAGTTTGTCGAGTTCGATGATCGATCCCTGGCCGAACTCGAGGATCTCGCGGATGCGCTTGGAGGTGCGGCCCAGTTCGACTGTCACCTGCAGCGGCACATCCATCAGCAGTCCCATGTTCTTGCGGTCGAACTCCTCGATGCCGCCCTCGAAGGACTGGAACTGCGCCGGCTGCACATTGACGGGATTGACCTGGGCCTGGGGCATCGGCTGCTGGGGGTACCCGTATGCGGGCACCGCACCCTGGGGATACCCGTATGCGGGCGGCATCTGCTGCGGGTAGGCTGGCCAGCCCTGCTGGGGATACTGCGGCGGATAACCGGGCATGCCCGGCGCCGCCTCCTGCGGCCATCCCGGCTGCGGCCAGCCGGCCGGCTGCTGCGGGAACGGCTGCTGCGGTGCCGCCTGCTGCGGAGCGGACGGCATGGCGGGTGCCTGCGCTGCCGCCTGGGGCTGGGCAGGCGGCGGCGTGGCCGTCGACGGGGCGATTGGCGCCTCATTGCGGGGGCGCATGAGGTTGCCGACCATCTCCTTGGCGAACTTCAGCGGAATGAGCTGCATGATTTCGCTGTCGATGAGGCTGCCGACGGTCAGCGAGAAGGCGATCTTGACGATTGTCTCCTCCTCCGTGATGCGGATGCGGTTGATGTCGGTGTCAGGCCGCACCTGCGTGGATTCCGGCGGAGAAATGTCCACGCGCTTGTCGAACATCGAGGACATCGAGGTGGCCGAGGAACCGATCATTTGGTTCATGGCCTCGCTGATGGCCGAAAGGTGCAGCTCGTTGAGCTCTCCGTCGATGTTGCCGTAGCCGTCGCCCCCCATCATCAGGTCGGTGATGATCTTGACGTCCGACTCCTTCATGACCATGAGGTTCGCCCCCACCAGTCCCTCGGTGTATTGGACGCGCACCGCGACGTAGGGCTGGCGGAACATGGCCGTCAGCTCCTCCCAGGTGGTCTCCGTGACGACGGGGGTGGTGATGTTCACCTTCTGGCCCAAAAGCGCAAACAGGGTAGTGGCGGATGTCCCCATGCTGATGTTGCCGATTTCGCCGAGCGCGTCACGCTCCTCCGCGGTCAGCAGGGAAGGTCTGTTGTCCGGTTTGACCGGTGCCGGCTCATCCGAACCGATGTCGACGCCGGAAAGCAGGGCATCGATTTCCGCCTGGGAAAGCATGTCTCCCATATCATTCGTCCTCCTTCCGCACTTCGGTGATCTTCAGGGCAACCTTCTTGTTGCGGACACCGGGCTTGGCCCGGAATTTGTGCAGGTCTCCGACCAGCACGTCGAGATCGGCGTCGATGTGCGTGTCCAGCGGTACCACGTCGCCCGCCTGAAGCAGGAGGAAATCGCGTACCGAAAGGCGTGCCGTCCCCAGAATGCCGACAACCGGCACCGAGGTCTGCTCGATGCGCGCCTCGATCGCCTGGTGGCTGTCTTCGGAGGATCCCACCTCGACCATTGTGAACCACAGCTTGGTGGACAGCTTGGACATGTACGGTTCCAGCACCATGTGCGGGATGCAGAGGTTGATGAGCCCCTCGACCTCGCCGATCTTGGCGGTGAAGGTGATCAGGGCGATCATCTCGTTCGGCGACATGAGCTGGGCGAACTGGGCATTGGTCTCGATGCGGTCGAGCGAGGGACGGATGCGCTCGACATTCTCCCACGGCTCGCGCATCAACGCCAGCATCTGGCTCATGAGACGCATGATGATGGCCATTTCGATCTCCGTGAATCCGCGGACCTTTTCGACGCCACCGCCCTTGCCGCCGAGGATGCGGTCGATGAGGGCATAGGCGATCGACGGCGACATTTCATAGATGATGGCACCCTGCATGGGATGGAACTCGCATACCCCCAGCACCGCCGGATTGGCGATGGAGTTGGTGAATTCCGAGTACTGCAGCGCCTCGACGGTTTGCACATCCACCTGGACCAGGGTGCGCAGGTAGCCAGAGAGGAAATTGGTCAGGAATCGCGCGTAGTTCTCGTGAATGAAGTGCAACGTGCGGATGTGGTCCTTGGCGAACTTGCTGGGGCGTGAAAAGTCATGATCGCGGATCTTGCGCTCTGATTTCTCCTTGTTCAGCGCCTGGGCGTCCACCTCGCCGGTGCTCAGCGCCTGCAGCAGCTGATCGATTTCATTTTGGGAAAGAATATCGCCCACTGCCGCCACACTCCTTTCGGTTCACATCATGCCGGCCTGAATCCGGACAGGCCATCCACGGACACCTCGCGGCCGCACGTCACTGCGGCAGGATGTTCTTGACGATGACCTTGTAGACAATGCCGCGCGCTTCGCCGGCCGTCGCGTCGACGATGCGATTGAATTCCTCGCGGAGATAATCCTGCGCCTTCGGGATGGCGTCGGGCGCCTTGCACTCCTCGTACGTGAGGTTCTTGAAATACAGGATCAGCGCCTGCTGGATTTCCGCCGCGGCGTCCGTCTCCACGAGCACCTTGTAGGCTTCCTCGTTCGCACGTTTCTCACCCACGTCGTACTTGAGCAGCAGGTTGACCTGCGCATAGCTGTCCTTGTGCGCTTCCGACGGTTTGAGATCGATGATGGCGGATGCGTCGGCGTTCTCCTTCGTGGCAAAGGGATTCCAGGTCGCAAGCTGGTCTGCGGGCACGCCGGCCGCTGCCCCTGTCGCCGAGGACGATGCCGTGGCCGCAGCCGTGGCAGGCGTCACGGCCTGGTTGAATGTGACAAACAGGAATATGGAGAGGACCGCCACGGTGAGCGTCAATACGGCGATGATGCCGAGCAGGATGATGTAGATGCCCTTCCCTTGCACGTTTCCACCTCTTTTTCTCGTAACCCGCACGGAAGGCTCCCGAAGGAAAGCCCTCACTTGATGCGGGATTCATCAAACATATCGGCATTTTCCGGCACGGGAAAAGGTGTTTTTGCGAAAAAGCCGGCTGCGTGCTTGTATTCTACCACCCTGCGGAGAATCTCATCAACCGACTCGGTCACCACGAAACGTTTCCCGTTGACGAGCACGATGACCGTGTCGGGCGTGGCCTCGACGGTTTCGATCCACTCGGCGTTGATGACGAAGCCGGACTTGTTCAGACGTGTGACCTTGATCATGATGCGCTTCCTTTCCATGGGACACGGGCGGGGACGGCCCTGCCGCCTCTCCTGGACATGCCGGACGGTCTCCCCGACCGGCGTGCCGCCCCCTGTGCAGGAAGGGCCGCCGGATCCGTTC
>JAEXRM010000046.1 GCA_023440865.1 Bacillota bacterium
GGATTTGCCCGGTTCGAGTCCGTGCTGGCGAAGCACGCGCGTTGAAGCAATGAAGGTCTTTGCGGGAATTCGCCGATACCGGCGGGACCCCGCACGGATCCCGCCGACGACAGGGGTGTCCCCATCGCCCCGCTGTGCCAGGGAGCGCAACCCGCGACAGTGAAAGGAAGGACATCATGGATTTCACGCTGCTGCATCCCGCCGACCAGATCGTCATGATCATGGACCGCATCTACCGATACGGCATGACCACGACGTCGGGTGGCAACCTCTCGATCCTCGACGACGACGGGAACATCTGGATCACGCCGGGCGGCATCGACAAGGGAACCCTCACGCGCGGAGACATCCTGTGCGTCAGGCCGGACGGCACGATCGTCGGCCATCACAAGCCCTCGATCGAGTTCCCGTTCCACAAGCGCGTCTATGAGATCCGCAGGGACGTGCGCGCCGTGCTGCATGCCCATCCGCCGGCGCTGGTCTCGTTTTCCATCGCCCGGGTCATCCCGAACACGCGGCTGCTGCCGAAGGCGCATCTGGTCTGCGGCAACGTGGGCATGGCACCCTACGACCTGCCAGGCAGCACACGTCTGGGGGAGAAAATCGCCCAGGAGTTCGCCAGGGGCTTCAACCTCGTGATGCTGGAGAACCACGGCGTCGTGGTGGCCGACACGAACCTGTTCGAGGCATTCAAGGCCTTCGAGACGCTCGATTTCACCGCCCGCATCGAAATCAACGCCCGCCGCATCGGCTCACCCTTCGTGCTGACGGAGGAGGCCCTCGACCGCCTCGAAAGCCGCCTGGGCGACCAGATGCCCGAGTTCGTGCCCGCCGGACACTCCAGCCGCGAGACCGAAGCGCGGCGCGAGATGTGCGGGCTGGTGCACCGCGCCTACGACCAGCAGCTCTTCACGAGCACGCAGGGCACCTTTTCGGTACGTCTTTCCGAGGACACCTTCCTCATCACGCCGTATGGCACCGACCGCAAATATCTCGAGCTGGGCGACCCGGTGCTCGTCCGCAACGGCATGCGCGAGGCCGGCAAGGTGCCCAGCCAGTCGGTCGCGTTCCATGAAGCCGTCTACCGCAAACAGCAGCATGTGGACGCCATCATCATCGCCCATGCGCCGCATGTGATGGCCTTCGCCGTGACCGAGGCGGCATTCGACTCGCGGACCATCCCGGAAAGCTACATCATGCTCCGGAACGTGCCCAAGATTCCGTTCGCCGTGTCCATCCTGCAGCCCGAGATGACAGCGGACCTGTTCGTGCCGTCCGTGCCGGTCGCCATCATCGAGAACGACAGCGTCGTCGTGACCGGCAGCAGCCTGCTCAACGCGTTCGACCGGCTCGAGGTGGCGGAGTACAGCGCCAAGGGCATCATCGACTCGCGCATGCTCGGCGAGATGGTCGCCATCAATGACGAACAGGTGGCGGAGATCGTCGAGGCGTTCCGGCTGCCGAAGGCGTGAACGGCTGCCGAAGGCGTTCCGGCTGCCGAAGGCGTGAACGGCTGCCGAAGGTGTGAATGGCCGTCAAAGGTCCGACGCGCCGGTTGGAACAGAATGGCAGATTCACAGCGGTGGCAAGGCGGCGAGCCATTCCGACAGCGCGGCGTTGTCGGCGAAATCACACAGGGGGACGTCGTTCTCCAGGAAGAATTTCCGCAGAAGGGCGTCGTATTGTGCTATCCCCGCCTCCAACGCGGCCATGTCGCCGGAAAGCACCGCAGGCATCAGATCCGGGAAGCCATAGGCCTTGTATTCCGCGGAGATTTCCGGGAACAGCAGGTCGTCCGGCACATTGCAGCCGGTTGCGAGCTTCTTCATGACCTGCGCCATTTCATTTTGCCAGGAGGTCAGCACGCACAGGGCAAGATAGCGGTTCCCCTGCTCGCTGGCGTCCTGGATCGCCCAGAGGGCATTGCGCGCTTCGGGATAGTTGAAGAAGTCTTTCAGGCGGACGGTGCCGCCGACGCAGTCCTGCAGCTCCGCCAGGACGAGGGCGCGGGTTTCCCGCATCAGGCGCGTGGCGGCCTGACGGATGGCATCGACGTCGGATCCGTCGACCAGAATGCGCAGGAGTGCCTCGATGTCGGCGGGCCTCCTTTCCAGCTTCAGCAGGTGCTGGGGTCTGCGCGTGTCGACGTTTGCCTGGTTGAGTACCGCGAGGCAGTGTGCCACGCCGCCGACCAGCCGCATGGCGCGGTGTTTGGCGGTAAAGAGGTCGTCCGTCGCGACCTCGGCGGTGAGCAGGTAGTGGTCGGGCCCGAGCTTGCGAAAAAGCTCCAGGGCCTTGTGTGCCATCTGGTCATGACCTGCTGGGGACAGCAGTTCCTCCGCCCGATGGCGGAGCGCGTCAAAACGGGTGCGCACCGCTTCGTTTCGCGCGTAGACGACCTCTGTCCGGAACAACAGCGAGGTGGAGGGATTGTCGAAGGTGGCGAGCCGCTCCATGCCATCCCAGCCGATGGGATACAGATCGAACAGCACACCGCCGACCGCGACCGTGAGGTTGGTGCATGCGGCTGCTCCCTCGCGCGGTATGAATGACAGATCGAAGTCGGAATGCCGCCTGGTGGTGCCCTTGAAGCGGGACCCGTAATAGAAGGCCACGTCGAGATCATCGCCCATCAGCTCTCGGAGCCGGGCGACCAGCAGGTCGGCCGTCTGCGTCATTTTCTTCATGATGCGCCTCCCTCATGTCTGCGGCCGGAGGCGGTCACAGACGGATGGACCGCCCGTGCGGCCGACGCCTGCGTCGAAGCCGGGGGGCCCGCTATCATGGTACCGCAGGCAGGGGAGGGGGGGACAGCCCCGAAAACGGTTCATGTGTTTTCTCGCCGGCAGGTTCACTCCGTCTCGCCGGCAAGCGTCTGCACGAAGCGCACGGCGTCCTGTGGATCGTTTCCCTGCGCCAGGATCTCGGCCAGCTCCGCCGTGCAGCCGGCAAAGGTGGCGCACAGGGCCGGATCGAACTGCCTGCCGCCTTGGGCAAGGATGTAGTCGACCGCCTCCGCCATCGGCCAGGCCTTCTTGTAGACACGGTCGCTGGTGAGAGCGTCGAACACGTCCGCCACCGCCACGATGCGTGCAAACAGGTCGATGTCCTCGCCATGCAGTCCGTCCGGATACCCGGTGCCGTCCCAGCGTTCATGGTGCGAAAGCGCGATGCGCGCGGCCGCCTTGAACACCGCGCGGTTGCTTCGTTTGAGGATGTCGTACCCGAAGCGGGTATGCGATTTGATGATGTCGAATTCCTGTGGTTCGAGCCTGCCCGGCTTGGTCAGGATGGAATCCGGGATCGAAAGCTTGCCGATGTCATGCAGCGGCGCGGCCAACACCAGCATCTCCACCTGATCCTCCGGCAGGCCGTGCCTCCGGGCAAGCAGCCGGCTGATCTCCGTCATGCGCTTGACATGCGCGCCGGTCTCCCGTGACCGGCCCTCGATGACCTCGCCCAGATTGAAGATGATCTCCCGCTGCGTATCGTCAGCCTCCTGCCGGATGCGCAGGTTGTCGAAGGCAATGGACAGCGTGGAATGAAAAACCTCCAGGAGGTCCAGATCGCCATCGGAGAGGTCCGCAATGCCATCGAGATGGATGAAATTGGGTGTCCCCGCGGTGCCGGGGTGATACAGCGTGAGCCGGTTGCCCGCAAGCAGGCCGTTTCCCTGCAGCAGGCAGGCGGCCACGTCGTTGCGGACACCCTCGTGCTCCATCAGCAGGGCGTCCAGCAGCATGCCCTCATACGGCGCATACATGCCGGATGCGGCCAGCACGACGATGCTTCCAACCGGGCCGCCGCCGGCGAAGAAGGAGGAAAGCCTTTCCGACGGAAGCGCACCGGTTTCGGGATGGATCTGTGCGATCTGTCGCAGGCCGATTTCAGCAAAGCGTTGCAATGTTTGCCCTGAGAACAGGTCCGTGGTTGCCAGGATGACCCGCCGCAGCCCCTGGCGGTTGCGCTCGATCGTCATCAGGTCGCTGTGGGAGCGCAGGGCCGCCACCACGGCGGTCGTCAGCTTTTGCGCGGTCATGTCGGTCTTTTCCCGGTAGTCGTTGATGTCATAGGCGCTGATGACACTGTTCTCCGGTGCGGAACCCGGTTGTCCGGTCCGCAGGATGATGCGCATGAGGTTGTGTGCCGGCATGCCGCGGATGGTGCGGATGAGATCGAGGCCGGCCGTGTCGGTCTCCATCACGACATCGATGAGCGCGACGCTGAACGTGCGCCCGGAAAGCAGCGCAAGCGCATCCCGGGCGGAGCGGGCGCTGTGGCAGAGGACCGGCCGGTCGTGGAAGCGGACCCGCTCAAGGATCATCTGCGTGATGGTATGGACATCCTCATCGTCGTCCACAATGAGGATGTTCCACTCGGGCGGAAGCTCGGCATGCGCGGGATCGGTTCCGAATCCGTCTGCGGCGCGCATTGTGTTCATTGGCCATTCTCCCTTCCGACCCGTGGCATCGTGATCTCGAAGCGGACCCCCTGCCCTTCGGCGGTATCCATCCGGATCGTTCCGCCGAGACGGTTGGTGACCAGGTTGTGCACGATGAACAAGCCGAGTCCGGTGCCACCCTTGTCACGCCGGGTGGTGAAGAACGGATCGAATGCCTTGGCCGCGACCGCCTCGGACATGCCGGCCCCATCGTCCGCATAAACCACATGCAGGTTGTCCGCCTCGCACGTGAAGGTGATCGTGATGATGCCGGATGCCATTCCGGCGAAGCCATGCTGCAGCGAATTCATCACCAGATTCGTGATGATTTGCGCCAATGCGCCGGGGTAGGTGGTGACCCGCACCTGCGGGGGGCCCTCCACATGCACCGCATGCCGGGTTCCCTGCAGGCTCGGGCTCAGGCTCGTCACGATCTCTTCGAGGTATTCCCGCACTTCGACCTCGCGCCGGTCGTCCGCGTGCTGATCCGCGGAGATGGTTTTCAGGGAGCGGACCAGGGCGGCGGCCCGGTCGAGATTGGTCTGGACGATGCGGGCGGAGCGCAGGACCGCAGAGGGGGCGGAGGCGGGAGCGGCAGGGTCGGCGCCTCCCGGGAGCGCCTGCAGCTCGTCCATCATGAAGGACAGCGCGGTGAGGCTGTTGCCAAGCGGCGTGTTGATCTCGTGCGCCATGCCGGCGACGAGTGTGCCGAGCGAAGCCATTTTCTCGCTGGCGATCACCTGGCGCTGCAGCTGGCGAAGCGCCTCGTACTGGGCGGACAGCGCCGCGTTCTTTCCGGACAGCTCGCTGTTCATGGCGGTCACCAGCTCGTTGGCCGAGGTGAGTTCCTCGTTCATGGCCAGCATTTCCTCATTGGCCTCCTGCAGCGACGCCGTGCGCGCCTCCACCTTCTTCTCCAGTTGTTCGTTGGCGGTGGCAAGCTGTGCGCTGAGTGCCTGTTCGCGGGCATGTCCGTCGATGGCGTCGCCCAGTGACGCCTCCATGGCATGGGTATAAAAGTAGGAATAGATTGCATAGTTGACAAAATGATAGACCGTCTGGATGGCGGTCAAAACGTAGTCGGAGGAGGGTGAGGCGCCTGGCAGCACCACCAGGCACCAGGCCAGGGCGCTGGCGGAGGACAAACCCAACGTGATGAACGTGCCGGCTCGTCCGAATGTGAAGCTCGCAAGCAGGATGATCGAGATGAAACCCATGGGGGCGGTGACGCTGATGTCCTTGACACCGAGCAGCAGAAAGGTGATCATGCCGGTGAAAAGTCCGATGAACAAAATGCCGGCGACGGTGATGCTGCGTTTGGATAGCAGGACCAGGGGGAGGACAAGCAGGGCGGAGACCCCCCAGATCAGGAGGGAACGCAGCCACGCCTCCGGAAAAATCAGCGCGCGGACGGCGCTCGCCAACCCGTTCGTCACGATGCCGGCCACCAGGCAGGCACGAAACACGGAGCCGGAAAGCGCCCTCCGCCGCTCGGCCACGATGGCGCGGGCGGCGGGTGTGGCGGATGACCCTGTTGGCGAAAGGAAAGATGGCACACGCATGCGAGGCGCCTTTCCGCCGATGCGCCGGGGGTTGCGCATACTCCCCCGGCGCGGGGCTGCATCCTACTTACCCAGATTTGTCGCAGGATTCGCAGGAATTCGCCTTTTTTGCACACACCGGCCGGTTGTCGGCGCGCGGTGCGGCATCAGCCTTCGAGCACCTCCGGCAGGAACCGGCCGTTCTCGTGGAACAGGATGCCGTCCGCATAGATGCGGCCACCCGTGCGCATGTCGCACAGCATGTCCCAGTGGATGACCGAGCGGTTCTGACCGCCCGCCTCCGGCATCGAGTCGCCGATGGCCATGTGGATGGTGCCGCCAATCTTCTCGTCGAACAGCATGTTGCGGGTGAAGCGCGTGATGCCGTAGTTCGTGCCGATCGCCATCTCGCCGAAGCGCTTCGCGCCCTCGTCGGTATCCATCAGCGCATGCAGCAGCGCCTCGCCCTTGGTGGCGGTCGCCTTCACGATCAGGCCCTTCTCCACCTCGAGCCGGATGCCTTCGACTTCGCGCCCCGCGTAGATGCCTGGGAAGCTGAACGTGATGTACCCGTCGACACCGTCCTCGACGGGGGAGGTGAACACTTCGCCGTCCGGGAAGTTCACATGCCCGTCGCAGTTGATCCATGTGCGGCCGGCCGTCTTCACCCGGATGTCCGTTCCTTCGGAGACGATGTGCAGCTCGGACTTCGTGTCGAGCCATTTCGCCCATCGTTCCTGCTCGGCACTGATGCGCCGCCATGCCGCGATGGGGTCGTCGGCGTCGAGCAGACCGGCGCCATACACGAAATCCTCATATTCCGACAGGCTCATGTCGGCCTCCTGCGCGTCGGCCTCCGTGGGGAACTGGGTGCCGCACCAGCGCAGCGCGCCGCTGCCCATGCGCTCCGAAAAGATGCGGCGCGCTTCCGTCGCTCCCTTGGAGCGCAGCTTCATGCGCTCCGGGTCGATGCCCGTCAATCCCCGGGTGTTGTTGGTGCCCCACGCGGACAGGTCGACGTCGGCCGTTTCCGATATCAGCCTGGAGATTGCGCCGCCCCGCAGCAGCTGCTCATCGGAGGCGTTCTTGAGGATGATCTCGGAGACCGTTTGCGAACTGATGCGGGTTTCCACGTGCGCACCCGCACGGACGGCCTCCGCGACGACGGCCTCCAGCCATGGCTGCGCGATGGCCTCGCACTCGACAAAGACCTTCTCGCCGGGCTTGACGGCGGTGGAATAGCGGACCAGCAGGGTTGCGAGCTTCTTGAGTCTTGGATCCATGGATTCTCCCTTCGACGGCCGAATGACGACGGCCGAATGACGCGGGCCGGCGCGCGGCCCGTTCGCGGTACCTGTGTCAGTTGTGGATTTCCTGTTCCTGGAGCCAGTCGGCGAGCGTCGTGACGATGTCGCGCTCCGCGTCGGAATGGGGCGTGACAGTCCGCAGCGCGGCTGCCAGGGCGGGCGTGTTGAATTCGACGCCCGCGAGGGCGTCGGCCATGCGGGGGACGAGGGCTTCCAGCAGCGAATCGGAATGGACGACAGCCTTTTCGACCCGCGCACCCGCAACGACCAGCCCGATGGAAACCCCGCCCCATGGGAAGCGGTTGCCGAAGCTGGCCGTGAAGGCGTGCGTCTTGCCGAACCGCCAGTCCCAGGACGCATTCCTTTCCGTGATGCGGTCGAGCTCCCCGCGAAACGCGGGATCACCAAAAAGAGGCAGCCGACCGGACGAGAGGTCGGACCACTCCTGGGCCACCGGCTTGCCGAACATGTCGGAGAACGCGGCCGCCACGGATTCGCGCACCCGGTCCACATCGACCTCCGGATTGAGCTCTGCCAGGTTGACGACCCGCGCCCGCACGGACTTGACGCCCTTGACCTGCAGCTTGTCGGCCGAGACGTTCAGGTAGGCCGCCAGGCGGGACATGTCCGCGCCGATGAGGAGGGTGCCGTGATGCAGCGAATGGGTTTTCTTGATGCTGAAGGCGTTGCCGGAGAACTTGCGGCCATCGGCGGTGATGTCATTGCGGCCCGAGATTTCGGCGGAGATGCCGAGACGGCCCAGCGCGTCGACGATGATGCGGCCCTGTCGGGCCACGTCGTAGTGGCGGTTGGGGAGGATGAAGGAGAAGTTGAGGTTGCCGAAGTCGTGGAAGACCGCGCCGCCGCCGGTGATGCGCCGGGTCAGCAGCACGCCGTCCGCCTCCATGCGGGCCAGGTTGCACTCCGCCCACGGATTCTGGTTCAGGCCGATGACAACCGTGTCGCGGTTCTGCCACAGGAACAGCACGCCCTCATCCTCCGGAAGCCATGTCAGGAGGGCCTCCTCGAAAGCAAGGTTCCGGTAAGGATCGGTGCACAGCGAATGGACGATGTGGACGCGCATGTCGTCGAACTGCATCGGATGGCCTCCATGGCAGCCAGCTTGGGTGCCCGCCTGTCGGTATCTTGTACTGGAACCATTATCGGAAACGGGTCCCGCTTTGTCAAACGGGGGGCGCCGCCGCGGCATGCGCATGGCGGCGGATGGGTGCCAATCCGCGCCGCCGGCGCTCATGTTGACACACTGTTGTCATGATTCGTGGCGTATGATGAATACGACTCCGTGGAACGGATTTGGCCATGCCGCCGATGCTGGTTTGCATCCTCCGGTGAATCGGAGCGGATTCTCCATCGCTGGGGGGACTGCTGGGTGGTACGATGATGATTGGGCCATGACGCCCTTTTTGGCGGAATCCCGCACAGGAATGATGCAGGCATCACGGAACGGCGCATGCCGGAACGCTTGCATGGGGGGCCTCCCCGGTTACGGAGACAAGGAGAAAGAACAATGGAGATCATGGAAGCGATTCTGACCCGGAGAAGCATCCGGCGCTATACGGGCGAACCGGTGGGCGAGGAACAGCTGCGGACCGTCATCCGCGCCGGCTGCCACGCCCCGTCCGCCCACAACGGCCAGCCCTGGCACTTCGTCGTCATCCGCGAACCCGACCTGCTGCGGCAGGTGGCCGAGGTGCACCCCTATGCGAAGATGGCCCCGCAAGCCGGCACATGCGTGGTGGTGTGCGGAGACACGGCCCGGCAGAATACGGTCGGCTTCCTTGTCGAGGATTGCTCGGCCTGCATCGAGAACATGCTGCTGGCGGCACGCGGTCTGGGCCTCGGGACGGTCTGGTGCGGCGTGCATCCCGTGCCGAAGCTGGTGGACGCGATGCGCACCTTCCTTTCCCTTCCGGAGGGCATCGTGCCGGTCGGCATGGTGGTCATCGGACATGGTGCGGAGGAGCGGACCGTACCCGACCGGTACGACGAGACGAAGATCCACTGGGGCACCTGGTAGGGCAAGCCGGATGCAGGCCAAGTTCGCGGCGCGACTTCGATTCAAGGCGTATTCGCCTTCCCGAAACGCTTGACTGTGCATGCAAACCCGCATACCATGGGCACGTGGCCGTCCGTTCGCACGCAACCCGGTGCGGAACGCGCGGCCCCGTTTTCTTTCATTTGGAGGTTGTCATGAAAACCCTGCTGTCCCTGATGAAAAAGTCCTGGGGCTACTATGTCGTCGCCGTCATGGTGATGATCGGCGGCATCGCGCTCGACATGTTCAACCCGCGCATGGTGCAGCGCCTGATCGACGACGTCATTGTCGCGCAGGATACGTCGCCGTTCCGCGGCATCCTGCTGGTGCTCGTCGCCATCACCCTGGGGCGCGCCGTGTTCGGCTACACCAAGGAGATGATGTTCGACCTGTCGAGCTCGAAGGTCATCATCCGCCTGCGTCAGAAGCTGTTCGACCACATCCAGGGCCTGTCGTTCCCGTTCTTCGACAGGAACAACACGGGCGAGCTGATGTCGCGTGTCAAGGACGACGCCGAGAACGTGATGCACGCCATCTGCTTCGGCATCATGCTGTTTGCCGAGCAGGCGCTGTACTTCGTCATCGCTTCGGTCGTGCTGTTTGTGATCAACTGGAAGCTGGCGCTGATGAGCCTGCTGATCCTCCCGGTCATCGCCTTTGTGGCGCTGCGGCTCGAAAAGCGCATCGGCAAGACGTTCGAGGAGATCTCCGACCAGCGTGCCAAGATGAACACCACCGCGCAGGAGAACCTGGCCGGCGTGCGCCTCGTCAAGGCGTTCGGGCGCGAGCGGCACGAGATCGAGAAGTTCCTGTCCCAGAACAAGGAAAACTACCGGCTCAACGTGAACCAGGCGAAGATCTGGTCGCGCTACCAGCCGCGCATCGAGTTCCTGTCCAACCTCATTGTCGTGCTGGTCACCAGCGTCGGCGGCTGGCTCGCGATCGGCGGCGAGATGACGGTCGGCACGCTCGTCGCCTACTGCAACTACATCTACATGCTCATCTGGCCGATGCGCATGTGCGGCTGGCTCATCAACGTGCTGGCGCAGTGCCTGGCCTCCATCAAGAAGATCGACGCGCTGTTCGACGAGAAGCCCGAGGTCCGGGAACCCGCCGCTCCGCGCGAGCCAGCCAGCCGCCGGGGGCATGTGGTGTTCGACCATGTCAGCCTCGAGGCGAACGGCATGAAGATCCTCGACGACGTCAGCCTCGATGCCAGGCCGGGCAGCACCATCGCCATCATGGGCGCCACCGGGGCGGGCAAGACCTCGCTCGTCAACCTCATCGGCCGGTACTACGACGTGACGGCCGGCAGCGTGCGGGTCGATGGCGTCGATGTGCGCGAGCAGGCGCTGGAACCGCTGCGGCGCAGCGTGTCCGTCGTCATGCAGGATGTGTTCCTGTTCTCGGACACCATCGAGGAGAACATCCGGTTCGGGTGCCCCGACCTGCCGCGCGAGGCGCTCGTTGCCGCAGCAAAGGATGCCCATGTGCACGATTTCGTCATGAAGCTGCAGGACGGCTACAAGACCGTCATCGGCGAGCGCGGCATCGGCCTGTCGGGCGGACAGAAGCAGCGCATCTCGATGGCGCGGGCGCTTGCCCGCGACAGCCGCGTGCTGGTGTTCGACGACGCGACCTCGGCGCTCGACATGGAGACGGAGCACGAGATCCAGCAGGCGCTGGCATCACGTACGGAGGAAACGAAGTTCATCATCGCCCACCGCGTCTCGGCGGTCAAGCATGCCGACGAGATCCTGATTCTCGACAACGGCCGCGTGCTCGAGCGGGGCACGCACGCCGCGCTGCTCGAGGCGAAGGGACGCTACTACGACACCTGGATGCTGCAGTTCCAGGGCCTCATCGATATCAGCGACGAGGAGGCGGGCTGACCCCGCGTGCAGCACCCGTGCCGCTCCATGGAGCGGCGGCTTGACGCGGCACAACCGACATCATGGCAGTCCACGTGTGCGGATCACATTCTGCCGGCAGGCAGCCGCACCCACCCAGGGAGGTCACATGCCCATCAACAATTTCCGCGAAGACGAGGTCATGAAGGAAGAGATCAACTTCCGGACCATCGCGCGCCTGTTTTCCTATCTCAAGCCCCACATGCCGGCCGTCGTGCAGACGCTCGCCCTCATGGGCGCCGCGATCGCGGTGGAGCTGTTCAATCCCTGGTTTCTGAAGCTGGGGATCGACAAGTACATCAAGAACGGCGACGGCATCGGCATGCTCGCGCTCGGCGGCATCATGATCGTGCTGAACCTGGGGTCGATGTACTGCGCCCGGTTCCGCATGTTGAAGATGTCACGGGTCACCAACGACATCCTGCTCACCATTCGCCAGCAGCTGTACACGCACATCCAGAAGCTTTCATTCTCGTTCTTCGACAGCCGGCCTGTCGGCAAGATCCTCGCCCGCATCATCGGTGACGTGAACGCGCTCAACGACCTGTTCACGAACAGCGTCACAAGCCTGGTGCCCGAGGCGGTGAAAATCGTGTCCGTCGTGGTCATCATGCTGCTGATGAACTGGCGGCTCGCGCTGGCAGCATTGGTGACGCTGCCCTTCATGGCCGGCATCATGGTCTTCGTCAGCCGGGCCTCGCACAAGGGCTGGCAGGTGTTCCGCAAGAAGGCGTCGAACATGAACGCCTTCACGCATGAGGCCTTCTCCGGCATCCGGGTCGTCCAGGCGTTCGCGGCCGAGAAGGAAACCGCAAGGACCTTTGGCGGGGTCGTGACCGACTGGCGCAAGGCCTTCATCTCCGCGGTGAAGTTCGCGGACTTTTTCTGGCCCTCCGTGGAAATGTCCTGGGGCGTCGGCACGATCGTGGTGTTCTCGTACGGTCTGCTGCTGCTCAATACGGGCACCATCTCCGTGGGCCTGCTGGTGGCCTTTTCGAGCTACATCGGCATGTTCTGGCAGCCGGTGATGAACATCTCGAACTTCTACAACCAGCTCGTGACCAACATCACAGGGGCGGAACGCATTTTCGAGATCCTCGACATCAACCCCGACATCGCGGACCGCAAGGACAGCGCCGAACTGCCGCCCGTCCAGGGCGGCGTCGCGTTCCGGCATGTCTCCTTCGGGTACGAGGCGGCCAAGCCGGTCTTGAAGAATGTCTCCTTCCAGGTGCGTCCCGGCGAGACCATCGCCCTCGTGGGGCCCACCGGCGTGGGCAAGACCACCATCGTCAACCTCATCAGCCGCTTCTACGAAGCGCAGGAGGGCGAGGTCCTCATCGACGGGCATGACGTCACGCAGGTCACGATCGAAAGCCTGCGCTCGCAGATGGGCATCATGATGCAGGACAGCTTCCTGTTCTCGGGTTCCATCCGCGACAACATCCGGTACGGCCGGCTCGACGCGACCGACGAAGAGGTCGAGGCGGCGGCGAAGGCCGTTCAGGCGCACGACTTCATCGTGAGGTTCGAGAAGGGGTATGACACCGACGTCAACGAGCGCGGCGCGAGACTGTCCGGAGGCCAGCGCCAGCTCATCGCCTTTGCGCGCGCCCTGCTCGCGGATCCCCGCATCCTCATCCTCGACGAGGCGACCGCAAGCATCGACACGCACACGGAGAAACTGGTGCAGGACGGCATCCGGAAGCTGCTCAAGGGACGTACGTCGTTCGTCATCGCGCACCGGCTCTCCACCATCCAGAGCGCGGACCGCATCCTGGTCATCGAGAATGGCAACATCTCCGAGGCCGGCACGCACGACGAGCTGATGCAGTCCGAGGGGGCCTACTGGCGTCTGTTCATGGCACAGTTCAAGTTCCTGCACGCGGAGGAGCCGGCGGTGTGAAGGCCGCGCCCCGTCGGGATGCTTTTCACATCGAACAG
The DNA here is from genome assembly GCA_023440865.1 of Bacillota bacterium. GTDB lineage: Bacteria > Bacillota > Clostridia > DSM-8532 > DSM-8532 > JAEWSN01. The sequence goes on from JAEXRM010000046.1 coordinate 13,200, forward strand.
GGGAACAAGCGCACGAAAGCCGCCGGAGGAAATCCGGCGGCTTTCGCATCGAGGCGGCGGCGGATCGGACACGGGGTGCCGCAGGTCCGATCAGGCCTTCAGATGCCGCTTCAGGCGGATGGCCAGGATGGAGGCGAGCCGGTCGTGCGAGGCCAGCCCCGGATGGTTGCGGGCGCCGTCCGGCCGCATGCCGGGCAGTACCTCAAGGAAACAGCGAGTATCCCCGGCCGCGCAACGGGACTCCACAGCCTGCCGGATGAGCCCCAGCACCGGGTCGCCGCCGGCCCAGAACAGCCAGACCAGCACCGAATCGGGGTTGTGGCGGCGCAGGTCGGCCAGGAAGTCGCGGATGGCCTCCGCCAGCGGCGCCAGATCGTCCAAGCGCTGGCGGAACGCTTCACCGGTCACCGGGTCGGTGTAGCCCGTCTCCGCCCGCAGGGCGTTCCAGTCGTTGGCGCCCAGGGCGCAGACCACCAGGTCGGGCTTCCAGGAAGTGAAATCGTACGGGGCGTCGCCGCCGTCGCGGGCACCCGTGACGCCACATACCTGATGGTAATGCTTCGGGATGCGGCTGTCCGGGTTGTTGTCCCAGCCGGACCGGACACCCCAGCCGCTCTGGGAGACGACACGCAGCTCCGCGCCCATCCGATCCGCGGTCCGCTGCGGGTATCCCTTTGCGCCGGCAAACCAGTGCGGCCGCCATTCGGTGTCGACCGGGCAACCCCAAGCGCCTTCTGCGCTCGTGAGACTGTCGCCGATGAATTCGATGCGGCAGGCCGGTTCCGGCAGCGGGGCCAGTTCGCCGTCGTGGAAGAGCGCATGCACCAGCAGCCGGCAGCGGCCATCGCCCGGCATGGGCTGGCTTTCGCGGAGCAGCCGGATGCGGTGGGGCTTGGCCGGATCGAGGCCGCGCAGCAGCGACACACGGTGTTTGCCTTTCTGCACGGGCATGCGCAGGATGTCCTGTTCGTTGAGCGACAGCTCGATCCAGGGCTCGAGGTCGTCGTAATCGGCCTCCAGTTCGACTTCCAGCGTCGTGCCGCGCAGATCGAGCTCGAAGCCCGAACATGTCCAGTACAGTGGCAGCGGCCCGGTCGTTCGGCCGTCGGTCCGGCCGAGGATGCGCAGGTGGTGGGCTTCGTAAGGGGAACGGGCTTGCAGTTCCATATGGCATTCCTTTCTGGTGGCGGCAGTGCGGGCCGCTGCGATGCCAGGCCTGCCGGGCGCAGCGCAGGGTCCGTTGCCATTCTATGCCTGCCTGACGCCCGTGACAAGCCGTGCGGAACCAGGCGGTCATGCGCGGCGTGCAGGGACATGAAGGAAATCCTGTGTGTTCCCGTCGGAATTGTGTGGTAATGATCCAGCAGGCACAATCCCCTTCCGTCAAGCGGCAGCCATGTCTGCGACCGGGCCCGGTCCCCAGCCCCGTTGACGCGGCATGTGCCGTCAGGATCAAGCACGGTGTGCGGCACAGGGAATCGGAGCGTGATGCTCCGCCTGTTCCAGAAAGGATCGTCCATGAAAAAGGCGTTGGCCCTCCTTCTTGTCCTTGCCCTGCTGGCAGGGCGGCCCGGTCCCTTGCTGGCCAAGGACGGCGAAGACGACGACACATCGCCATCCCCAACGGCGTCATCGTCCCCTGCTGCGTCGTCATCCCCCTCGGCGTCATCGTCCCCTGCTGCGACGCCATCTCCCGATGTATCCTCGGCGCCCGCGGCATCCGCTTCGGCATCGCCCGCGGTCATGGATTCCCCCGCGCCGTCCTCCGGCCCTGGTGCGTCCGCCACGCCCGATGTGGCGATGCAAACGCTGGAGGACCGCATCAGGAGCGGACATGAGGATTGGGCCGGCCGGCATGCGCTGCTGCGCGAGCTGGTGGCGCTGCGCGTCCTTCGGGGGGACCTCGCCACCACGGTCGTTGTCAATGGCACCGTCCTTCGATTCGACGTGCCGCCGCTGCTGCGCGAGAACCGCCTGATGGTGCCCGTGCGGGCCGTCACGACGGCCTTCGGTGCGGATGTCGACTGGCGGCCGCTGCTTCCGGACATCGTGACGATCTCCAGGTCGGTCACGCTTGCCGATGGCAGCGTGCGCCTCGTCCGCATCGTCATCAACCTTAGGACCGGCATCGTGACGAAAAACGGAACGGTGATGGTGCTCGACGCAAAGCCCACGGTTGTATCCGGGCGCACCATGGTGCCGCTGCGGTTCATCGCCGAGGCGTTCGGCAAGTATGTTGACTATGACAAGGTATCCAAGGGCGTTTTCATCGACGACAACTTCCCGCCGGGCGTCCTGCCGCCTGCGGAGACCGCGGGTGCATCGCCGTCCCCGTCTTCTCCCCCCGCGGCTCCGACAGCCTCCGCGACAGCCTCCCCGGCACCATCCGCAACGCAATCGCCAACAGCGTCCCCGATCTCTTCCCCTTCCCCGTCGCCGTCTCCCTGAATGTCCGTGGAGGGTGCCCGCCGGTTGCGGTCCCGCCCGAGGTGCGGCGGTGACAACCGGACGCGCAATGCGGGGGATCAGGACAGGGGTGTCTTCCCGAGCGTCCGCGTGCCGGGTGCCCCTGTTTCGGCTGCCTCATGCATGGGTTGAATCCTGGTGCAGGGACTGCCGCGTGTGATGGGGTATGGCGCTGGTTCCTGACAATATCCGGACGAAGGGAGACCCATGATGGACGAGCACAAGAAGGGGAAGCTGACAACCGTGGCAGGCGCACCCGTGGACGACAACCAGAATGCGATGACCGCCGGTCCGCGCGGGCCGATGCTGCTGCAGGACACCTGGTTCCTTGAGAAACTGGCGCACTTCGACCGCGAGGTCATTCCCGAACGCCGCATGCATGCCAAGGGTTCCGGCGCCTTTGGCACCTTCACGGTCACCGGTGACATCACACGCTACACGAAGGCGAGGATCTTTTCCGGGACAGGCAAGCAGACGCCCTGCTTCGTCCGTTTCTCCACCGTGGCCGGCGAACGCGGCGCGGCCGATGCCGAACGGGACATCCGCGGTTTCGCGATGAAGTTCTACACCGAGGAGGGGAACTGGGATCTGGTGGGCAACAACACGCCCGTGTTCTTCCTGCGCGATCCGCTGAAGTTCCCCGACCTCAACCACGCCGTCAAGCGCGATCCGCGCACGAACCTGCGCAGTGCGAAAAACAACTGGGACTTCTGGACGTCGCTGCCCGAAGCCCTGCACCAGGTCACCATCACGATGAGCGACCGCGGCATTCCGGCCAGCTACCGGCACATGCACGGATTCGGCAGCCACACCTTCAGCATGGTCAATGCCGCCAATGAGCGCGTGTGGGTGAAGTTCCACCTCATCAGCCAGCAGGGGATCAGGAACCTCACGGATGCCGAGGCAGAGGCCCTGGTGGCGAAGGACCGCGAGAGCCACCAGCGCGACCTGCTCGAAGCCATCGACCGGGGCGATTTCCCGCGCTGGAAGATGTGCATCCAGGTCATGACGGAGGAACAGGCCCTCCACATGCCGTACAATCCGTTCGACCTCACGAAGGTCTGGTACAAGAAGGACTATCCGCTGATCGAGGTCGGCATGCTCGAACTCAATCGCAACCCCGAGAATTACTTTCAGGATGTGGAGCAGGCGGCGTTCAATCCAGCCAACGTCGTGCCGGGCATCGGCTTCTCTCCCGACAAGATGCTGCAGGGGCGCCTGTACTCCTACGGCGACCCGCAGCGCTACCGTCTTGGCGTGAACCACCACCAGATTCCGGTCAATGCGCCCCGTTGTCCCTTCCACAGCTATCACCGCGACGGGCAGATGCGTGTGGACGGCAACAGCGGCGCAACCATCGGCTACGAGCCCAACAGCTATGGCGCCTGGCAGGAGCAGCCCGTCTACCGCGAGCCGCCGCTGGCGCTCACCGGAGCCGCCGCCCGCTGGAACGCGCGGGAGGACGATCACGACTACTACACGCAACCGGGTCACCTGTTCAATCTCATGACACCGGAGCAGCAAAAGGTGCTCTTCGGGAACACCGCCAGGGCCATGGGCGATGCGCCGGAGTTCATCAAGCTGCGGCATATTGAAAACTGCATGAAAGCCGATCCCTGCTATGGGGAAGGCGTGGCTGCGGCACTTGGCATCCGCATGACGGAAGAATGACGGGCTGGCGGCGGGGAGGTGTGCAGCCGCACCTCCCCGCATGCTGTGTTGGAGGATGAATGCGAGGAAAGAATTCATGTGGGCATGCGCACGGCGGAAGGCCGCGCAACCGCGTGCTCAGGGGCGTGCTGGTCGCCGTGGGGATGGCGTCCTTCGGCATGGGGACAGTCGGCTTGTTCCTGCCGGTCCTGCCGACAACGCCTTTTTATCTGGTCAGCGGCTGGTGCTGGCTGCGAGGATCGAAACGGCTGCACGGCTGGCTGCTGGGTCATCCCTTTTTCGGTGCGCCGTTGCGTGACTATTTCGAGCACCGGGGGGTCCGCAGACGCCACCGCATGCTTGCCCTTGTATGTCTGTGGGTTGGCCTGGGTCTGTCGATCTGGTTGGCCGGCTCCGTGCACCTGCGCATCCTGCTGGCGGTCATCGGGGCGGCGGTCAGTCTGCACCTGGCCTGCCTGAAGACCCTTGATCCGCGCAGGAAGCAATCCTGATGCCGGAACCGGCTTCCGCCATGCGGCTTCCGCCATGCGGCTTCCGCCGGCAGTCCCGTCCGCAAGCCTGCCTGCGCATGGATGGCCGGAGTCAGGTATCTGCACCCGAAATCATTCTGTACATTTCCGGGTTCTGTGCTACTATGTTCTTTGCAGCATGCCCGCGGTGAAGCGAACACGTGGCGGGGTGGTGACTGACGGAAAGGAACACATGGAATGAACAAAACGGAACCGCTCGGGCGGTGGACGAAGGAAAAATCCGAGGAGTTGTACGGCATCAAGAATTGGGGAGCGGGGTACTTCTCGATCTCCGACGCAGGCGAGGTGCTGGTGAACCCGCGCAAGGACGAGACGTCCGGCGCCATCAGCCTCATGGACATCATCTCGGGCGTCAGGGAACGCGGACTCGACATGCCGGTGCTGCTGCGTTTCGAGAATCTGCTCGATTCCCAGATATCCTTCCTCAACACCTCGTTCCGCAAGGCCATGAAGAAGCTTGGCTACAGGGGCGAGTACCGGGGCGTGTATCCGATCAAGGTCAATCAGCAGCAGCAGGTGGTGGAGGAGGTCACGAAGTTCGGCCAGCGCTACCACCACGGCCTCGAGGTGGGCAGCAAGCCCGAACTGGTGGCCGCGCTCTCGCAGATGCAGGATAAGGAAGCCTGTCTCATCTGCAACGGCTACAAGGACGAGGAGTTCATCGACCTGGGGCTGTATGCGGTGAAGATGGGCTTCAAGTGCTTCTTCGTCATCGAGATGCCCGGCGAGCTCGATCTCATCGTCGAGCGCTCGAAAATGCTCGGTGTGCGGCCGAACATCGGCATCCGCATCAAGCTGTCGGCCAAGGCCGGCGGCCATTGGACCGAATCGGGCGGCGACCGCAGCATCTTCGGCCTGCGCATTTCCCAGTTGATCGAGATGGTGGATTTGTTGCGCGAGAAGGGCATGCTTGATTGCCTGAAGCTGCTGCATTACCACCTCGGCTCGCAGATTCCCAATATCCGCGACATTCGCTCCGCCGTGCTGGAGGCAACGCGTGTCTACTCCGAACTGGTGTCCGAGGGCGCCCCGATGGGATACCTCGACCTGGGTGGCGGCCTGGCCGTCGACTATGACGGATCCAGCACGAACTACACGAACAGCCGCAACTACACCGTCGAGGAGTACTGCACCGACATCGTCGAGGCGGTCATGACGACCATGGATTCGACGAACACCCCGCATCCGATCATCATCACCGAGTCCGGCCGCGCCGTGGTCGCCTACTATTCGGTGCTGCTGTTCGACGTGCTCGATGTCGAGAAGTTCGAGCTGTACAACCTGCCGGAGGAGTTGCCGGAGGGAACGACCGAGCAGGTGCGCAACCTGGCCGACGTGCTCAGGCACCTCAGCCACAAGAACCTGCAGGAATGCTACAACGATGCGCTCTACTACCGCGACGAGATCCGCGACATGTTCAAGCATGGCCGCATCACGCTGCGTGAGCGCTCCTTCGCCGAAAAGATCTTCTGGAACACCATCCATCACATCGCCAAGATCAAGGAAAAGGTCAAGCACGCGCCTCCGGACCTCGAGGACATCGAAAGCGCCATCGCGGACATTTATTACTGCAACTTCTCCGTATTCCAGTCGATTCCGGACAGCTGGGCGATCGACCAGCTGTTCCCGATCATGCCGCTGCACAGGCTGCTGGAGCTGCCCAAGCGCAACGCGGTCATCGCGGACATCACCTGCGACTGCGACGGCAAGATCGACCGGTGCATCGACCTGCACGCCGTGCGAAACACCCTGCCGCTGCACGAGATGCACAACGGGGACGACTACTTCCTGGGCATCTTCCTCGTGGGCGCGTACCAGGAAACGCTGGGTGACCTGCACAACCTGTTCGGCGACACCAATGTCGTGAGCGTGCGCGTCGACGAGGACGGGCACTACGACCTGGTGCGCGAAATCCATGGCGACAGCGTGTCGGATGTGCTGACCTATGTCGAGTACGACCCGAAGGTCATGCTCTCGCGCTTCCGTGAGACCGCCGAGGAGGCCATCCGCGAAGGGCGCATCACCGTGGCGGACCGTCGGGAGATCATGGCGGCCTACGACAACGGCCTGCGCGGATACACCTACTACGAGCAGTAAACCGGGGAATCAAGCAGCCCGGAAGTGAGAGGCGGCGTGCTGAGCGGAACCGCAACCGTTCAGTGCGTCGCCTTCTTCGGTTTCTTCCACCCGTACATGCTGGCATCCGATCGGTGAAGCAGGTCCTTGTACTCGTGGTTTTCCTGGTTGAACTCCGCTAAGCATGGCTGGTCGGGAGCGTTCATGAGCCTGTCCCAGCGCCGCCATCCGTCTTCCCATGACGTGTATCATTCCCTGTCGCGCCGATGGCAGGCGGGCTTCGTTTGCGAGGCGCGCCCGGGTGATAAAGGAAGGATGGCAGAACAACCCCCATGGGACGAAGAGGAAGGTGCAATCCGGCCGCCTTGCGGCCAGATACGGGATGGTGCGGCGCAGATGGGTTCAGTTGTGAGAACCGGTGGCAGTATCGGAAAGTTCATCCGTATCGTGGTGGTGCTGTATGTCGTCGTGCTGCTTGCCATCGTCGGCCTTTATGGGGCCCGCAGAAACGCCATCCGGAGCGACTACAGGGCGCGTGCGGCCAAACAGGCCGCGGAGCTGCAGGCCGCCATGCTTGACCGGCTCGGCGTCATGGACGCCTTGTATGCCCGGCAGGCGGATGTGGCGATGACGCTGCTTCGGGATGGCGCGGCCGCGCTTGGCTCACCCCGGACGGAGGGCATGGCCGATGTCGGTGGCAAGCAAGTGCCGGTGTTGTATCTGGGCGGCACATCCCTCACCGGTGCACACGATCTTGTCGACCGGAATGCGGCCATCGCCGGCGGAACCGCCACCCTCTTCGTGCGTGGACCGGACGGTTCGTTCATCCGGGTGAGCACGAATGTCAGGAAGGATGACGGCACGCGGGCCGTCGGCACGCAGCTCGATCCATCCGGGGCCGCATACGCCAGCATCCAGGCCGGCAAGGCGTTCCGCGGCATGGTTGACATACTCGGCAAGCCCTACATGACCGTCTACGAGCCCATGCTTGATGCGTCCGGCACGCCGGTGGGCATCTGGTACGTGGGATATCCGGTTGCGGAAATGGACCAGATCGCCGGAGCCATCCAGGGAAAGCAGCTGTTCGCGCATGATTTCCATGTGCTGCTCGACGCAAAGGAACGCATCATTGCTCAGTCGACTGCGATGGCGGACGAGGAACTGCGTTCCCTTCTTTCCCAGGCGGAGGGAGAGGGTTGGCAGCGCACGGAATCGATGTTTGACGCATGGCGTTATCGCGTCGTCTCCTTTGTGAAGACATCCGACATCGAGGCGATGGCCCATTCCGAGAGCTTGGCGTTCCTGCGTGACATCGGCATCGTGTTTGGCCTTTTCACGTTGCTGACGATCTACTTCCTGTTATCCGTCGCGGGCATCAACGCGAAGGTCGGCGAAGCGTCACAACGCATTTCCCATGCGGGGAGCGAGGTCGTCCTTGCCTCGGGACAGATCGCCTCGGCGAGCCGCCAGCTGGCGGAGGGCAGTGCAACCGGGGCGGCTTCCGTGGAGGAGACCTCCAGTACCATGGTGCAGACGGTGGCCGCACTCAGGCAAACGGACGAGCACACCCGCGCGGTGGCGGTGTTGTCCGGCGAAACGGCCGACATGGCCCATGCTGGCGCGGAGCAGATGGCATCGCTCAATCGGGCCATGCAAAGCATCAAGGTGTCGGGAGACAGCATTGGGAAAATCATTCGGCTGATCGACGACATTGCGTTCCAGACCAACATCCTTGCATTGAACGCGGCGGTGGAGGCTGCCAGGGCGGGCGCTTCCGGCGCCGGCTTCGCCGTCGTCGCGGACGAGGTGCGCAACCTGGCCCAGCGCAGTGCTTCGGCCGCCTCGGATACCGCGGGGCTCATCGAGCAGAACCGGACGGCATCGGCGGCTGGTCTTGAGATCAGTGCCCAGGTGACCCGCATGTTATCGGAGATCCGTGAAAAGACCCGCCGGGTCGATGAACTCATCGGTGAGATTGAAGGAGCGACACGCGAGCAGACAAGGGGCATGGAGCAGATTGCCGGCGCAATCCGGCAGCTGGAGGATGTGACCCAGCAGAATGCGGCGGTGGCGCAGGAGAGCTCCGCCGGCACCGATGCGCTGCATGCACAGGCCGAGGTGCTGGGGGACGTTGTCGCGGAGCTCAACCGGTTCATCCGGGGGGATGCGGTTTGACCGCCCGCGCGTCCCAGAGCAGCAGACCGTCGCGTTGCGCCACTGCCTGGGCATAGGCCTTGTCGGCGAAGTCGCGCACATACGCACCGGATGCGTTGAAGAGGCGGTAGCGCGCATGCCCGTCCTGCAATGCCAGCTCCGCCATGCGGTAGGGCAGCGAGAACGTCAGGCGGAAAGCATCCATGGAAGCCTTTGCCGTGGTGGGGAAGCCGGTTGTGGTCGTTTCAACCGTCAGACAAGGCTTGCCCGTTTCGTTGGCCACATAGTCGCCGAAATAACCGCTGTGGTTGTCACGGGCCGATGTCGGCAGCAGGCGATAGCCGCTGACGGCCTGCGCTCGCTCGCCGTAACGTCTTGCCATGGCGTTGTAGGCGGGCGACAGGTAGGGCCGGTCATAGTAGATCACATTGCCCATGCTGTGGTAGCTCAGCACGACGCGGTAGTCGTTCCGGACAACCAGTTCGGCCATGGCGCGGGTTTCCGGCTCGGATAACGGTTTGGGCCCCGCATAATACATCGGGGCCGGTGTCCGGGATGTCAGCGCCGCCAAGGGGGCGCCACCGTTCTGTCGCCTTCCCCAGAGGTCCACCCATCGCTTCGAGGCGACATCGTAATGGACGGCCGGATAGTTGCGGTTCAGGTCGACGCCGGTGGCGCTCGCCTTGAAGTATGGGTATCGGCTGCTTCGGATGCCGTCGAGGAACGAGACGATGGCGGGGAGGGTGAAAGCGGACTTTCCATGGCGCGCCAGGTCGTATCCGTCCGGATTCGACAGGATGACGAAGTCGATCGAACAGTTTGTGAGCAATCGGTTCATCGGGAGCATCGGAAGGGTTTCCTCATCACGGGCGTCCGCCGCGTAAGACGCCAGCATGCGGTAGGTGATGTATGGATTGGCGGTTTCCCTTGCGTGTGTGCCGGCCTCGACGAGAATGGCGGGCCTTGATCTTCGGCTCCAGGCGGATTCGAAATCGAACGGCTCGATGCCCGTACCAGGACCGGTAGTGGCCGGCGCGATGGCGGGGAGTGCCGCGGCGGCTGCGGTGGTGGCCGGCGCGATGGCGGGCAGCGGCAACGACAGCCGCAGGCACAGGATGTCGTTGCCTGAAGCGGCATGGCCGATGACCTCGTGGCGGATCAGGTCCGGATACGCGGATGCCAGTCGCAGCAGCTCGTCGTTGATTTGCCGGGCCGTCAGGCGGAAAAAGGCATCCGCCTCCATGATGCGGTAAGGGGCCGGAGATGCCGCGGATGCGTGAGTGACGATGACGAGCAGCAGCAGGAGCGTGAATGGCATCGCCCTGCGAACGGGAGGGCATCCGGGTGTTCGTCCCATTGGTTGATCATCCTCCTGGAAGTGCGTCCGGGGAGCAGAAAATCAAGGGTTCGGGGGGTAGGGCTTCCCGTGTGCGACAGACTGCGGCTGTCGGAACATGCGTTCCCGCACGGCGCTGTCCGCCAGACCCGGAACGGGCGCCAGACCGCCCTCGCCGGCTGACCGGATGGGGCGCGCGATTTGTTGCCCTGCCAGTATATCACGGCGGTTCAATAACCATCGGCAAGTGTTTCCGCCACGGTGCGGATCTGGTCCTCGATCGCGATGAAGGCATCCACCACATCCGGATCGAAATGCGTGCCGCGCTCCTCCCGGATGGACGCCGCGGCCTCCTGGTGTGTCCGTCCCGCCTTGTAGGGCCGGACGGAGATCAGCGCGTCGTAAACGTCCGCAACCGCCATGATCCGGGCGCTGAGCGGAATGTCCGCGCCGCGCAGGCCGTCGGGATAGCCGGTGCCGTCCCAGCGTTCCTGGTGATGGCACACGATCTCCTTGGCGCAGTCGAGGAAATCGACACGCGTGCCAAGCCTGCGCTCCGCGTGCAGGATGGCGTCCCGCCCGATGGTGGTGTGCCGCTTCATGATTTCATACTCCTCCTCGGTCAGCGCGCCCTCCTTGAGCAGGATGCTGTCGGAAATGCCGACCTTCCCGATATCGTGCAGGGGTGCCGACTTGGTCAGGATGTCGATGTACCGCGGGGTCATCCGTTCGGCATGACGCGGGTTTTTCGCCAGCTGAGCGGCCAGCAGCCCGACATAGCGCTGCGTCCGGATGATGTGGCTGCCGGTCGTGTTGTCGCGCGTTTCTGCCAGTGCCGTCAATGCCTGGATGGTCACATCCTGGATGGCCTTGACCGCCTCGGTGCGCCGGAGCACCTCGCCCTCGAGCCAGGCATTCTTGTCCTCGAGGTACCGCGAGAACTCGCGCAGCTTGAGGTGGTTCTCCACGCGGGCCAGCAGGATCGGCACACTGAAGGGTTTCGTGATGTAGTCGGCGGCACCGGCCCGGATGCCGGCCTCCTCGTCGGTTTCCTCCGAACGCGCTGTCAGGAAGATCACCGGGATCCTCCGTGTGTCCGCATTCTCCCTGAGCCGGCGCAACACCTCGAAGCCGTCCATGTCCGGCATCATGATGTCGAGCAGGATGAGATCGGGTGCCGGGTCCGCCCGGGCGAGACGCAGCGCGCGGTCGCCGCCGTTGGCGACCCGGACCTCGTAGCGTTCCTTGAGTGCCTCGTGCAGCAGCACAAGGTTGTCAGGCGTGTCGTCTACCGCGAGGATGGTGTGTCTGGTCCGTTCCATCGTCATGGGGCAGCCTCCTCCCGCCGGGCGTCATCCAGCAGCCGCAACGCTTCGTCGTAATCGAAGCGGCTGACCGCACGGTCGAACATCGCATGCCTGTCGCCCAGCAGCGTATGGAGCGTCGTTGCGTGTCTCCCCGTGACGCGTCCGGCCTCCGGGTTTCCAGCCTGCAGCAGCCGGTGCAGCTCTGCCAGCATGTGTCCGTCGGGCATGGAAATCCGGGATTCCCTTGCGGCGGTCTTCTCGCCGGCGGGTATCCTGTCGGTGTTCACCCCGCCAATGGCCGATCCGCCGGTGGATATGGCGCCCTCGCTCCTTGCTTCTGCAGCCGCTCTCTGGGCGTCCGCCTGTGGCAGGCGCATGTCGAGTTCGGCGAGCATATCACGGTATCCTTCCGCAAAAGGCGCAAGCGCGTGGATGACCTGTTCCTCAGGCGCATGCGACCGCAGCAGGCGTTCCAGCGTTTCCGCCTGCAGCATCAACGGCTTCGCCCCGATGCTGCCGAGCACGCTCTTGGCCGTATGGGCCAGCCGCTCCGCGTCCCCGGCGTCATGGGCGGCAACCTGACGGCCGAGTGTTCCGGGAACGTCCCGGTATTCCGAGCGGAAGCGCTCGAGCAGCCGCAGATACAGGCTCCGGTTTCCAACAAGCCGTCGCAGCGCATCCTGCAGGTCAAGACCGGCGATGGCGCCCAGCGCCGCCCACAGGTCGTCGGTCGCACGGGCGAGGCCCCCGGGCGCACCCGAAACCGGCTCCTGCGAACGGGCCTCTGTGCCGGCACCCGGCTCCCGATCCTGCGGATGGTCATCACTGCCGGCATCCGGAACGGCGCCATCGGCCAGGTGACGGGTCAGCATGGCATACAGCTCCGGCACATCGATCGGTTTGGCGAGGAAATCGTTCATGCCGGCATCCAGGCAACGGCGGCGATCCTGCTCCATGGCGCTCGCCGTCATTGCCACGACCGGCAGCGTGCGGAACCGGGGATCGGCCCTCAGCCTTTCGGTCGCGGTGATGCCGTCGAGAACCGGCATGTTCAGATCCATCAGCACGAGGTCAAACGACGCTTTTTCAAGACAGGCGAGCGCCGCCTGTCCATCGGCCGCGATGGTGACCGTCAGGCCGGCGTCCTCCAGGATTTCACGTGCCACTTCCTGGTTGAGCGTGTTGTCCTCCGCCAGCAGGATGCGCCTTCCCCGGATGGATGCCGGAAGCGCGGCCGGTAGCGTGACACCGGCATCCTGCGCCGGTTCCGGTGCCGGCCGGGCGTCCAGCAGCAGTTTCGCGATGGTCTCGTTGAGCACGCGCTGCTGCACGGGTTTGGGGATGACGGCCTCGAAGCCTGCGGAATGGGCCTGCTGGAAGGTTTCCTCCCGACCATAGGCCGTCACGAGCACGAGATGCGGCGGGCAGGCCTCGTACAGCCGCCCGATCCGCTGGCCCGTCTCGATGCCGTCCATACCTGGCATGAGCCAATCGGTGAAAACGACTTCGTACGGCCGGCCGCCAAGCCGGGCGAGGGCGGCGGCGTCCACGCCCTTCTGGCCGGAATCGGTGGACTCGACATCGAGCCCCATCGACAGCAGCATGTGCGTCAGGAGGATGCGTGCGCTTTCGTTGTCCTCGATCACCAGCACGCGCCTGCCCCGCAGGGCAGGAGGCGCAAGCTCATCGGGCAGCGCACGGTTCCCGAGTGTGAACCGCGCCGTGAACCAGAAGGTGCTTCCCTTCCCGGGCGCGCTTTCCACGCCGACCCTGCCGCCCATCAGTTCCGCAAGTCGGCTGGAGATGGCCAGCCCCAAACCCGTGCCGCCGTATTTGCGCGTGGTGGAGCTGTCCGCCTGTGCGAAGCTTTCAAACAGATGCTTCCGTTGCGCTTCCGTAAGGCCGATGCCCATGTCGCGTACGGAAAAGCGCAGCAGGACGTTGTCCCCGTCGCATTCCTCCACATGCACGGTGATGCCGATTTCCCCCTTCTCGGTGAACTTGATCGCGTTGTTCGCATAGTTGATCAGCACCTGACCCACACGCAGCGGGTCGCCGACCAGCTGGCGCGGCACGTCGCGCTCGACGTTGAACAACAGCTCCAATCCCTTCTGCGCGGCCTTGTCCCCGATGAGGTTCGACAGGTTGCCGAGGACGGCGTCGAGCGGGAACTCGACCTGCTCGATGGGCAGCTTGCCCGCCTCCACCTTCGAGAAGTCGAGGATGTCGTTGATGATGCCGAGCAGGTGCTGGCCGGAGGCGTCGATCTTGGCCAGGTAATCCGCCTGCCGCTCGTTTGGCTCCGTCTTGCGCAGCAGGTAGGTCATGCCGATGATGGCGTTGAGCGGTGTGCGGATTTCATGACTCATGTTCGCCAGGAAATCGGCCTTCACGCGGGAAGCCGTCTCGGCGGCCTCCTTGGCCTGCATGAGGTCGTTCTCCATGCGCTTGCGTTCGGTGATGTCCGAGGACACGCTGCAGACACCCATCACCAGCGGCCCTTCGGCCATGGGCACCTTGGTTGTCTGATAGACCCGCTCCCCGCCGTCCGGCAGGAGGATCGTTTCCTCGAAGACACGGACGACGCCCGATTCCATGCATGCGGCATCGTCGGCCTCCGGCAGGGACGGGCCATGTCGGTCCGGCGGATCCGGCTTGCCGAGGACTTCATCGCGGCGCAGGCCGGTGACGCGTTCCCACTCGGAATTCACATAGGAATAACGGCCTTCCCGGTCCTTTGCGTACACGACCGTATTGAGGTTGTCGAGCACCGACTCCATGAGCTGCTTGTTGTTCTTGAGCTCGATTTCCGAGAGCTTCTTCTCGGTGATGTCCCGAAAGGAGATGACGGCACCGGTGATGCGGTTCTCCTCCAGCAGGGGGCTGGCGATGTACTCGATGGGGATGTAGCGGCCAGAACGGTGGCGGAATTCGGCTTCGGCGTTGCGGATGCTGCGGCCCTCGCGGAAAATCCGGAACATCCCGGTCCGCCCTTCGCCCTCGTCCGGCAGGTCGACCGGATCGCGCAGCAGGGTCGAAAAGGCGTCCATGCCGGCGAGTTCGTCCGCCTTGTATCCCAGAATGGCGCACCCGACCGGGTTGATGAAGGCGATGCGGCCGGTTTCGTCCATGCCGAGCAGCCCTTCGCCGCTCGACTCGAGGATGTGGCGCACCTGCGCCTCCTTGGCGGAGATGCCTGCCATGAGCTGCCGGACCGCCTCGTTGTCCGACGCGAGCCGGATATAGGTTGCCAGCAGGCTGCCCGCCTTCTCCAGCCATTCGCGCTGCAGGTCGTCGAGCGCGACGGGGAACCCTGCCTCCAGGACGCCCATGAGCCGCCCGCCATAGAGGAGGGGCAGGTCGATGACCTGGGCGGGTGGCAGGCTGCCAAACGCAAAGGTGAATCGCGGGCCGTCTTCGGGCAGCAGGGTGGTGATCATCCTGCCCTCCCTGGCCGCCTGTCCGGCAAGGCCCTCGCCTGGGCGGAGCGCTTCCGCCGTTTCACCGGGAACCGGGGCGTAGGCGGCCTTGCGGATCAGCAGGCCGTCCCTTCCGGGGACATGGATGGAGCCGGTGCGGGCGGACAGGTATGTGCAGATGTGCCGCAGGGCCCGTTCGAGCAGCAGCTCCATGTCCATGACATCGCCCAGTCCCGAGCCGAAGGCCGTCAGTTCCATTTCCGCATGCATGCGTGCCTCGAAACGGGTGCGGGCCAGTGTCGCCTCCAGTTCCAGCGCGCGGCGCTGGTCCACTTCGGCCGTCATTCTCGTCACGAGCGCCTCAAGATCGCGCTTGGTGTCGCCCAGGCTGGCTTCCGTCTGCCTTCGTTGGGTCAGCTCGGCCTGCAGCGAGCCGTACAGGTGCGTGAATGTCGTGGCGAGCAGACGCATTTCCTGTGATCCGCTGGGGACGACGGCAGGCTGCGCCCCTTGCCGGCCGAGGGCGCCGATGGCCTGCCGGAGCGTTTCCGCCGGCCGGATGTACTGCCGGAAGAAGAGCAGGGACAGCAGCAGCAGTGTCCCCAATGTGAAGGCGGCCAGCACGAGCTCGAGGTTGCGGACCAGCAGCATGCGCCGGTGGGAGTCGTCGAATTGCCGCTGCATCTTGCGCCGGATGGAAGCCTGGTATTCGGTGATGGGATCGATGATCGACCGCTTCGCCGACACATAGTCGGCGTCGAACATCAGGGTGCGCGCCAGGGTGAGCTTTTCGGCCGGATCGAGCGCGCGGTCGGCCGGATCGAGCGCGAAGGATGAGATCTCCGGCACCATGTCCGTGTCCCGGTAGCCGAGCGCCTCCATGACAAGCCGCATCGAGCGGCGCTCGGTTTCCACCAGCCGGTCGGAGTTGTTCTTGGCCGTTGTGACAAGCAGCAGATCCGCGTCGTCCACTTCGAGCGCGGCGAGTCGTTCGAGCGCCAGATCGCGCCGGCGCGTGCCGTTGACCTCCTGCCAGTAGGCCCGCAGGCTGGCGAGCTGGGCCGTGACGGAGAACTCGCGGGCCTGGTCCGTCAGGTGGTCGGAAGCCATGTGGATGTCGTCGCCGATCGTCAGCAGCTCGAACAGCCTCGCCTCGGCGACACGCCGGTCATGCATGCTGTCTTGCGTCAGCAGGATGCTGAGCAGAGTCAGCGCGATCACAAGTGCCGTCGACCCGATGGCGATGGCGCCGAGACGACGGCGGTTGATGCGGATGAATCCGTCCATGCGGCTGTCTCCTTTCGGAGGGTTTGCGTGCGGCGCCCGGAGCATATCGTATATACCCTGTTCCGCACCACACATGCGATTTCCGCGCCACGCATGCGATTTCCGCGCCACACATGCGATGATTGCCGCCAGACGCAGCACACCGGCGTCCGGACCTCGGTTTCGCCCGGTTCAACTGGCATCCGGAAGGGGAAATACCGGACAGGGCCGTGGCGCCTGGAGGAGGATGCTGCATGGGCAGTCGTGTGAAGTGCGTTGTTTTCACCATGGGCCGGGAGACATATGGCATGGAGATCGGGCATGTCAAGGAAATTCTGCTGGTCCCCGGCAATATCGTGAAGATGCCGAAATCCCCGCCGGCCGTCGTGGGTGTCGTGAACCTGCGGGGGGCCGTCATTCCCGTCGCCGACCTGAAGCGGTTCCTGGGGCTGGGACAATTCGAGGCCGGCCCGGAAAGCCGTTTGCTGGTTTTTCAGGTGGAGGGTGTCCTGTTCTCTGTACTCGTGGATGCGGTCACGGAGGTGCTTGACCTCGATGAGGAAGACATCGAGCGGGCCGGCGCGGTGTTGCCCGCCTGGGGCGATGGCATGGTGCGCGGCATTGGCAAGCAGGAAGGCCGCCTGGTGATCCTGCTCGATCCTGGCGCGCTCAAGCGCGAGCTGATCGATGCGGGCGGGGCCGCCTGAGGCGTGTGCCGGGCCCGCACCGGTAAAG
>JAEXRM010000137.1 GCA_023440865.1 Bacillota bacterium
GACCCGGAGCGTGTCGCTCCGGGTCTCCGCCGCGGGGATGCTTGCAGTCAGCTGCCTGTCGGCGACCTGGCCGGTATCGGAGCAGTTTCACAGCATCACGCTGAAGTCCTCGAGGGCCGCATCCGGACTGACGCGCACGCCCTCGGGCGTGTCCGTGACCACGCAACCCGTTGCGCCCTGGATGCCGCGAAGATTGCGCAGCAGCAGGTGCCAGGGCTTTCCCGCGCCGGTGGCCTGCACGCGCAGGGTGTTGCCGTTGCGCGTGACCGCGACCGAGAGCTCCGTGGATCCGCTCATGCCGGGCACCCTCGTCTCGGCTGTCGCGCCGTCGGACAGCTCGAACAGGTGCAATGTGACATCCTTCGCCAGGTCGTAGTCGGGTCTCGCGTCCTCCGCGCCGACCGCGACCAGCGAGTTCGGTCGGGCCATGAGCGGAATGCTCAGGAAATCATGGGTTTCGGACACCCAGCGACCACCTTCTGTGACGGTACCGGTCAGGAAGTTGGTCCAGCGGCCGGCGGGCAGGTAATACGGCACCACGCCGTCATGGCGGAACACCGGGGCCACCAGCAGGCTGCCACCAAGCAGGTATTGCCGGTCGAGCGTGTCGCAGGCGGGATCCTCCGGGAACTCGAGCAGCATGGCGCGCATCGAGGGCACGCCGGTCGTGGCCGCCTCGACAGCCGCGCCGAACAGGTACGGCATCAGCGCGCACTTGAGCTTCGTGAACTTGCGGACCACGTCCACGGCCTCGTCGCCGAACATCCACGGCACGCGGTACGAGGAGCTGCCGTGCAGGCGGCTGTGGGACGACAGCAGGCCGAAGGCCGCCCAGCGCTTGTAGACGGCGGGATGGGCCGTGTCCTCGAAGCCGCCGATGTCATGGCTCCAGAAGCCGAAGCCGGACAGGGTGAGGGAGAGGCCGCCGCGCAGCGATTCGGCCATCGATTCGAACGTGGCCCAGCAGTCGCCGCCCCAGTGCACCGGGTACTGCTGGCCGCCGGCCGTCGCCGAGCGGGCGAACAGGCAGGCCTCGCCCGCGCCGCGTTCCTTGACGAGCAGGTCGAAAACGCACTTGTTGTACAGCTGCGTGTAGTAGTTGTGCATCCGGACCGGATCGGAGCCGTCGAACCAGGCGACATCGGTGGGGATGCGCTCGCCGAAATCGGTCTTGAAGCAGTCGACACCCATGTCCATGAGGGCCTTGAGCTTGGCGGCGAACCAGTCGCAGGCCGCCGGATTGGTGAAATCCACGATGCCCATGCCCGGCTGCCACATGTCCCACTGCCAGACGGAGCCGTCGGGGCGCTTGAGGAGGAAGCCGCCGGCCTTGCCCTCCTCGAACAGCGGCGAACGCTGCGCGATGTAGGGGTTGATCCAGACGCAGATCTTCAGGCCCTTCGCCTTCATGCGCTGCAGCATGCCGGCCGGATCGGGGAAGACATCGGGATCCCACTGGAAGTCGCACCAGCGGTACTCCTTCATCCAGAAGCAGTCGAAATGGAACACGTGCAGCGGCAGGCCGCGTTCGGCCATGCCGTCGACGAAGCCCATGACGGTCTCCTCGTTGTAGTTGGTGGTGAAGGAGGTCGTCAGCCACAGACCGAAGGACCATGCCGGCGGCAGGGCCGGCTTGCCGGTGAGGGACGTGTAGTTCTGCAGCACCGCCTTCGGGGTGCCGCCGCCGACCACGAAGTAGTCGATCGCCTCGCCCGCCACGGAGAACTGCGTGCGCGACACCTTTTCGGAACCCACTTCATAGGATACGAGCCCCGGGTTGTTGACAAACACGCCGTAGCCGCGGCTCGAGAGATGGAAGGGCACGCTCTTGTAGCCCTGCTCGGAGGAGGTGCCGCCGTCCTCGTTCCAGATGTCGACGACCTGGCCGTTCTTGAGGAACGGGGTGAAGTGCTCGCCGAGGCCGTAGATCGATTCGCCGACACCCAGGGCCAGCTGCTCGCGGAAGTAAACCTTGCCTTCCGGTGCGGTGATGTAGGCCAGGGAGCGGGCGATGCTGTCGGTGAAGGGCACGCCGTCGCGGCAGAAGGTGACCTGCCAGGCGCCTTTCTTGGCGATGGTGACGCTCGTGCGGCCGGAAAGGAGGGTGATTTCCTCCTCGGTTTCGGTGATGGTGGCAGCCGGGTTCCCGGGGGCGTTCAGCCCGAAGTGCGGTCCCTTGTCGAGGCCGCCGGTGAAATGGGCCGCCTGCACGCGGATGACATCCGGCAGCGGGGTGGAGAAGGTGAGGGTGAAGACCGGGCCGGACAGCGTGGCGCCACGGTGGTGGATGGGCCAGGCCGATGCGAGGATGTCGATGGTGCTGCCGGACACGCGGCAGTCGCGGACTTCCGCGGGCGATTGCACCGTGTGGCCGTCCCGGACAAGCCATTGGCCGTTCGTGAACTTCATGGGGTTCCTCCTGTCGCCATCGTGGCGGTGTCATGCGGCTGGTGCGGCGCCCGCAGGTTCCGATTGAATGCGGACGGCCCGCCATGATACGATTCTATTCAGATCCGATGCTTGGATTCTATCTCACCCTTCCGCAATCATAACACGATCTTCATGTGACGGAGGATTTCATGGACCGGATGCTGCTCAAGGAGAACCGATGGATGGACGACGTGCTCTTTCCGGTGAACGTCCATCGCTTCACCTGCACGCCGGATGACAACATCTTCACCTGCCACTGGCACGACGAGCTGGAGTTCATCCGCATCCGCGAGGGGGAAGCCCAAATCCAGGTCGGAACCGAATATGTGCCGCTTGCGGCCGGGGAAGCGGTGCTCGTCCACGGCGGCGAGCTGCATGCGGGCCATGTGCCGCCCGAGTCGGCGGGATTCTCCTTTTCGGCGGTCGTATTCCACGATTCCCTGCTGTATGGCAACCGGCTCGACGCAGTGCAGACACGCCTGCTCGATCCCCTGCTCAAAGGCCGGATGCCGGCCTTCCTCGTCATCACACCGGGCGCCGCATGGTCCAACCGGGTCCTTGCGGACCTGGCGGAGCTCGACGCCCTGCTGGCTGAGCGGCCGCCGGCGTATGAAATCGGCGTCAAGGCGCTGCTGTTCGGCATGTTCTACCGCATCCTGCCACAGCTGGCCGGCCACGGGGAGCGAACCGTCGCGGCGTCGCAGCATGCCGAACGGATGAAGGCCGTCCTCACGCATATCCGCGACCACCACGCCCGGACGCTGACCATCCATGAGCTGGCGTGCCTTGCCGGGTTCAGCCCGGGCCACTTCTGCACGTTCTTCCGGCGCATGGCCGGCACGACGTTCACCGACTACCTCAACCGGTATCGCGTGAACCGGGCGGCCGAGCTTTTGCGCACCTCGGATCGCAAGATCCTCGACGTGGCGATGGAGGTGGGCTTCGACAACGCGAGCTATTTCATTTCGCGCTTTCGAAAGTACATGCACTGCACGCCGCAGGCATATCGAAGGCAAGGGGGCGGGGCGGAGCAAGGGAGCGGCATGCAGGACAACGGCGGTGCGGCCGGCCGGTGACAAGCCGTGTGTCTGGCTCCCGACAACGGGGTTGCGGATTCAGACCGGTTCGGACAGATGCGCCGTGTCGTTGAAGGTGTGGACGTTCAGTCGCCCTTTTGCCCGATCCCCATGCCGTCAGCCCCGTGGCAGCAAAATCTCCTGCGCCCCCGTGCAGGCGCGCAGATCGCCCAGCGATGCCGCCAGCATGCCCGCCAGCGGCACCAGGTCTTCCTCCGTGACCGACTGCGGGAACCGGATCTCCACCCGATCGACCGGATCCTTCATCGACAGGCCCCGCAACGTCTTTTGCCGCCGCGCATCGGCGATCGCATCGGTGAGCAGGTCGCCCAGCGTGCGCAGCAGGGAGGCCTCCGGCGCCCCTTCGGGAAGCGGAATCGGCGCCCATTCTGTCTCGTGCAGCGAGGCGAACGGCGCGGCCGGATCGGCATACAGCGCCTGCCAGATCGTCTCGGTGAGGTGGGGGACGAAGGGCGCGTACAGCTTCAGGATGCCCGCGAGCACCCGGTGCAGCGTCACCTTCGCGCCGGCCGTCGCGGCGGCGCCGTGCGTTTCGGGCTTGTACAGGCGGTCCTTGGCCAGCTCCAGCCAATTGTCGCAGAAGTCGCTCCAGAAGAAGGCGTCCACCCGCTTGCGCGCGTCGCCGGATTCGTAGGCCAGGAAAGCGTTCCGCACATCGGCCAGCGTTTCGTTGTACCGGCAGATGAGCCACTGGTCGGCCGGCAACAGCGTCGCGATGCGCCAGTCCGCCTCGGTCATGGTTTCCAGGTGGATGGCGCTGAAACGGGCGGCGTTCCACAGCTTGGTCATAAACCGGCGTGACAGGTCGAGCTCCTCGGCCCGGAAAGCCGTGTCGGTGCCGAGCTTCGCGCCGGCCGCCCAATAGCGCACCGCGTCGGCCGAGTGCGTGCGGATGAGGGCCGTGGGCTCGACCGAGGCGTTGTTCTTCGATTTGGAGATCTTCTCGCCCTTGCCGGCCATGACATAGCCGCAGACCATCAGGTCGCGCCAGGGCAGCGTGCCGTCGGCGTACAGGCTGCGGACGATGGTGTAAAACGCCCAGGTGCGGATGATCTCGTGTGCCTGGGTGCGCATGGTCATCGGCAGGAAGTCCGTCCTGCCGGAGAGTGACGCCTGGCGCGCGGCATTGATGCGGGGCGTGATTGACGAGGTCGCCCAGGTGTCCAGCACGCTGGTCTCCGGCGTGAAGCCGGTGCCGCCGCAGCGGGCGCACGGCGCTTTCGGCGCGGTCTCCGCCGGGTTGAGCGGCAGGTCGGCATCCTCCGGCAGGATGGGGGCACCGCAGTCGCCGCAGTACCACAACGGAATCGGGATGCCGAACCGGCGCTGCCGCGAGACGCACCAATCCCACTTCAGGCCTTCGACCCAGTCGACATACCGGTGCTTCATGGCCGCGGGGTACCATTGGATCTCCTCCGCCGCCTGCAGGAAGCGTTCCCGGTTCTCCAGCAGGCGGATGTACCACTGGCGTGAGGGCAGCAGCTCCGCCTCGGTGCCGCAGCGCTCATGGACGCCGACCTGGTGGGAGAGCGGTTCCGTGCGGATCAGCAGGCCCCGCTCCTCCAGCAGGCCGATGATGGCCGGGCGGGCCCTGCGCAGGGTCATGCCGCCAAGCTCCGGAATCTCGCGGGCCAGGGTGCCGTCCGGCTCGAGCACCTTTCGATAGGGAAGGGAATAGGTGCGGTACCAGGCCGCGTCCGCGGCGTCGCCGAAGGTGCAGCACATGACGACGCCGGTGCCCTTGTCCGGATCTGCGTCGGGATTGCCGAGGATGGGCACCTCGTGGCCGTAGACCGGCACGATGGCACGCTGTCCGATGAACCCCGACAGGACCGGGTGCTCCGGATGGATGAACAGGCAGACGCAGCCGTACAGCATCTCCGGCCGGGTCGTGGCGACCGGCAGGAACCGGTAGGCGTCGCCGGCCAGCTGGAACCGGATGGTGTTGAACAGGGTGTCGGCCTCCTTCGTGTCCAGGTCGGCCTGCGCGATCGAGGTGCGGCAGTGCGGGCACCACAGCGTGGGCTGCTCGTCCGGGTAGGCAAGGCCGCGCCGGGCCAGGTCGAGGAAGGAGGCCTGGGAGATGCGCTGAACCTGGGGACTCATGGTCTGGTAGGCCAGGTTCCAGTCGCAGGAAAAGCCCAGCGAGCGCCACAGGTCCTGGAAGGCCGCCTCGTGCCGTTCGACGATGGGCTTTCCCAAAGCGAGGACCTCGTCGCGCGTCATCGCACGTGTGTCCGTGTGCGTTTCCCGTTCGATGAGCCGCTCCGTCGGCAGGCCGTTGTCGTCGAAGCCGAAGGGGTAGTAGAGGGCGTGGCCGGTCATCCGCCGGAACCGCGCGATCATCTCCGCCTGCGTGTAGGAGAAGATGTGGCCGACATGCAGGCTGCCGGAAACGGTCGGGGGCGGGGTGTCGATGCTGTAGGGCGTTTTCATGGGATCCGGCTTGTACGTGTGCGTGCCATGGGCTTCCCAGGCCTGCTGCCAGCGGGCCTCCTGTTCCTCGGGGATATAGCGTTTCTCGAGCATGGTGGTCCTCCTCGCCTTCTGCCGCACCGTCGGGCAGCGCCGCCGGTGCCTTGTGCCGTTCTGCGTCGCCGGAAACGCAAAAAACCCTTCGTCCTGTTCAGGACGAAGGGCCGGCCTCCGTGGTACCACCTGGTTTCATGGCCCTTTCGGGCACATGCGCTCTTGCGTACGGAACCCCTCCATGGGAACGGCTCGATACGTGGACCCGGTAACGGCGGGCTGCCGTCGGTGCCTACCGGCGCGGATTCCCGCGCGTTCGGACCGCCGCTGTGGGGCCACCTTCCCTCCTCGCTTCACGGGAACCTTTCACCATGCGTTCCCTCGCTGCCTGAAGCGGTGGAGGTACTCCTCCCCGTCAATGCGTGTTTCGTTTTTCACATCCTACGCCGGATGTGGCCGGATTGTCAAGTCTCCTTTTCCGGCGGGACGATGGCAGGTGCGAAGGCCGCCTGGAGCGCCTGAATGCGCCGTGCGACACTCCGCCGCACGATTTCATTGCCTTCGGCGATCTCGAAGCCGTGGATCGTCCGGCGCGGCTGGTGCAGTTCGGCGGCGATGCCGTCCCGTCGCAGCGTTTCGGCATAGGCGATGCCTTCGTCGCGCAGGCAGTCGTATTCCGCCACCTCCACGTACGCGGGCGGCAGGCCGGCAAGCGTCTCCGCCTCGACGGGGGAGATGATCTCGCGCTTCATGTGCATGCCCTGCTTGTAGTACATTTTCCCAATGCGCGCATGCATGCGGCTGTTCCACAGGGGAACGTCCGTGAATTCACGCATGGATGCGGAGTTGTTCCGTGCATCGCATCCAGGATAGACCAGCAGCTGGAAGCAAGGCATCGGCAGGCTGCGTTCCCGCGCGAGGAGGCAGACGCCGATCGCCAGGGTGCCGCCCGCGCTGTCACCGCCAATGGCGATGCGGGCGGGATCGGCCTTCAGCGTGTCCGCATGCGCCACCACCCACCGGTACGCGGCACAACAGTCCTCCAGTCCCACCGGAAAGGAGGCAGCCGGAAGCAGGCGATAATCGACAAACACCACCTGACAGGGCGTGCTCCGCGCGTATGCGCACAGCAGGCGCTTGTGGAAGGGCGCCGCCTGCACGGCGAATGCGCCGCCATGCAGGTAGACCAGCGTTGGCAGCGCTGCGTCATGCCCCTTGGGCCGCAGCACGGCCAGGCGGATGTCCGCGCCCTGGAACCCCGGTATGCGATGTCCGGTTTCCTCCAGCCCCTCCGGAAGAGGCATTCCGTAGAAAACACGTGTCAGGAAGCGGTTCATGACCGGAAGCAGCCACGGATTCAGCGAAATCCGCAGGTGACGGTACTTCAGGAAGTCCGGGTGAATGTCGTAGGCTTTCATATCCATCGTCCTTCGGCCACCGTGCGGCACCGGCCGCCCACCTCGATGTCGCACCGATCGTCCGCGAACCGCCCTCTCAGATGGAGGACGGACGGCCGGCCGATTTCATGCCCCTGTCCGCTGACAAGGCGGATCGTCGCCCCGTCTGGCGCCTGCCGGCGGGATCCGGTTCCGTTTGACCGTTGTTGCAGCATCCAGGCGACCAGGCAGCCGTGGGCGCTGCCGGTGGCGGGATCCTCCGGTATGCCGAGCTCGTCGACGAAGACGCGGACGGAAAGATCCTGTCCCGGTTCCCGGCCCTCGCGGGCGAACACCAGCACGCCGGATGCACCGCAGGCCGCGGCTGCGGCTTTCGCCCCCTCCTTGGAGAGTGAGGCCCTGCGGACCGCATCCAGTGACGCAAGCGGCACAATCAGGAAGGGCAGGCCGGTCGAGACCATCCGGCAGGGGCCTTCGTCGGAAACGTCTCCGACCGGCATGCCAAGCCATCGGGCTGCGTCCTCCCGGGTGACTGCTTCGCCGAACTCGGGTTGCCGCTGTGTCATGCTGTACAATCCGGCATCCGGATCATCCGGAATTTCGGACCAGACGACCGGAATGACCCCTGCGGCGAGCGACAGGTTCATGCGCCACATGCCGTCGCCGCAGGTGGTTCCCCTGCCGAACACCGTGCGCAGGACATGGACCGAGCCCAGCGTGGGATGGCCCGCGAACGGCACCTCGGCTTCCGGCGTGAAGATGCGCACCCGGTGGGTATCACCCGGTGTGTCCGGGTCGAGCAGGAACGTGGTTTCGGCGAAATTGATCTCGCGTGCGATCCTCTGCATTTCCGTGTCATCCGGCATGTCGCCGTGGAACACCGCAAGCTGGTTGCCCGCGTAGGCCGTCTCCGCGAATACATCCACGATGTGGAACAGGAGCCGTCTGGAAGCCATTGGGGGGCCTTTCCGTGTCGTGCGCCTTCCGCCGTGTCACCGGTGGATCGCTTGGACGCTGATGTTGTTGATTCATGTCCGTTCGGAACAATTATAGCAATTCATCGCATCTTGGGCCATGATATGGGAAGAACCATGCGATCATCATCCCGCCCTTGCGGTGTGTTGTGGCGGGAAAACGGACAAGGAGCGGATGCCATGCGATGGTGGGAAATGAACAGGGTGCGGCTGGTCCAGACCAATCTGCGGGAAACAGATGCCGGGCTTGATCCCGAGCGGCTCGTACGCGACCTCGCCGACATGTCGGCCAATACGCTGATGATGAACACCGGTGGAATTGTCGCCTTTTATCCGACGGCGTTGTCCCATCATTGGCAGAATCCGTACCTGCGGCGGGCAGATGGATCCGTCCGCGATCTGGTGGGTGAGACGGTGGCTGCCTGCCATCGCGCCGGCATCCGGTACATCGCCCGCTTCGATTTCAGCAAGGCGGATGAGTCCGTCTTTGAGGCGCACCCGGATTGGTTCTATGAGAATGCGGCAGGCGAGCGCATGCGGTTCAACGGAACGGTCGCAACCTGCATCAATGGCTGGTACCAGCGGGAAGGCGCGCTGGAGATCCTGCGGGAGGTGCTGGAACGGTACCCGGTCGATGGCGTGTTCTTCAACATGTTCGGTTACCAGACACGCGACTATTCCGGCCATTCATTCGGCATCTGCCGTTGCGGATCCTGTTGCGCGGCATTCCATGACGGGACCGGCAGCCCGCTTCCGCCGCAGCATGATCCGGAACACCCGTCCTGGGCGGCGTACCGGCGGTTCCAGCATCAGACCACCCGCAGGATGCTGGACCGGATGCGAACGCTGATCAAAGCGGTGTCGCCGGACATCGCCATATCCACCTATGACGAGCATGGCGTGGACATGGTCCGCAAGGAATCGAACACGGAGCTTGACCGGCCGCTGCCCGTCTGGCTGTATCAGACCAGCGAGAACGTGCAGTCGCTCGAGGATGCCTGGCAGGATAAAACCGTCAGCAACTGCTGCATCAATGCCGTCGGCATCGATGTGCGCTTTATGGGTGTTTCGCCGCATCTGACCGCCGCGCGGCTGTTCGGCAGCCTGGCAGCCGGGTCGGGGCTGGATTTCTGCATCATCGGCGACTTTCCGGAGTACCCGGACACGGCGGGCATCGCAGCCGCCACACGGGTATTCCGGCATGCAGCCGCCCATGAGGCGGAGTATGGATGCTTCACCTCATGGGCGCCGGTCGCGTTGGTCAAGCCCGACCGGTTCTCGTCGCAGGAAGCGCACGATGCGTATCTTGGCTGCTTCCACGCGATGAAGGAGCGCCATGTGCTGTTTGATGTGCTGCACGCGGAACACCTGGCGGAAGGGCTGCGCCATGCACAATCCCGTCTGCGTGCCGTTTTGTTGCCGGCCCTGACCCATCTTGATCCGGATGCCGGCACCCTGCTCGCCGCGTTGCGCCGTGCCGGCACACATCTGGTCGCGACCGGCGGCGTGCCGTCGGGAATTCCGTCCGACGCATTCCCGATGACCATGGCCCCGGATCCGATTGCATCCCGATCCGCCTATCTGGAGATCGCCGGCGGTCTTCACCCATCCTTCCCGGCGGGCAAGCATGTGTTCCTGGCCGGCGCCGTCCACCCCGTGCGCATCCTGCCGCCGCCGGCCGGTGACGGGAACCCCGGCTGGCAAATCGAATGGCTGTGGCCGATCCTCTCGGCTGGACCCTACGGTCCGCCGGAAAAGTGCCTCGCCCATGTGCGTTCGCATGACCATGGCGCCGTCATCGCAAGCCGGATGCCCGGCGAAGGGGCGTCGGTCCTGATGCCTTGGCAGCCGGACCGGTTGTATCTGCGTCACGGGTATGTGGAGCACCGCGATCTGCTTGTCGACCTTGTTGCCGGTCTTCCGGGCATGCCGGCTCCGCTGGAGACGGATGCGCCCTCCTGCGTCGAATGCTTTCTGCATGCCCACGACGCCGGCGGCTGGATGCTGCAGGTGATCAACCACAGCGGCTTCAACGGCACGACCTTCGAAGCGCCGCTTCCGATCCGGGACATCCATGTCGCGCTCACCCTGCCCGCCTGCGGTCCTTCACCCTCCATCCGCAGCCTGGCAGCGCCGGACAATGCGGTTGCCATCTCGCGCGCGACCGTTGGCGGGGATGTTACGCGGCTGGTTGTCCGCATTCGCGAACTTGTCATGTACGAAGGCATTCGCATCGAACCGATGAGGCGCACTCCCGCAGGCCCTCCATCAGCGGGGAGGCATCGAACCGATGAGGCGCAATCCCGCAGGCCCTCCATCAGCGAGGAGGCATCGAACCGATGAGGCGCACTCCCGCAGGCCTCCCCTTATGCCACCCGGATATTCCGTTTCTTCCCCACCACCAGCGCCAGCACCAGGAAGGCCACCCCGAACGCGGCCTCCACGAGCAGGCAGGACAGGAAGGTGTCGACCTGGTCCGGCGTAGACAGGGCTGTCTCCGCGAGGTGGTTGTTTGCCTTGACGAACCAGTAGGTCGGCGTGAACTGGGCGACACGCAGCACCGAGGACGAGAGCATGGCCTGGGGCACGAACACGCCGCACAGGAACGAGGTGCCGAGGGAAACGACGTTGCTGGCCGCGGACACGGCGCTTTCGCCCTTGATCGAGATGCCGATGAGGTAGCTGATGCTGGCGGCGCAGAACGCGTACAGCAGGGAATTGGCAAGGAACAGTCCGATATGCTGCGGCATGCGGTGTTCGGGATTGACGACGAAGAACATGCCGGTCATGACCAGCCAGACGAGGAAGGTGAACAGCAGGTTCGCCAGCAGGAACTGCACGTTCACACGGCCTGCGGGGATGGGGGAGCAGGCGTTGCGGCGTCGCAGATCGGGTTTGTTGAGCACGATCATCAGGGCGCTGATGCCCAGGATGAAGACGGACAGGAACACGTAGGACAGGTAGTTGAAGTAGTAGGCCGAGAAGGACAGCGCCGCGGCCTTTTCCTGGCCGGATCGCATTTCGACCGGGGTCTCCACGGCCAGATCCGCCTCGGTGCGCGCCACGATGTCCGCGGCAGACAGATCCGGGGCGAAGGCGGCGTGCAGGCGGACCGTATTGAGGTACTGGTCCGTGATCATGTCCAGGTTCATGCCGGCAGTCGAATTTGGCACCGCGATCCGCTCGATGGTTGCCTCGCGGCCGGCGAGCACATCCTGCGTGAAGCCCGCGGGAATCTTCAGGATGCTTGCTACGGCACGGAAGAACAGGGCGTCCTGCATGGCTTCGGGGGTATCCTGGAGAGGCACGAAGTCGCAGGTCTTCCCGAGTTCCCGCTTGAGGCCATCGATGACGGGGGAGGATTCCTCCGCGATGACCGCGACGCGAAGGCGTTCGTCGGAGAATACCGCCTGCTCGGGGCTTTTTGAGAAGTTGGCCGATACCGTCAACAACACGGCAAGGAACACGCCGACATAGATCAGAAGCATCGGCAGCCTGCGCTGCAGCAGCTTGAGGCACAGCTTAAAGACTTGCATACTTTTTCCTCCGAACCGCGAGGTAGGTGACGGTGCAGAACACGACGGACAGGATGCCCAGACCGGCGATGTTCTGGAAGAAGCGTGTCGACGTGTCGTAGAAGTACAGGCTGAAAAGGGCGTCCGACAGCAGGTTGACGGGATTGATCCAGCCCAGCAGCGGCGCATGCTGCATCACGACATACTTCACGTCCGCGTACATCATGCCGGCAAGCGTCGTGCCGAGCATCGTGATGCTGATCAGCAGGGCGATCTTGATGCCTTCGCTTTTCTTGACCAGCGCGGAGATGAATGCGCCGAAGGAGACGCCGGCAAGGCTGCCGGTCATGATGGTCAGCAGGATGTGGCCGGTCTTTCCCGAAAATCCGATGCCGAGGGCGAAACGCAGGAACAGGAGCAGGATGAGCATCTCGGCCAGCTGGATGACCAGGGAGGCGGCCGCGCTCGACAGGAAGGCCTTGAGCTTGTGCACCGGCGCCACATTGATGCGTGCGGCCCGGGCGGAGATGTTCGCCTGGATGTCCGTGACCTCCTTGCTGCCGAAGAAGCCGCCATAGAAGCAGGCCATGGCGATGAGGCCGTAGAAGTAGACCAGCTTTCGGTCCATGGGCGCCTTGGTGGCGGTGGCTTCCCGGGTGTAGGCGATCCGGTCCGCCAGGGCTGCCGCGACGGCTGGCGCGGATGCGGGATCGGCGTCGATGAGGGTTGTTGCGGTGGCGGACGTGCCATTGTACTCGTTGAGGAACCGCTTGAGGATGTTCTGGTTCATGCCTGTCTGCCGAACGATCATTCGGACGGGCGTGCCTGCGGCCAGAATGCCCGCAATCTCCCGGTCGGCGAGCAGCCGTTCCGATTCCGCCGCGTCGGTGATTTTCACGTCGAGCAGGCGGTCATTGCCTTCGGACAGGCTTTTGATCGTTTCCCGGAAGGTCGTGTCCTCCTGCCATGCGGCATCGTCGATGATGGCGACGGGGATCGGCTCGAACAGTTCCGCCTTGTCGATGTTGCCGAACGCCAGGCTGAAGAAGAAGGCCAGCACGAGCGGGAACATGAGGGTCCAGAAGATCATTTCCCGATCGCGGGTCAGGCATTTGAGCCGTGTGAGGAAGATGTGCGCGAACATGGGCGCCTCCTTGCTGTCATATGGGGATCGACCGAGCCGTCATGCCGGATGCGGCCATGCCGTCATGCCGGATGCGGCCTTGCAGACGTATCGGATGCGGCCGTGCGGTCAGTCCCGCAGCTCCTTGCCGGTGATCTCCAGGAACACGTCATTGAGTGTGGGCTGGACGGAATAGATCTTGCCGTACTCGATGGCTTCGCGCTTGAGGAACTCCAGCACCCGCTCGAGCATGCCGCCGTTGCGTTCGGAACGGATGACCAGCATGTGGTCGCGCCAGGCGACGGAGGAGACGTGTGGCAGCGCACGAAGCCTGTCCACCTGATTTTCCGTGATCTGGAACGATTCCACGGTGATGGTCTCGCCGAGCGAGATCTTTGCCTTGAGTTCATCCTTTGTGCCGGTGGCGATGGCGACCCCCTTGTCCACGATGAGGATGCGGCTGCAGATCTGCTCGACCTCCTCCATGTAGTGCGAGGTGTAGATGACGGTCGCGCCGCGGCGGTTGAGCTCGAGGATGCCTTCGAGGATCTTGTTGCGGCTCTGCGGATCGACGGCCACGGTCGGCTCGTCGAGGATGATCAGCCGGGGCTTGTGCGCGATGCCGCAGGCGATGTTCAGACGGCGCAGCAGGCCGCCGGAGAGCTTTTTGGGCCGGAACTTCCGGAACTCCCCGAGCTCGACGAATGCGATGGCCTCCTCGACGAGCTGGCGGCGCTTCGCCCTGTCGGTGACGTACAGGCCGCAGAAGTAGTCGATGTTTTCCTCGACCGAGAGCTCCTCGAAGACAGCGACATTCTGCATCACGATGCCGATGTCCTTCTTGATGTCGTAGGCCTCGGGCGACATGGGCTTGTCGAAGACCCGGATCTCGCCCTTGTCGGTGGTCAGCAGCGAGAGGATGCAGTTGATGGCCGTCGTCTTGCCTGAGCCGTTCGGACCGAGCAGGCCGAACACTTCTCCCTCACGCACCTCGAATGAAAGGTGGTCGAGGGCTGTCAGGTCACCGTAGCGTTTGACCAGGTTGTTGACTGAAACGATCATGGGATTGCCTCCTTGCGGGCGGTCTGTGCGGCCGTATGACCGGATGTCCTGTTCCTTGTGCACACTCATCGTACAACGGCGCCGCGGACGGAAGCAGTGTCATGCATCACGAGCCGGAGATGACAATTGTCACTTTCGCAGGAAGGCTCGGGTTTTCGGGGTGTCCATCGCGATGGCGCATGCGGTCTGCACGATTGGAAGCTGCCGATTCACGCAGCGCGCGATGCATGATACGATGGAACCGATCGTGATGCCCGTGGCGGGATTCGCTGAGGCGGATTCGCGCATGTGGATCACAGGAGGCCGCCCGGCATGGTGCCGGGTGGGGGAGGCATCCGTGTCGGGACGGTTCCTGCAGGTCGAAAAGGGACTGCTGTTCGCCAGTTGCATGGCGGTGTTCCTGTGCCAGCCGCAGTTGGGTGGCAGTGTGCTGCCCTTTCTGGCCGCGATCATCATCAGCGGCCTGCTGAGCATGGCGGATTCCCGCGTGGTGCAGACGGGGTTGACGGTCGGTTATGCGGGGGCATGCCTGGTATGGCCGGAGCTGACCTTCTTCCTGCCCCTGATCGCCTTTGACATGCCGCAGCAACCCTGGCGGCTTGCCAATCTCGTCAGTCTGGTGCCGCTGATGCTGGCGGCTTTGGATTCGTTCCAGAATGGAACCTCCCCCTTGCCACCGCTCGTGCTCGCGGCGCTTTCGCCGGCCGCCCTGTTGTTGCGGGTGCGACGCGATGCGCTGCTGGCCTTTCGGAAGGCTTTTCTGGCACAGAAGGACGAAACCCGCGAGGTTCGCGAGCACCTGAGCCGGCGCAACCGCGAACTGCTGGAACGGCAGGATGCGGATCTTTCGACCGCCACGCTGGGCGAGCGCACCCGCATCGCCCGCGAAATCCACGACAATGTGGGCCACCTGCTTGCCAGCGCCCTGATGCAGACAGGCGCGCTGATCGTGACCAGCCGCGACGACCGTGCGACGGAGGGGCTCAAGACGCTCAACGAAACGCTTTCCCAGGCCATGGGCAGCATCCGGCGCAGCGTGCACGACCTGCGCGACGAGTCTGTCGACCTGCGAGCCCAGCTGCGTGCCCTCGCGGAAGGGTTCCGTTTCTGTATGCTGACGCTTGACGACCAGTGGTCCACGGATCCGAAACCGAGAGTGCAATTGGCGGTCATCGCCGTCTGCCGGGAGGCATTGGCCAACATCATGAAGCATTCGGACGCCACGCAGGCCGAGATCGTGATGCGCGAGCATCCGGCGTTCCATCAGCTGGTGATCCGCGACAACGGGCATGTGAAGCCGTTCCGTCCGGACACGGGCATGGGTCTTTCGAACATGGAGGAACGCATCCGGGCACTGGAAGGGCGGTTCCGCGTTTCGACGGAATCAGGCTTCGAGATCTTCATCACCATCCCCAAGGAGGAGGATACCCATGCGCGTGCTGGTCGTGGATGACGACAGACTGGTGACCGTGTCGCTTCGCACCATCCTGGAGGCGGACGGGGAGATCGAGGTGGCGGGTACCGGCGCCAGCGGCGCGGAAGCCGTGGCACTGTACGGACAGCTCGAGCCGGATGTGCTGCTGATGGACATCCGCATGACCGGCATGACCGGTCTTGATGCGGCCGAGGCGATCCTTTCGTCCGACCCGAAGGCCCGCATCCTCTTCCTGACCACGTTCTCCGACGACGAATACATCCTGCGGGCGCTGCGCATCGGCGCTCGGGGGTATCTGCTCAAACAGGACTTCGGCAGCATCGTACCGTCCGTGAGGGCGGTCGCGAGCGACATGCGCGTGTTCGGGGACGAAATCGTCTCCCGGTTGCCGGGATTGCTGCAGGAAAGCAGGCCCGGCCTGTCCGGCCATGGGCTCAGCGACAGGGAGATCGAAGTCGTCACCCAGGTCGCCAACGGCCTGTCGAACCGGGAGATTGCCGAAACCCTTTTCTTGGGCGAGGGCACCGTCCGCAACTACATCAGCGTCATCCTCGAGAAGCTGGGGTTGCGCGACCGCACCCAGTTGGCGATCTTTTATTACAGGAACGTGTGATGCCTCGAACGTGACGCCTGCATGAAAAAGGGAGGTGCCTCATCCATTCCGAGACCCCCCCCTTGGTCATGTGCCGGTTCCCCGCCAGCGGTTTGCGAGGAGATCCGGATCAGGCACCTGCGCCGACTTGTGTCGTGAACGTCCTGGCGTGGCAGGAACCCACGCGCACGGCTTCATGCTCCGCCTGTCCCGGCAACAGGACGACGGCCTCGGCATTGGCGGGCACATCCACGGTCAGCGTGAAGGATCCTCCCTCCGTCTGCCAGGAGGAGCGTACTGTTCCGTACGGCGTGTCGATCTCCGCCTCCGCATGCGTGATGCCGTCGACGGGCCGGGGACGGATGCGGATGACCCGATAGGCGGGCGCCTCCGCATCGAGATCGATGCCGGCCAGCACCTGGAACATCCAGTCTCCGATGGCGCCGTACGCATAATGGTTGAAGGAATTCATGTCGCGGCTCCAGAACGAGCCGTCCTCCCGGATGCCGTCCCAATGCTCCCAGATGGTCGTCGCACCCTTGGTGACCGGGTAGAGCCAGGACGGATACGACTCGCGCAACAGCAGCTTCCCGGCCAGGTCGTGCCGGCCGAACCGGGTGAGCACGTGGCACAGGTACGGTGTGCCCACGAAACCGGTCGTCAGTGCGACGCCGGCTTCCTCCACCAGCAGCGCGAGGTCCGCGAAGGCGCGCGGACGGTCCTTTTCCGCCAGCAGGTCGAAGTGAAGCGCCAGCACGTGGGCGGTCTGCGTGGGCGCGGCCAGGCGCCCGTTCGGCGTCACGAACTCGTCGCGGAACCGTTCCACGATGTGCGCGTGCAGGGTGTGGTAATGCGCCGCATCCGCTTCGTGTCCCGTCAGGGCGGCGGTTCGGGCGACCAGATCCGTCGAATGGGCATAAAACGCGGTCGCGATCAGATCCTTCGGGGTCGCGCCCACATAGCTGTCGGGCTTGGCGTCGAGGCCCAGCCAGTCGCCGAAATGGAACCCCGTGTTCCACAGGCCGTCCCCGCCCTGCGCCGTGATCCAGTCGACCCAGGCCTTCATGGACGGGTACTGCTCCGCCAGCAGGCGATCATCGCCATGACAGCGCCAGACGGTCCAGGGGCAGATGGTGGCCGCGTCGCCCCAGGCGGCGGAGGAATGACCCTCCTTTTCCTTCGTGGGCAGCACGTTCGGAATCACGAACGGCACGCCGCCATCCGGCAGCTGGTCGGCCGCCAGGTCGCGCAGCCATTTGGTATAGAAGCGGACGGTGTCGTAGTTGGTGCAGGCCGTGCGGATGAAGGCCTGCGCGTCGCCCGTCCAGCCGAGGCGTTCGTCGCGCTGCGGGCAGTCTGTGGGCACATCGAGGAAGTTGCCCTTCTGGCCCCAGACGATGTTGCGGTACAGCCGGTTGAGCAGCTCGTGGGAGCTCGTGAAGGCGGCGGTGGGGCGCATGGCCGTATGCAGCACGCATGCCGTGAACTGGCCGGGCTCCCATGTGAGACCGTCTGAGCGGACGCGCACATAGCGGAAGCCCTGGAAGCTGAACCGGGGGTTCCAGGTTTCCGGTCCGTTGCCCGCGAGCGTGTAGGTCAGCTCGTTGCGGGCCGAGCGCATGTTTTCCGTATAGAAGTTGCCAGCGGCGTCGAGCACCTCGGCGTGATGCAGCACGAGGGTGGCGCCTGCAGGGCCCGTGACCGTGAAACGGACAAAACCGGTGACATTCTGGCCGAAGTCGAGCACCCGGTCTCCTTCCGGTGTCGTGAAGCAAGCGACGGGCGGCAGCATTTCGTGGATGGTCACCGGTTCCGTCTCCTGCGGCACGAGGCGGGTGACGACGGGCCTGGCTTCCCGTACCGGCCGCCATGCGGCGGCGTCGAAACCGGCGGTGTCCCATCCGGCCGGCACCAGGCGCGCGTCATACGTCTCGCCGTGGTAGATCTCCGAAAAGCGGGTGGGGCCGTCCTGACAGGTCCAGCTGCCGTCCGTGGCGACGACGGTCTCCGTGCCGTCCTCGAACCGCAGGCGCAGCTCGGCCAGCAGGGCCCGTTCCGTTCCGTAGACGTTCCGGTTGCCGCTCCAGGCAAGGTTGCCGCAGAACCAGCCGTTGCCGAGCGATGCGCCGAGCACGTTCTCGCCTGGCACCGCCAGCTCCGTCACGTCGTAGGCCTGCACCTGCAGGCGCTTGTTGTAGGAGGTCCAGCCGGGCGCCATCCAGGCATCGCCGACCCGGCGGCCGTTGAGCGAAAGCTCGTAGACGCCCTGGGCCGTTGCGTACAGGCGGGCCGAGCGGATCGGCCGGTCGATGGTGAAGCCCTTGCGCAGCAGCGGGGACGGGCGCGCTTCGGATTGGACCGGTTCGCCGTCGTCGCCGCTGATCCAGCGGGCGGTCGTATCCGACCAATCCGAGGGGCCGGTTTCGAAGGTGCTGTGCGCCTGCGCGGACTCCCCATGACTGTCCGTGACGGTCACCGTCCAGCGGTAGGCCGTGTGCGGCGCCAGATACGGCAGATCGCAGCCGACCAGCACAGACTGCGCGCTTTCGGCGGTTCCGCTGTCCCATGACGGCGATGCGCCATCCGGCAGCAGGCGGTCGATGCAAAGCCGGTACGTGGCCTGCCGGCAGTTCTCCTTGTCGGAGCGCAGCTTCCAGGAGAAGCGTGGTGATGCGGTGGGAAGTCCGATGGGCTGTCTGCGGTGCTCGCAGGTCAGGTCGTACAGGCTGAGCATGGCGGCCTCCTTGATGGAACGCGTGGATCGTGTCATGTCCGCCCACTCCGCCGCTGCGGCGCATTGCGTCCCGCCTGGCGGGCGGCACGGGCATGCCGACGGCTCCATCATACCGCAACCGGGTGCCGTTGCCGAGGTGGTGTGGTATGATGTTTCGGGGGTTCTGGTCCACAGGTCGCACCGGGCCGGCCGCCGGAGGAGAACGCCTGGCCATGCCCGAAGTGATGCGCTTTGTCGGTGAATCGTACTTTGAGGACGGACTGCCCGTCTTCCTGAACATCGCCTCCGAGGGGGAACGCGGACGCATGCCCCTGCACGAGCACGATTTCATCGAAATCGCCTATGTGGCCAAGGGGCACGGCCTGCACCTGCTGGGCGGCGCGGAGATCCCGGTCCGCAAGGGTGACCTGTGCGTCATCAACACCAGCACGCCCCACCTGTTCATCCGCTCGGCCCCGTCAACGGAAATCATCGTCTACAACTGCATCTTCCGGCCCGAGTTCGTCGATCCCGCGCTGATCGGCAGCACCGACTTCGAGGCCGTGTCCGGCTCCATCCTGTTCAACAGCTTCGCCGTCGGCGACGGCCCCGTGGTCAGCCTGCGGCTGGACGATGCGGCACAGGCGGCGGTCGAGGATGTGTTCCACCGCATGCAGGCCGAGTTCTTCAACCGGCCCAAGGGTTACCAGAACATCCTGCGTGCCTGCCTCATCGAGCTGCTGACCCGCATCTTCCGGGCGACGGAAACAGGCGGTGCCGAGGGCGGCCGGCCGCGGCACCAGATGATGGACCAGGCGCTGCAGTTTCTCAAG
Source organism: Bacillota bacterium (assembly GCA_023440865.1). GTDB lineage: Bacteria > Bacillota > Clostridia > DSM-8532 > DSM-8532 > JAEWSN01. The sequence continues at coordinate 19,641 of JAEXRM010000137.1, forward strand.
GCCCACTTTTCCGACGAGCACCTCACCGTGTCGGAGGTCGCCATGCGCACCTTCCTTTCGCGCAGCTACTTTTCGCGCCTGTTCCGCGAATGCACGGGCATGTCCTTCTCCGACTACCTGCAGGGACTGCGCCTGAACGAGGCCTGCCGGCTGCTGGCCTCGACCGATCGCAAGATCGCGGACATTCTGGGCGACATCGGCCTGCGCGACCGGAAGCATTTCAACGAGGTGTTCCGGCGGCACACGGGCATGACGCCGGGGCAATGGCGCAAGGAGAGGCGCGGCCAGGGCATGGGTTGAAGCCTGAACCGGAATCAATCCTGAACACACGCAAAGGGGCGCGGTTCCCGTGCGCCCGGGAGGTTGGCATGGCGGTCAGCGGTCACGAACAGGAAAACATCCGCAGAAAGCGGCTTTCCGAGCTGCACGAGGCCGAGGCCCGGACGCGGTTCGCGCGTGCCGCATATGAGGCCGCATGTGGGGAAACGCGGCGAAGATCCGCATCGCGCAGGGGCAGGGAGCCGGTGTTCGGCGATGCGGCCGGTGGGGAGGAACCCGCCTGGAAACCGCTGCGCGTGACCGGTGAACGGTCGCGGAAGACCGGTCTGGAACCGGGTACGCCGGTGGCGGTCGGCATCCGCGGCTCGGGTCCCGTCACGATGACGGTATGCCGGTATGATGGTGACCGGTTTGATACCCGTTCGGCCACGCGTTGGGAGGATGTCGCCGCCGATGGGGAGCCGGAGGGACTGGTTCGCTGGATCCAGGTGCACGGCATCCATGACATGGCGCTGCTCAAGGCATTGGGAGGCCATTTCGGCCTGCACCCGCTGCTGATCGAGGACATCGCGAACACGGAGCAGCGGGCGAAGGTGGAATCGTATGGCGACACGCTGTTTCTGGTCGTCAAGCTGGCCCGGATTCCCGACGGGGCGCTCGACCCCGTCATGGAACAGGTCAGCCTGGTGCTGACGGGCAACACCGTCATTTCCTTCCACGACGATGCCGACGACCTGTTCCATGGCGTGCGCGCCCGGTTGCGCGTGGAAACCTCGCGCCTGCGCAACAGCGGGGCGGACCACCTGCTGTACGCGCTGCTCGACGAGGTCACCGACAACTGCTTCGACGTGCTCGAGGCCATCGGCACGCAGATCGAAACGGTCGAGGACACGGTGATGGCGGACAACGGCCGCCGTCCGCTGCGCCGCATCAACCGCCTGCGCCGCCAGCTGCTGTACCTGCATCGGGCCATCTGGCCGATGCGCGAGGTGGCCGGCGCGCTCTCCCGGGGCGAACACGCGCAGATGCGGCCGGAAACCCTGCTGTTCCTGCGCGACGTGCACGACCACACGATCGTCGCGATGGACACGATCGAGACATATCGTGACCTGCTCAACGGCCTGCTCGACATCTACCTGTCAGCCTCCGGAAACCGCATGAACGCCATCATGAAGGTGCTGACGATCATCTCCACCATCTTCATGCCGTTGACCTTCATTGCGGGTGTCTACGGCATGAACTTCCAGTACATGCCCGAACTCACCTGGCGGTGGGGGTATTTCGCCGTTCTCGGGGTGATGGCGGTCGTCGTGGTCGTGATGCTGTGGGTGCTGCGGCGGAAAAAGTGGATCTGACGCAGTGGGTGCTGCGGCGGAAAAAGTGGTTCTGGGCGCACGCATGCCTATTGACAGCCTGGTCTGGTGCCCATATAATGGTCACATTCGTTGTATATCACTTTAACGAAATGAAGTGATGCAGAGGTGAACCAGATGAAGAAGTGGCATATCTACACGCCCGATGGCGTGTCCGACATCCTGTTCGGTGACTGCACCCGCAAGCGCAGCCTGGAGGCCGACCTGCGCGGCGTGTTCAGGTTGGCCGGCTACCGCGAGCTGGAAACCCCGACGCTTGAGTTCTATGATGTCTTCGGCGGCGACAATGCGCTCATCCGGCAGGAGCAGATGTACAAGTTCACCGACGCCCAGGGGCGGCTGCTGGTGCTCAAGCCCGACATGACCATCCCTGTCGCCCGTGTGGCGGCGACGGCCCTGAAGAACCCGGTTTGGCCGCTGAAATGCTTCTACATCGGCAACACGTTTGCCGCCGACGAACTGGGCGGCGGCCGGCAGAACGAGTACACGCAGGCCGGTGTCGAACTGCTGGGCGTCAACTCGCCGGAAGCCGACGCGGAGGTCATCGCGACCGCGATCCGCGCCGTGCAGGCCACGGGCTTGAAGGATTTCCAGATCGACGTGGGCCAGGTGGAGTTTTTCCGGGGCATCATGGAGGAATCGGGCCTGCTGCCCGACGAGATCGAGGAGGTGCGCACGCTCATCGACCGCAAGGATTTTGTCGGGGTGGAGGAGATGGTGCGCCGCCACGCGATGCCGGCGGGACTGGAGGCACTCATCCTCGATCTGCCGAAGCTGTTCGGCTCCAAGGACATCATCCAGCGGCTCGAGGGCCAGCAGATCGGCCGGCGTGCGACCGAAGCGCTCGAATCGCTGCGCACGGTCCTCGACATCCTCGAGGACCGCGGGGTCGCCGCGCATGTATCGGTTGACCTGGGCATGGTGCAGAGCCTGAACTACTACACCGGCATCGTGTTCCGCGGCTACACCCATGGTGTCGGGTTCCCGATCCTGTCCGGCGGCCGGTATGACAACCTTGTTTCCCGGTTCGGGCTCGAATGCCCCGCGACGGGCTTCTCGCTGGGCGTGAACCTGGTGATGATGGCGCTCTCCCGTCAATACCGCACACGCGATGCGGCAGACGGCGGCATCCTTGTGACATACCGGCCCGGAGGCCGGAAAAAGGCCGTCGCGGTATGCGACGCGTTCAGGGCCGAGGGGCGGATCGCCGAGCTCGACATCGCCGGACGCGACGGGGAAGCGGCTGCCGCGTATGCCCGGCAGCGCGGACATGCCCTGGTGGTGATGGTCGACACGGATGGCACGGTCCGTGAAACGGCTCTCACCGGTGGGGCGTCCGCGGAGGCGGGCACCGGAGTGCGGGCGGAAGGAGCACAAGCATGAGATACCTGACTATTGCCCTGTCAAAGGGGCGTCTTGCCGAGTTGGCCGCCGATTTGCTCGAAGGCGCCGGCGTGGACTGCACGGAGCTGAAGTCGAACTCCCGCAAGCTCATCCTGACAGACGAGAGGAACAAGATCCGGTTCTTCCTGGCCAAGCCAGCCGATGTGCCGACCTATGTGGAGTATGGTGCCGCCGACATCGGGGTCGTCGGGCGCGACACCCTGCTCGAGGAAGGCCGCGACCTGTACGAGGTGCTCAATCTCGGGTTCGGGAAGTGCCGCATGTGCGTTGCGGGGCCGAAGGAGCTCGAGGGTCGCATGGACGAGGTGACCATCTCCCGTGTCGCCACCAAGTATCCCGAGGTGGCGCGCCGGTATTTCAGGCATCATCGCCGCGAGTCGGTGGAGATCATCAAGCTCAGCGGTTCCATCGAGCTGGCGCCCCTGGTGGGGCTGGCGGATGTCATCGTCGACCTGGTGGAGACCGGACGCACCCTCAAGGAGAACGGACTGGTGGTGCTTGACGACATCGCGGACATCAGCGCGCGGCTGGTCGTGAACCGGGTGTCGATGAAAATGGAGAGCGAGCGCATCGGCGCGCTGATCGAAGGCATCCGCGCACAGCTGTGACGGGTGCGGAAAAGGAACCCGCCAACGGCCGTGGCCGGTGCATGGAGAAGGGAACCGCCAGAGGTCCTGGCGGGGCAACCGCAGGGAGGATGACGGCATGAGAAGGTTCGCAAGCGGCAAGGACAATCTGGAGGATCTTTACCGGATCCTGGAGACGCGCAGTCCGTCGGAACGGGAGGATGTCGCGCAGACCGTGCGGGGCATCGTCGAGGCCGTGAAAACGGAGGGCGATGCGGCGCTGCGCCGTTTTACGGAGAAGTTCGACCGGGTGTCGATCGCGGGTCCCATCGAGGTGCCCGCGGAAACACTCGATCGGGCGGTGGCGGCCCTTCCGGCCGACCTGCGCGGCACGATGGAGCGCGCGGCCGCCAACATCCGCCGGTTCCACGAGCGCCAGAAGCAGAATTCCTGGTTTGACGCCACGCCCGACGGCATCCTGCTCGGCCAGAAGGTGACACCGCTGGGACGCATTGGCGTGTATGCGCCGGCGGGATCCGCGCCGCTGCCATCCACCGTGCTGATGGATGTCGTGCCGGCGAAGGTGGCCGGCGTCGGTGAGGTCATCCTGTGCTCGCCGCCGGACGCATCCGGATCGGTGAGTCCCCTGGTGGCCGCATGCGCGCGGATTGCCGGCGTGGACCGGGTCTTCATTGCCGGCGGGGCGCAGGCGGTTGCGGCCATGGCCTATGGCACCGAAAGCGTGCCGCGGGTCGACAAGGTCGTCGGACCCGGCAACATCTGGGTCACGATGGCGAAGAAGCAGGTGTTCGGCGTGTGCGGCATCGACATGGTGGCGGGTCCCTCCGAGGTGCTCGTGCTGGCCGATGAAACGGCGAACCCGGCCTATCTGGCGGCCGACCTGCTGTCCCAGGCCGAGCATGATCCGCTGGCCTCCGCCATCCTCGTCACGACGAGCGAAGCGGTGTGCGATGCGGTGCTGGCCGAGGTGGAACGACAGACGACGCTGCTGCCGCGGGCGGATATCGTCCGCGTGTCGCTGGCCGACTATGGCGCGGCGGTGGTGGTGCGCGACCTGGACGAGGCGCTTGCCGTATCGAACCGCATCGCCCCGGAGCACATGGAGGTCGTCACGGCCGATCCCACGGCGCTGCTGGGCGGCATCCGCAACGCAGGCGCCATTTTCCTCGGACCGTGGACGCCCGAGCCGGTCGGCGACTACTTCGCCGGTCCAAACCACACGCTGCCGACGGCCGGAACCGCCCGCTTCTTCTCGCCCCTGTCGGTCGACGACTTCGTGAAGAAGTCGAGCGTCATCCGCTATTCCGAAGCCGCGTTCCGGGCAGCCGCGCCCGATGTCGCGCGGTTCGCGGAGGCCGAGGGACTCGACGCCCACGCCGCATCGGTGAAGATCCGCATGGCAGATGAATGACGGCGCCCACGCCGCATCGGTGATGATCCGCATGTACCGCTGAAAGCCGCGGGCAAGCCAAAGCCTGGCGCAATCATGGGAGGAGGATGCAGCATGAGCCGCTTCTGGAGCGACACCACAAGGAACCTGACACCCTATGTGCCCGGCGAGCAGCCCAAGGATGGGCGCTTCATCAAGCTGAACACGAACGAGAATCCCTATCCGCCGGCCCCCGGCGTCGAGCGTCTGCTGCGCGAGCTGCCGGCGGACGCGACGCGGCTGTATCCCGATCCGGAGGCTTCCGCGCTGCGCCGTGCCATCGGCGCGTTTTACGGCGTGGCGCCCGACCGCGTCTTTGTCGGCAACGGCTCGGACGAGGTGCTGGCCTTCCTGTTCCAGGCCTTCTTCGGCAGGAACGACCGCATCGCCTTCCCGGACATCACCTACAGCTTCTATCCGGTCTATGCCCGGCTCTACGAGATACCGTACGAAACCGTCCCCCTGGCGCCGGACTGGACGATCGACCTGGCTGCCTACCCGCCGGGGCTCAAGGGCATCGTTTTCGCCAACCCCAATGCCCCGACGGGGATTGCGATGCCGGCCGCCGCCATCGAGGCGCTCGCACAGGAACGTCCCGACACGCTCATCGTCGTGGACGAGGCGTACTGTGACTTCGGCGGCGAATCGGTCATCCCGCTGACCGATCGGTACGACAACCTGCTTGTGGTCAAGACGATGTCCAAGTCGCGGTCGTTCGCCGGCATGCGCGTCGGGTACGCAATCGGGAACCCGGCGCTCATCGAGGGCATCGTCCGGGTGAAGGACTCCTTCAACTCCTATCCGCTCGACGTCGTCGCCCAGAAGGCGGCGACCGCCTCCTTCGAGGACCGCGACTATTTCCACGCGCTGCGCGACCGCGTCGTGGCCACCCGCGACCGGTTCGTCGCGGTCCTGCGCGCTGCGGGCATCCGGGTGCTCGAGTCGCGTGCCAACTTCGTGTTCGCCTCGGTACCGGGCACCGGCGGCGGCGAGGTGCTCGCGGCCTTGCGTGCGAACGGCATCCTGGTGCGGCATTTCAACACGCCCCGGCTCGCGGACTGGGTCCGCATCAGCATCGGCACGGATGAGGAAATGGACCGCGTCGCATCGCTGCTGGCCGGGATGGCGGCACAAGGGCATTGAACGGCAGGGCGGATGCCGTCAGGATGCACAGTGACCGTACGGAAACGGCATGCAATTTCTCCGGCGGCATCCTGCAACGCGGTAGCCCAATCCCGCCACGATCGGATATAATGGAACGGCACCATCACCCACAGTCCCGCGGGAGGAGCACACCATGGCACGAATCGGTGAAATCGTCCGCACCACGCGCGAAACGGATATCCGAATGACACTCGGCCTCGACGGCTCCGGCCGGTCGGAGATCGATACCGGCATCGGCTTTCTCGACCACATGCTCACGCTGTTCGCCGTCCATGGCCGCATGGATCTTGCGGTATCCTGCAAGGGAGACCTTTCGGTCGACTGCCACCATACGGCCGAGGACATCGGCATCGTGCTGGGTCAGGCGCTGAGCGCTGCACTCGGCGGCAAGGCCGGCATCTGCCGGTATGGCACGTCCCATGTGCCGATGGATGAAACCCTCGTGCGCGTCAGCCTCGATCTGAGCAACCGGCCCTACCTGGCGATCGACCTGCCATTCACGGCGGAGCGCATCGGTTCGCTCGACACGGAGATGGTGCCGGAGTTCTTCCGCGCGGTCGCACTGCACGGCGGCATCACCCTGCACATCGACCTGCTGCACGGCACGAACAACCATCACATCGCGGAGGCCGCCTTCAAGGCGTTCGGCCGGGCAGTGCGCGAGGCGGCGACCGTCGATGCTTCGATTCAAGGAGTTCTTTCCTCCAAGGGAACTTTATAGTATGTTTTCCGGCGGTGAAGAACCGCTTCACGCAGTCTTTTCAACACCACCGTGGCGTCGCACAAGGAGGAACCGGACATGCTGCTCAAGGACACGAACTTCATCGATCTGCCCGTCTTCGTCAAGGGAAAGGTCCGCGATGTCTACGAGGTGGGGAGCGACAAGCTGCTCATGGTCGTCACCGACCGCATCTCCGCCTTCGACGTCGTCTTCGACGAGCTCATCCCCAACAAGGGGCGTGTGCTCAACAGCATTTCGGCCTTCTGGTTCGAGTATTGCAAGGACATCATCGGCAACCACGTCATCACGACCGATGTGTCCGAATACCCCATGGGACTCTCGAAGTTCAAGGCCGAACTCGAAGGCCGGTCGATGCTCGTGCACCGGGTGGACATGATTCCCGCCGAGTGCATCGTGCGCGGCTATCTCGAGGGTTCGGGCCTGAAGGACTACCGCGCCACCGGCGAGGTGTGCGGCATTCCGCTGCCAGCCGGCCTGCGTCAGGCCGACCGGCTGCCCGAGCCCCTGTTCACACCTTCGACCAAGGCGTCCGAAGGCCATGACGTGAATGTCAGCTACGAGTACGTGAAGCAGCAGATCGGTGAGGCGCTTGCGTCCGAGCTCAAGGAAAAAACGATCGCGCTGTACAAGAAAGCGGCCGCCTATGCCGAGACCCGGGGCATCCTGCTGGCCGACACCAAGTTCGAATTCGGCATGCTCGACGGCAGGATGGTCATCGCCGACGAGATGTTCACGCCCGATTCCTCGCGTTTCTGGGAGCTGGCCGATTATGAGCCGGGCCGTGCGCAGAAGAGCTGCGACAAGCAGTTCCTGCGCGAGTATCTTGAAACCCTCGACTGGAACAAGCAGTACCCAGCGCCGAAGCTGCCGGCGGAGGTCATCGCGAGGACCGCGGCGAAGTATGTGGAAGCATATGAGCGCCTGACAGGCAAGACGTTCCAGGGCGAATGAGTCAAGCCTTGAACATGCGGATCGGGCAGC
>JAEXRM010000164.1 GCA_023440865.1 Bacillota bacterium
GCTTTCCGACCGGCCTGTCAACCATGAACCGGTCGGAAAGCGCTACATTGAAGAGGATGCATGCGCATGCATTCCGCGAAGGCGCAGGGCGGATGGAAAATCACTCGGGAAGCTCGATCCGGCAGGCGCCGCCTGCCGTCGTCTCACAGGCCAGACGGTAGCCTTTGGACAGCTTCTCGTCCCCAAGGAGCTTTCGCTCGTTTTTGGTTGGCTCGGACACCTCGCCGTCGAGTACCCGGACGACGCATTTGCCGCACTTGCCATCGCCACCGCAGGAGGCCTTGAGGGGCAGATCCAGCTTTTCCGCGATCTCCAGCAGTGTCTTTTCCTTTTTCATTTCGCGCTTGATGAGGAATGTGACGTCAAACGGCATGGAACCTGATCCTCCTTGTGCGCAATGGTGCGGTGCCCGGAGGGAATGAAACCGGTCACCATTCCCGCATGGTTATTCTTGCCCCGCCCATGCGTTTCCCAAACGGGACAGCCGCCTGTTTGCCCCGATCCTTCTCACAGCCACAGCACTTCGGACAGGGTGTGGTCGAGCTTGATGTTTTCCAGGCAGATCAGACGTGACATCCTGTAAGCCTCGTCCATCATCCGGGGTGTCGCCTGTTCGGAAGCCCCGCTCTGCGGCGCTTCCTGGGAACGAGGTGCGGAGAGGGAGCACTCCGCCTGACGAGTGGAGGGGTCGGTGGCGGGAACCTCTTCCAGGGCATGTGCGCGCACGGCTGCCAGAATGCGCTGGACATTCTCCTGCTTGAACCGCAGGATTTCCATTTCTCCGTCCAACGCCTCCCGTTTGCGCTCCAACCGCTCGATCAGCAGTTCCTCCGCCATGCCGTGCACCAACAGGTCGCGGATCTCCAGCAGGTGGAACCCGATGCCCTTGAGGACCAGAATGGTGTTCAACAATGGCATCTGGTCCGCGGTATAGTGGCGGTATCCGGTTTCGGGGTCGACATGGGCCGGCGTGAACAGGCCCATCTTGTCATACAGGCGCAGCGTGCGGATCGAACACTCGAACATCTCCGCCACCTCGCCGATGCGGAACAGGCAATCGATCCCGTCATCATGGTTCATTTCCTGCATAGGGGGCTCCTTCATGCGGTTGCATAGCGCCTGCGGCTGCGATCCGGATCGTCCGGAAGGACCGGACTCTCATGACCGGCAGGCTTCGCGCCTTGCGTCGGTGCCATGATCGTCCCGTACAGGTCGCGTGCATGGCTGGTGGCTTGCGGTTCGCCCGGCAGGATCCGGTATGGCCGGACGCCGGTCTCCGTACGTTCCGCCCGCAGAAAGAGGGTGTCGGGCGGATTGTCGGCATACAGCCGGGCGGCGCACTCGTACAGATGGGTCACATAGAACAGTGTAACACCTGCCTCGTGGAGCGCAAGGAGCAGCCCGGTGGCGATGCGGGCGCCATCCCGTTCGGTCGTGGTGGCGAAGGATTCGTTCAGCAGCAGCATCGTGTGCGGTGTCGTCCGGTTGAGGATGCGGTCCATCCGCGCCAGCTCCTCCTCCAGCCTGCCGTGGTTCATGCCGGGGTCCTCCTCCCGGGCGAAGTGCGTGTGGATCGCGTCATATACGCGATTTTCATAGGACGCGGCAGTGACGAACAGGCCGCACTGCATCATCACCTGCGCAAGGCCGATGCCGCGCAGGAAGGTGGACTTGCCCCCCTGGTTGGCCCCCGTGACAAGGAACAGCGTGGCTGTCGTTGGTGCAAGGTCGTTGGGGACGGGGGGTGCATGCTCCGCAAGGCCGAGCACCGCATCCACCAGCTGCTGTGCCGAGAAGACCGTCCGTTCCGCACCGTCGGACGGGATCGGGAAGCACACTGGCAAGCCTGCATCCTTCACTTTTTCGGCCAGCCGGCAGGCACCGACGACAAAGGCCAACTCGAACCGGAGCCGGGACATGAACCGCAGCAGCTCATCCGACAGGCGCGTGACAAGCCGAAGCACCTGGGTGAGCGCCGCGTCGCGCATTTCATCCGCGCTGCGTGCCAGCGCGATGTGGTGGAGCGGAATGCCGCCCCTCTCTCTCGCATCGGGGGGGAGAATGCCATGCAGCACGCAATCTTGCGGTTTGCAGCCGGATCCGAACGACGCGCCGATCACAAGCCGGCCCCCCCGGGTCAGGTCCGAGAGGGTTGACAGGAGTGCGCCCGCCTCCTCGAGGAACGATGCGGAAAAACCTTCGTCCATTTGCCGGATGAGGTCGCGAAAGCCGTCGGATTGGAATTCGGAGGCCGATTCACGCACCAGCTTTCCCAGAAGCGCGCTCTTTGCCAGCAGCAGGGACAGCAGCCCCGCTGCGTTGTCCGTCTTGACGGAGACCGGCACGGACTCCGCGTACCCGGGCTGATGTGTGATGCCATGCTCATACGCCGCATCCACGGCATCCTCCGCCGCCCCGTACAGTGCAAGGACCGCCGCCGTACAGCGCATGCCATCCTTGATCGTTTCCTGGCGGTACCGGATGGCATCGGAGGATGCCAGGGCCATCGGCACCAGCAACCTCACGGTTTCCCGCATGAAGAAGTCATCCCCGGCCATGTGGCCGAACAGCGCCTCCAGACGCAGGTCGGTGATGCGGTCGGCCGTTTCCGGATCGAGCTCGGGCAGGGGGGGCGCAGCGCGGATCACGCCGAGGTTCAAGCCATGGGAGGGGCGTGCGGACGAACGGAGGATCGCCTGGCTCGCCATGCGCGCCTGCAGGGTCTTGAGAAGACCGGGAAGCGGATCCTCCGCCTCGGCCGGACAGGGTGCGAACAACAGCCACGATTTCATGACACACCTCCCAGCGGCAGGCTCGTCGATCCAGGTACCATTTCCCGCTGCATGGCCGATCCGATCCGGACCGTGGGCGGTCTCGCCTGTTCCACACCCGATCCGTTCCGGGCCATGCGCTGACGCACCTGTTCCCGATTCAAACCATATCTGGCTGCGAGACTGTCCGCATAAGCCTTGCCATCAGCCGGGCGTCGAAGGATGCGGAAGGTGCGCGTCTCGCCGGGGTCGGATCCGATGGCCGCCACCAGGCTGACGATGCCTGCCTCCGGATCGGCGAGCTCGGCGAGGTGGGTTACATAGAGGCAATGGCTTCCGATCGACCGGATCTGCGTCAGCACACTGCGGCCCAGATCGATCGCATCCTGCGTTGCGGTGGTGGAAAACAGTTCGTTGAAGAGCACCAGACTTTTTCCGGATGCGGTGCGAAACAGCGAGCGGATGCGCAGCAGCTCGTCCTGCAGTCGTCCGGCGGCACTGTCTGGGTCCTCCGCCGTGGCGAAATGGGTCAGGACGGCGTCGAATCGGCCCAGGGCGGCTTCCCGTGCGGGCACAGGCGCGCCGAGCATCGACAGCCAGGCGCTCTGTCCAAGCGCCCGCGCAAAGGTGGACTTTCCGCCCTGGTTGGGACCCGTCAGCACCATCAGGCGCTCGTGGCCCGACAAGAGGCAGTCGTTCGGCACGACCGGCTGGCGCCGCTTCAGCGCGAGTGCCAGATCATACAGGCCATGCAGGCACAGGGGCGCATCCTCCGCCACAACGGGCAGCGTCAGGGGACATGTGAGCGGTGTCAGCGCATCGGCCAGCCGGTACCAAGCCAGATAGAAACGCAGTTCCCGATCGAACTGCTCCACCCCGGGGTGGGGGAAGGGCATGGCTGTCCTGTCCCATGCCGCAAGGGCGTCGAATGCATCGGGATACAGCGGACGCAGGTGTGCCAGAATCTGCAGCTCGAGCGCGCCCATCTCCAGGTTCGTGAAGAAGGAGATCGATTCGGGCGGTGGCATGGGAGCGAACGTTTCGAATGTGCGCCGGATCGAGTCGACCAGGTTGTCGCCGCAGAGGCTGGCGGCTGCTGCCCTTCCGATGGCCTGGCTTCCGTTGCAGGCCTTGCCGCCAACGGTTTTGGCAGGATCAGCCTTGACCGGGCCCGCCGTGTCCATGGTCACGCTCTCCTTGGCGCGCCCGACATGCAGGGCGTTCTCCGAGCAGCACAGGGTGTACCGGATGCGGCGCATCCGCCCGGACACCACGTCGCATGCGCCTGCGAAGGCTTGAAAAATGTCGCTGTCAACCAGCGCATGCAGCCAGCGGGAGAATGAGCACAGTGCCGTGGAGCGGGCTGCACCCGCGCCCAGCAGCACATCCAGTGCGATCATGCCGTTGCAGTAGCGGCTGGCGGCATCCAGACGCCACATGCGCTTTTGTTCCGGTTCAGGCAGAAGCGCCGCATGGGTCAGGCTGCGACGCGTCTCGCACATGACAACCGCAAACTGTTCCAACCCGGTGCGCATGCCGGACTCTGCCATGTCCCGGAACACGTCCTGCCTGTAACGGATCGCGCGGACAGAGGCGAGTGGCTGCCGGAAGACTGAAATCAGACCGTCATCCGCCTCATCTTCGAGCAACGCGATCTCGATCTGGTCCAGATGCAGGTCCGAAAAGCAGTCCGGCCTGGGAAGCGGAGATGTGCGCGTGAAAGCATGCGTGTTTGGTTCTTCGAACAGGATGCTCGGGCATTCCATGTGAATGTTCGCCTCCCTGCGATGATCTGGTGCAAGGCGCTCCGGCTTGAAGCGGAGCCCTTTTGTCACCAACATAAGGGGTGACGCAGGGGGAGAGTCAAGCGGCATGCATGGATTTTTCCAGCCGTTTCGCGTTCATGTTGTCAGCGGGGGAGGCGGCTTTTGGTCGTCACGCGGATGCCGCTTGGCCGAGAACGGCCGCCATGATGGCGTCATACTGGGCATCCCAATCATAATCCGCATTCCGGATGCGTATTCTGTCCATTGGCAGATCCGGCCACAGCGCCTGTTCGAGATTGATTCTGTCGCGGAAGAACCGGAGCGCGCCCGCAAGCCCCTTGTACCCCAGCGCCTTGCCATGGGGGCTGTTTGTCACATAGTCGACGACCAGATCGATCCAATCGGGATGGCCGGATCCGGGCGGGCTCACCCGTTCCGCCGCAACCCGGCGGACTGTCTCATCCGGGTCGGCCTGCTCGAGATAGACGAGCAGGGGCTGCAGGGGCATGACGGGTTCCGCCAGCGCCTTCAGATGGGACAGCATCCCGGCGACGGACATGTCATGGAAGCCCATCAGCTCGTTGACATGGTTTTGCAGGTAGGCGCACTCGAAAACATACACTGTTTCCGGATTTGCAAGCGCGTCGCGCGCAAATGACGCCCAGCGGTTCCTATGCAGCTGGGCGAACAGTTCGGATGAAACCCGTCCGTCGTACACCTCATGTGCGGCGAAATAGTCGTTCAGTTCGGCACCCATGGCTTCGCGGCCGAGCTTCGTATACGCAACGATGCAACGGCCGTCCTCGATGCGCGTATGCAGGGTCAACGCTTCCGCCAGGTGCGGGTGCTCCGTTCTTGTCCTGTCGTACTCGGCGGGGGTCAGCACGGCGTTCCACGCCATGTCCGCGGGATGAGAATCCCCTTCCCGGTACAGCCGGGTCCGCATGCCGCGGGCTTCCAGCCCCGCAGCCACTCTGGCGGACAGGGTGGTCTTTCCGGAACCCGGTATGCCTTCGATCAGAATCAGACGATGTGTCATGGGGGGCCCTTGTGTCGAACCCGGCATCGCACCGGCGACATCCTTTCTGAAGTGGTGTTTGCCCCATCATAACAGTCAGCGCGATGCGAATCGAGCCTATAGAAAAACTTTCACACGCATCCTTGCCACGCCCATTCGGCAAAGTACGCCAATCCGGCCAGCATTTCACCTCGTTCATACATGGCAAGCAGGGTATCCCGATCCACGAGCCGGATGTCCGCGACTTCGTCCGGTTGGGCACGGGTGATCGACAGGTCCACATCGTGATGGAACAGCCACACATCGATCAAGCTTTGACCGGCGACGTACTGGTGCACCTTTTGTCCGTTGCCGGGATCCAGGCGGATGCCGGTTTCCTCGAGCACCTCGCGGAGTGCCCCTTCCAGGCTGGTTTCGCCCGCGAGGACGGATCCGCCCGTGTATTCCCATTTCAAGGGATTCTTCCTGCCGGCGTTCCGCTGCGTGATGAGAATGCGGCCGTCAGGCGCGAGGATCCAGACATAGACAACCAGTTGGTATTGCTCCGGTCCCAGCGGCGTTCCGCGCGTGTGAAGACGACCTGTGGGAATCCCTTCCCGGCTGCGGACATCCCATTGCTCCATGCCTGGTCTCCCTTTCTTGGTGTGCTGCGCTCATCATACCAGTAAGGACCCGGTTGCAGACACCTGCATGTGCGCGATGACGCCTGAATGTTCCGGAAAGAATCGACCAGCCCGTATGTTCCATGCTGGATCCAGCCAGATGCTGCGGGTGAGGCGGGTGAGCGGACCGAATATGCGGGGCAGCCAAGCTGTTCGGGTTAATCCTTGAAGAGGATGGGTATGATGTGTAACAATCCATTCTTGATTGGACGGGGCGACATGAGGCGGGCGCCGTTGGGCGGGACGCCATCGGATGGGGCAGCAATGGACAGGGCTCTTCCGCATGAATGCCGCCAACCGTCCGTGTCCGCATGTGGTGATGGCGCCGGGAGGATTGTATGGAAAAGCTGCTGTTCTATGGCATGACTGGAGAGAAGATGTGCTTTCTGCACGTGTTGATGAATGCGGTCGACCTGGCGGACGCAGGGCGCGAGGTCAAGATCGTGTTCGAGGGTGCTTCGGTGCGGCTGGTCCCCCAATTCGAGCAGGAACGTCATCCGCTGTACCTCAAGGCCAAGTCGCGGGGCCTGATCGCCGGCGTGTGCCTCGCCTGCTCCAAGGCCATGGATGTATACGTTCAGAATGCCGCATCCGGTTTGCCGATGCTTGATGACATGAGCGGACATGCCGGCATGAAGCCGTTTCTCGATGCCGGTTATGTCGTTGTGGGCATGTGACCGGCATTGGCCGGGCAACGAACAGATCGGACATGTGGTTTTTCCGGTCAAGGCCGTTCCGGTCAAGGCCGTTCCGGTCAAGGCCGTTCCGGCACATGGCATTTCGGCTGGAGGCATGACCACGCGGCGGGTGGCCGCAACAAACGACAAGGAGCAAGCGTATGCACTCTCCCGCCTTTTTTCTTGGTGGTGGCAAAAAAGACCGATACTTCGAGGGATGGTACTTCAAGTGCATCAGCAGGGACCGCAGGCATGCCATCGCGTTGATTCCCGGCATGGCCGTCACGCCGCAGGGCGGCAAGCATGCATTTGTGCAGGTCATCCATGCGGAGACGGGAAAAACGTATTACTTTGACTATCCTTACGCGGCTTTTGCAGCAGCCACAGACCACTTTGAGGTGCGGATCGGTGAGAACGGCTTCTCTTCCGACGGACTGTCGGTGGCGATCGACCGGCCCGGCATCGGGGCGATTCACGGGGTGCTGCGATTCTCCGAATGCCATCCATATCCGACAAGCCGGTTCCATCCCGGCATCATGGGCCCCTTTTCATTCATACCGGACATGGAATGCAACCATGTCATCCTGCATTTGTCCCACCGGCTGCACGGATCCCTGACTCTTGACGGGACGCATCTGGACTTTGAAGGTGGCGCCGGCTACATCGAGAAAGACTATGGCCGGTCCTTTCCTCGCCAGTATGTGTGGATTCAGGCAAGCCATTTCGATCAGGGCGAGGCGTGCCTTGTTTTTTCGCGCGCCAGGATACCGATGCTGGGCACCCATTTCCCCGGATTCTTCGCCTACTTTACCGATTTCAACGGAACAAGGGCACGGTTTGCGTCATACAACCTGTCCCGACTGGCACAATGGGAAGTCGATCCGTCATCGGGCACAAGCCGCGCACTACTCGTCGGTCCGGCCGGACGCCTTTCGTTTGATGCCGCCATGACGGGGGGTGGCAAGCTGCGTGCGCCGGTGGACGGGCTCATGGATCGCGAGATCATCGAAAGCATCGGCGCACGCGTGACGGTCACCCTCACGGACCTGCGCGGAAACGTGCGCTATCATGGCACCAGCGGGGAAGCAGGCATGGAGATCAGCCTGTAGGACAGCGTGCATTCATCGGCAGGCCACCCGCATCGCGGCGTCCGCCCATTCGGTCAGGCGTCGGGGCTCATACCGCACCGTGGAGATGTCCTTGAGGATGAATTCCAGGTTGATGCCATGACGACGGGCCGCGCCGGCCGTCAGCTCGAGGTCGCGGGTGACGCAGTCCGCATCGAACGACTGCTCGGCAAGAAATGCGGGTGTCGGCTTGGCCGACATGACCAGCTCGGGCCCGATGCGCTCGGCGAAAGCGTCTCGGTCGCTCCAGGGGCTGCACGAGACCTTGGCGACGTTCGGGATGCGCTTGACCAGATCAAGCCGGTCGTCGAGCCGGTCGCAGCAGCCATAGTAGATCTTGCCGAAGTGCTCCGCCATGCGGCTGATGTAGGGAATCTCGAACTCCTCGGTCACGGCGGGGGAGACGGAGGAAAACAGCTGCGCCAGGCCCATGCCCCAGCTGTTGCGTGCCTGAGGGCCCTTCCCGGCGCCGAAGTCCGGCAACAGCTCGTCAGTGTAGACATGCGAACAATGGCATAGGGGGTTGATGTCGTCGTGGACGCCCAGCGCCTCCGCCTGCCGGATGCCTGCCAGCACCGACTGGGTGATGCGTTCCATGCAGGCATGTAGAAATTCGGGCCGATCGGCCAGGTCGTAGTAGATGTTCTCGACACCCATCAGCATGGTCAGGTAATCCCAGACACCCAGATGGAATGTGATGCCATGTCCCTGCCGAACCGGTGCCACACCGGCGAACACGTCTCCGGCCAACGCCATGCGGCGGGCTGTTTCCGTCTCGTCATGCGTGATGACCATGTCCTTGATCTTCTCGATGTCGGCTTCGTCGGCCAGCTGGTTGTGGAACCGGTGTGACACGACATCGCCGGTTTCGTCCGTTGCACACGTGTCCTCGTCGATGCCGATGCCGTATCCGGAGTTGGCGACAGCAGGCGGCACCGTCAGATACGGTTCGAGCACCATGTCGACCGGGAAGTGGTCCCACTTGTAGAGGGTTGTGCGGAGCTGCCGCTCCATGCGCCGCAGCAGGGGATCCCCGGCCAGCAGCGTCAGCTCGTCCTGGTCGTTGAGCTCGTGCCAGGGGAGTTGGTCGATGAGCACCATCGGGCGCTGCATCCGGCCCCGGTTGAGTGCCTTCCACAGTTCGAGCTTTTCCTTGTGCACCGGCAGCGAGGCGGCTTTCATGTACCGATCCGCCAGACGGCGGAGCACCTCGCGATCCTCGTTCATGCCCATGTGTTCCTCCCGTGCCTGAAATGGGGGACGTGAACCGACGACCGTCCGGATGCCTCATCCTGTCGGACG
>JAEXRM010000165.1 GCA_023440865.1 Bacillota bacterium
CGCCGCAGGTCCGCGATTGCCGCATCAGGCGTCGTTCCCGGCGGATAGACACGGTCGAATCCCATGGCGCGGAACTTCTTCTCCACATCCTCGAACTGCTGCTTGCCGACAACCAGATTGCCGCCCACATACATCAGGATGCCCTCGAGCCCCGCCTCGTCGCATTTCTGGCGCAGGCCCCGGCAGTCCATCTCGCCGTGGCCGTAGAGCGAGGAGACGAGGATGGCGTCGGCGGCCGTCTCCAGCGCCGCGGCGATGTACTCCTCCTGCTGCACCATCACGCCAAGGTTGACGACCTTGAAACCCGCCTGGGTGAAGGCGAACTCGAGGATGCGGTTCCCGACGGCGTGCACATCGGCGCCGATGACGCCCATGACGAGGGTTTTTTGTTCCATGGCGGCAACTTCCTTTCGTTGTGGCGGTTCCCTGCCGGGTGCTTGTGGCCAGGCGAGGAAGCCGGCTGTGGCAAGGGGCCGGCGGATGCGCCGGTCAGGCGGGCTTGCGGCCCATCATGGCGGCGATGCGCTCTTCCATATGGATCAGGCTGCCCCGTTCGAGGCAGTACATGAAGGGGATCAGTCGACCGCCCCTGTCGAGGAAGGCCCGTTTCGCCTCGAGGTGCCATGCCTTGACGGCGGGCGGCGATTCCTGGCTGGAACCGGGCATCTCGTCGGGCGGCAAAATCACCGTGCCGCATGTGGCCAGAACACGTGAAACCCCTTCCGCGTCGGACTCGAGCGCATGCGCGACGCCCGCGGTGGGAATGCCCATGGCGGCCAGGCGCTCGAGGATGATGCGGCGGAAGGGCAGGCTGCGGGTGATGATGCCAAGCGTGGCGGCGGGGGGCAGGGATGCGATGGCCACCACGGTTTCCTGGCTGGGCGACACGGAAGCGCGCACAAGCTTCGGACGCAGATCCGGGAAAAGCGCGACAAGCTCGGCCTCATGTGTGATGGTCGTGAGCACGAGCGGAAATGGCTCAAATATGTCGGGCGGCAGTGCGCCGCCGCGGATGTCGTCCAGCAGCATCAATGAAATGTCGACGTCGGGCAGGAAGGCAAGCTGCTCGCGGAAGATGGCGAGCGCCTCCGGATTGCAGTCGACCGCCGCGATGCGGATCGTCGCGCCTGCCGTGCGGGCCGATTCGAGGCGCAGGGCGAACAGCGTGCCGATCTCGTCGACGGCGAAGCCGCGATCCAGCAAGGCATGAATGGCTTCGTCGATGCGTTCGACGGCGAAGTGCTTGTCCGATTCGGGAAGACTGCCGACCGCGCCGGCGATGAAGCTGCCCGCACCCTGGATGGAAACCACCAGGCCCTCGCGCTTGAGCAGGTCGTAGGCCTTGTTGACGGTTCCCCGGGCGATATTGAGCCGCTCGGCGAGCTCGCGTTCCGTCGGGAGGCGGTCGCCGGGCTTCATGGCGCCACGGCGCAGACCGTCGCGGATGGACTGGACGATGTCGAGGTAGACGGGGCCGGAGCCGTGCAGCTGGATGTCCACCGGGTGCCCTCCACGAACGGATACTCCGCCTGGTTCCGGTGGTCGGAGGGTATCGTTGTCGCGATCCGCACGATCCGGGTTCAGGCGGGAAACAAAAATGGTCTATACCAATATGATAATTGGTATAGACCCAAAATGCAAGCGATCTTGCAAAAATGGTGTCGTGCATGCGCATTTGGTGGAAGGCATGCATGCTTTGCCGCACCGAGCCGGAACGGGTATCGGGCTGCAGGGCGCGCTGGAAGCGTGCAGCCTATTCGAAGAATACCTTCAGCAGCCGGGTTTTCGTCACGAAGCCGGCGCTCTCGAGCGTCCGCTTGGAGTTGTGGTTGTAGTACCAGCAGCCGGGCAGGGCGCCCTGGCCCGCCTCCCGGCAGATGTCCTTCAGATGCAGGATGATGCTGCGGCCCACGCCCTTTTCCCTGTGTGCGGGCATCACATACATGCCGATGCAGTCGAAGCCGGTGAAAATGCGGGTGCCCTCGCGCAGGCCGTACCCCAGGATGCCATCGTCCGAACGCAGTTCGTAGATCTCGTACGGCACATGCCCGTCGCGCACCTTCGGCGCGAGCACCTCGTCGAAGAAGTTCTCCGTCCGCGCGTTCACTTCATCCCATTGCTCCCGTGGAACCGGCAGCAGGCTTGCCCTTCCGTATTCCGGCGCGCGCATCGTCCTTCCGCTGTCGAGGAAGAAGTAGGCCTGCTTCTCGATGCGCACGTGCCTGTCCATGGCAAGCGAGAGAAACAGCTCGTCGCAGGTCGGCACGAAGGCGCAGGAGAGGCCGAATGTCGCGAGTGCCGCGTTGAATGCGGGCTGCGCCAGCCGCAGATCCGCAAGCCCGATGTGGAAGACGGTCAGCATCGTGTTCCCGTGGACCGCCAGCAGCCCGATCGTCCGATCGCCATCCTGGATGCGGTGGCAGTCCGAATCCAGGATGTGGTCCTCCAGAAAGTTGTCGTAGACGCCTGAAAGCGTCGCCAGATAGGCTTGGAACAGATCGTCGCAGCCTTCCCGCGTTGTCCGGACGAATGTGATCATGGTGAACCTCCCGCCGCCGCGTGCATCGATGCGGCCATCCTTCCCCAGTCTCGCAGATGCGGGATCGGCGGGCAAGGGAACGGTCGGATAGAAGCAAAGGGGAGCACGCTTCGGTTCCGGTTCAGTCCCATGCCACCGCCGGATCGGCATAATAGTTGATGCCCTGCAGCCGGAGCCGCCGCGCCATGGCCTTGAGGCGCTCCCGGTATTCCGGCCAGCTCCGCAGGTCCTTCGGCGTCCAGCCGACCTCGGCGTGTCCCAGCAGGCGCGGGAACACGAGGTTGTCGACATCGTCCGCCGTGACGGCGGTTTCCGTCCACAGGGGGCATTCGACGCCGAGCAGCTGCTCCTTCGGCATGAAGTCTGCGGGATCCCAGTTGTAGGCGGCATCGGTCGGCACGCAGCCGGCCCAGTCCAGGCCCAGCGGGTAGCCGGGGGCATACTTCAGATCGAGGTAGGCATGCTTCGGGATGGAGGCGATCACCTTCATGCCCTTTTCCAGCGCCTTCGGGCTTTCGGGCTTCCACATCTGCAGCACGGCGGTCGACGGCGCCGTCTCCGCGCGCTCGAAATGGTTCCAGCCGATGGGTGTCTTGCCGTACTTGGCGGCAATGGCGCAGGCGCGGCCGATGAAGAGCGCGAAGTCCTCCGGCGTCGTCGCCTTCGCCTCGTCCCCCCCGATGTGGATATGGGCGCCGGGGGTGAGGGCGGCGACCTCGCGGAGGACATCGTCGACGAAGCGGTACGTCACCTCCTCACGGCACATCAGGGAGGAAAATCCCACCTCGATGCCGGTGTAGGTGTCGCGGCGCACGTTGTCCGGGTTGAGCTCGGCGTAGGCGGCCAGCGCGGCGTTCGTATGGCCCGGCATGTCGATCTCGGGGACCAGGTCGATGTAGCGGGAACGCGCGTAGGCGACGAGCTCCCGGTAATCGTCCTGCGTGTAGAAGCCGCCCGGATCCCCGTTGACGGCAACCGGTCCGCAGATCTCCGTCAGGGCCGGCCAGGACTTGATCTCGAGGCGCCAGCCCTGGTCGTCGGTCAGGTGCAGGTGGAGCTTGTTGAACTTGAACCGCGCCAGCTGGTCGATGAGCCGCTTGACGGTCGCGACCGGGTGGAAGTGGCGCGCAACGTCGAGCATCATGCCGCGCCATGCGTAGACGGGCGCATCCGCGATGTCGCAGCAGGGGAGAAGCCATTCGATCCCCGCCACCGGCTCCGGCGATTCGATATCGGGGGGGGCCAGCTGGCACAGGGTCTGGATGCCGCGAAAGATCCCCTCGGGGCTGCCGGCAAGGAGGCGGATGCCGGTTTCGGCAACGGTCAGGCGGTATGACTCGGGGCCTGGATGCGGTTCCGCAGAATCGACCACGAGGTGGATGGCTCCGGTTGTCGGCCTGCCGGACGCGCTGCAGGCAAACGGGTATCCGGTTGCCATGCGAAGCCGCTGTGCCAGATGGTCCGCAACACGTGCGAGCGCCGGGGCCTCCCCCGGGTTGTCCGCATGCCACTGGATGGCGACTTGTTCGGACAGGTGGAAGGAGCCCGTGTTCCAGACAACGGAGACCGGTTTCGGGATGAGCGGACGATGCGGTGTGTATGCATGCATGATGCGACTCCTTGTCTTTTCGCGGCCAGGCGGCTGCCCGGCCGACATGCGGGTTGCCGGCGGCAACCCCTGTGGCGATTCTACCCCGTCGGCAGGATCGGGTCCAACGGTATCCGATGGTTTTTGGGATGCCGCCACCTGTTTCTTTCCCGCTAATCCGTTTGCTGCACCTTGATGCCGGCGTATCCCTTTAAAGCGGCTCCCCCCATGCCGGCCCCTGGCGAAGGCATGCCCCGGTGCCGGGCGGACGAAGCCACGCCATGTTGGAATGTGTCTTTTTTTTCAGATGTGGGAGGGGAACCTGCATGTCACCGTTCCTGCGATGCGGCGCCTGTGCCGGAGTGGTTTGTTTTTTGTCTCTATAGGGTGGATTGTGTTGATTTGTGTCTGAATGTGTTGTAAAATGAGGACACACTGCATAGCCCGCAAAGGGGGAGGACCCATGACCACGAAAGCCGTCCGCATGTATGGCAAGCGCGATCTGCGCCTCGACACCTTCGAACTGCCGGAGATCCGTGAAGACGAGATCCTGGCGGATATCATCTCGGACAGCCTCTGCATGTCCTCCTGGAAGGCCGCAAACCAGGGCGGCGACCACAAGCGCGTGCCGAGCGACATCGCGGAGCATCCCGTCATCATCGGCCACGAATTCTGCGGCACCGTGCTCAAGGTCGGCTGCAAGTGGGCGGACCAGTTCAAGCCGGGCGACCGCTATGCCATCCAGCCTGCCCTGAACCTGCCGGAAAATCCGTATGCCGCACCCGGCTACTCGTTCCGCTTCATCGGCGGCAGCGCCACCCACATCGTCATTCCGAACGAGGTCATGGCGCAGGGCTGCCTGCTGCCCTACGATGGCGAGGCCTTCTTCCACGGGTCCCTTTCGGAGCCCATGAGTTGCATCGTGGGCGCTTTCCACGCGAGCTATCACACGGAGCAGGGCAGCTATGAGCACAGGATGGGCATCATCCAGGGCGGAGACATGGCCATCCTTGCCGGCGTCGGCCCCATGGGGCTCGGCGCCATCGACCTGGCCATCCATGGCGATCGCAAGCCCGGTCTGCTCGTCGTCACCGACATCGACACCGCCCGCCTCGACCGCGCCGCCTCCCTCTACACCGTGGAGGAAGCGGCCGCCCATGGCGTGAAGCTGCTGTACGTCAACACCTCGGCACCCGACAAGGGCGTCGGCTACCTGCGTGGCTTGACGAAGGACGGCAAGGGCTTCGACGATGTATTCGTCTTTGCTCCTGTCCGACCCGTTGTCGAGATGGGCGACCGGCTGCTGGGTCACGACGGCTGCCTGAATTTCTTCGCCGGCCCGGGCAAGACCGACTTTGCCGCCGAGTTCAACTTCTACAACGTGCATTACAACGCCACACACATCGTGGGCACCAGCGGCGGGAACACGGCCGACATGATCGAGTCGCTGCGGCTGATGTCGTCCGGCCGCATCAATCCTGCCTCGATGGTCACCCATGTCGGCGGCCTCGACTGCGTCGTCGACACCACCCTCGAGCTGCCGAGCATTCCCGGCGGCAAGAAGCTCATCTACACGCAGATCGCCATGCCGCTCACCGCGCTGGCAGACCTGGCCGAAAAGGGCAGGACGGACGCGCTGTACGCCGGGCTTGCCGATCGGGTCGCCAGGGCCAACGGCCTGTGGTCGGTGGAGGCGGAGCAGTTCCTGCTCGCCAACGCGGCCAGGATCTGAAGCGCGGGACGGAGAGGGAACCATGCCTGCCGCCTGCCGCCATGAAAGACCGATGCGGCGGCATCGGCAGGCATTCGCCTGTTCAATGCAAGATCGTCTTGAACCGGATCCGGTCTCGTCGTATGACCGCATCCGAAGGAGGAACCCATGGCAACATCCGTCATCATGCCCCGGCAGGGTCAATCCGTGGAAAGCTGCATCCTGTCCAGGTGGCACAAGAAGCCCGGCGACGCAGTGAAAACCGGCGACATGCTGTTCTCCTACGAGACCGACAAGGCCAGCTTCGATGAGGAAGCCAAGGCGGACGGCATCCTGCTGGTTCTTCTGGCCCAGGAAAACGATGATGTGCCATGCCTTGCGGAGGTGTGCCGCATCGGGACGGCCGAGGAGTACGCCGCCGGTGCCACGGGCGCCGCCATGGAGGCCTCTCCGGCAGCCGCGCCTCCCGCCGCACCGGATAAAACCGCGACGGCCGGGCCGGTTGCCGCATCGGCCGTCGTGCCCGCCGCGACGCCGGCAGTCCGCGCCGATGGCGAAACCCCCGCCGTGTCCCCGCGGGCCCGTACCATGGCCGCACAGAACGGCATCGATGCCGCCCTCGCCGTGCCGACCGGTCCGAATGGCCGCGTGATCGAGCGCGACATCCGCAAGCTCAAGGATGCGGGCATTCGCATGACGCCGGCCGCCACGGCCGTCGCGACGGGTTCTGTCGCCGGCATCGAGGGAACCGGTCTGGGCGGGCGCATCACCTCCGCCGATCTGGCGCGCGGTGCCTCCGCCGGCGGAGCGACGGGCGCAGTCGCCGCTCCGGAAGCCGCGTCGGCCGCAACCACCATGACGGCGCCTTCCTCGGCCGCCTCCGGCGACCTGATGGGCTTCACCGACACGGCGCTGCCGAATATCCGCAAGGTCATCGCCAGGGCGATGTTCCAGTCGATCTCCACCACCTGCCAGCTGACGCTGGACACCTCGTTCGACGCCACCGACCTGCTGGCACAGCGCGCCGCCTTCAAGAAGGCCGGCGAGAAGCTGCCCGCGGTCGCCGGCATCACGCTGACCGACATGATCCTGTTCGCGGTGGCCCGCACGCTGCCCGCCCATCCCGACCTCAACGCCTGGTTCCTCGATGACAAGATGCGCCGGTTCGAACATGTGCACCTGGGGCTTGCGGTTGATACCGAACGCGGCCTCATGGTGCCCACGATCTTCGGTGCGGACACGATGACACTGTCCGCCCTGTCCGCAGCGGCCAAGGAGGTCGCGAAGGAATGCCAGTCCGGAAAGATCAGTCCGGACAAGCTCAAGGGCGGCACGTTCACCATTTCCAACCTCGGCACGTTCGGCATCGGGTCCTTCACGCCCGTGCTCAATGCGCCGCAGACCGGCATCCTGGGTGTCTGCGGACTCGAGACGAAGGTACGGGAGGGTAAAAACGGGATCGAAGCGTACCAGGCGATGGGCCTTTCGCTCACATTCGACCACCGCGCGCTTGACGGCGCGCCTGCAGCCCGGTTCCTCAAGGACCTCACAGCCCGGCTGGAAGCCTTCGGCGCGCTCCTGGCGCTATAGTGCACCGTCCGCATGCATGGCCAGCGGGGTTGGCCGGAAAGGCAAGGAAGAGAACATGGTGTATGAACTCGTGGTGCTGGGCGGCGGCCCGGCCGGCTATCTGGCGTCGGAGCGCGCCGCCCATGCGGGGCTGTCCGTGCTGCTCGTCGAAAAGCGTTCCGTCGGCGGTGTCTGCCTCAACGAGGGCTGCATTCCCTCGAAGGCGCTGCTGTATTCGGCCAAGCTTCTGGAACAAGCGAAGCACGCCGCCGCCTATGGCGTGAGGGTGCCCGAGGGCGCAAATCTCGACCACACGGCCGTCATCGCCCGCAAGGACAAGGTGGTCCGCGCGCTGGTGGCCGGTGTGAAGGCGACTCTCAAGAAGAACGGCGTGACAACGGTGGAGGGCGAAGGTGTCATCACCGGCAGGAATATCGATGGATACACGGTTTCGGCCAATGGCACCGAACATGTGGGCAAAAACCTGCTGGTCGCGACCGGTTCCGTGCCGATCCTGCCGCCCATTCCGGGCCTTTCGGAATCCGTGGAGCGCGGCTACGCGCTGACAAACCGGGAAATCCTTGCGCTGCCCGAGGTGCCGGCGGCGCTGACCGTCATCGGCGGCGGCGTCATCGGCCTGGAGATGGCATCGTACTACGCGGCGGCCGGTTCAAAAGTCACGGTGGTGGAAATGCTCGAACGCATCGGCGGCCCGCTCGATGTGCAGATCGCCGACGCCCTGCTCGTGCAGCTCAAGAAGAAGGACATCACGTTCCTGCTCGGCGCGAGGGTGACCGCAGTCGGCCCCGACGGCATGAACACGGTTGTGTATGAGAAGGACGGCAAGGCCGAGACGCTGGCCGGCGACAAGGTGCTCGTGAGCATCGGCCGCCGCCCGAACACGGCCGGCATCGGTCTCGAAACCATTGGCGTCGAAACCGAACGCGGCCGCATTCCCACCGACGAGACGGGCCGCACGAACCGGCCGGGCGTCTATGCCGCCGGCGACGTGAACGGCATGTCGATGCTCGCGCACACCGCCTACCGGGAAGCCGAGGTCGTCGTCGCCCACCTGCTCGGAAAGAAGGATCGCATGCGCTATGGTGCCATTCCGGCTGTCATCTACACGCAGCCCGAGGTGGCCTGCGTGGGCGAGACGAGTGAGTCCGCCGCGAAGAAGGGCCTCGACGTGGAAACCGCGAAGCTGCCGATGACGTACTCCGGTCGATACATGGCCGAGAACGAGCGCGGCGAGGGCTTCATCAAGGTGCTCGTCGAGAAGGGGAGCCGCCGCATCGTGGGCGTGCACCTCATCGGCTCGTACGCGTCGGAGATGATCTACGGCGCCGCGCTGATGCTCGAGACCGAGATGCGCGTCGAGGACGTGCGCGAGCTCGTGTTCCCGCATCCGACCGTCAGCGAGGTCATCCGCGAGGCGGTGTGGTCGGTGAAAGACCCTGAATAGGGTCTTTC
>JAEXRM010000058.1 GCA_023440865.1 Bacillota bacterium
CGACAAGGCGGGGGGGATGTTGGCCAACAGGCTGTCCAGGCACATTTTGGATGCCTCGACATGGTTGTATGCCGACATGATGATGGAGAGCTCGTACTTGTAGGTACCCGCAGCTTCCGCTGCAGCGACATATGGGGGCATGCATAGCGCTTCCACCTCATTGGCGTGGTACTGGCGGATCGCTTCCGTATCCGGGTGGACAAGACCATAAAAATAGATTTCAACATACAACTCGCACAACAAGGGGGAGAGTTCGTAGTCCAGCTTGCTGACCGCCAGGTCGCTGTCGCTCAGATACAAGTCCGCCACCCGCTTGTATGCGTGCAGGGAATTCTCATAGATCAGGTTTGCCGAGAAGTCCGTGTCCTCCGAGGCAAGCCGGTTCAGGGGTGCCCGCAGGGACTGGAGCATCGGGTCGCAGTCGAGGAACAGGCGACGCGACTCTTCCCGCTGGCTGCGATGCATGGATGATATATGGTCCATGGCTTCGGTGAGTGTTTGTACCGCGTCCAGTACGTGTATGCACAGATCCTTGCTTTGAACCATCGCGAACCTCGTCTCCTACATGCCGTCGATTTGTCTGATGAAAGTGTCATCCAGCGGATAGTCGCATTCGTTGAGGATATCATCCAATTGCGCTGCGGTCGAGCAGCTGACGAGCGCAATCCCATCCGTTGCGTTCGATGTGATGTAACCCAGGACGATGCTGGTGATGGATCGGTTCGTCGCCTTCGCAAGCTGTTGGATCTCCCCAAGCCGGCGGACGTTCTCGGCAGATGCAATCCGGTGCCGCAAAAAGTCGTCGATGCCATCGATGCCCAGTGTGTCGGCCTTCTGGAAGAATCCTTTCGCTTGGGCGGTGTACGCCATGCCAATCATCTGGTTATCCCTGATATAGTCGCGTGTGGACGGATCCAGGTATGTTGTCGTTGGATCGTTCCACATGGTGCTTGTATAGGCAGCGATCGACCACCATGCCTGAACGATCTGTATCTGGCTGTAACCATGCAACCGTGCATAATCGTTGGCCGCTGTCAGCCGTTCAAGCGACCAGTTGCAGACGCCGATCGCTTTCGCCTGGGTCCTGTCCTTGATGATCTGAAGCGTTTCCATGATCTCCCCGACAGGACGTGTCGGCTCGTCACGATGCAGCAAATATATGTCAATTGTTGTGCCGAGCGCATCCATGCTTTCCTTCACTTCCTCCAGAAGCGCCGGGCGTTGCAGGTTGGGGGTGAATACGCTTCCCGTATTCCGCACGCCGCCTTTGGTCACAAGCACGACCTGTTCCCGCTTCGCACCCGCATGCAACCATCTGCCAATCGTTTCCTCGCTCTTTCCTCGTCCGTTCTCCGTCCATTCGTAATAATTCCGTGCGGTATCCACGACCGTACCGCCACGGGCCAAAAACCGGTCAAGGAAGTAGCGTGCAAGGGCTTCATCCGTCCTTGTGCCAAACCGGGGGGTGCCAAGCCCGATTCTCGACATATGCAGCCCGTACCGGTCGATGTATCTCATGCCTCACCTCGCGCGTCGGTTCGTCGGAACCGCGTACAGCACCGTCTCTGCAAGATTCATGTAGCTTCTGACATGCAAGGAATACCATGGGTAATCGTGTCGGATTTGCATGGGGATCTCCCACAAGTCCTCGGTATGATGATAGATGGCGATGGCGAGCACGGGCCGATGTGTCCTTATCGTGGACACGGCGCCCGCCAAGGCGCGTTTTTCATACCCTTCGATATCGATCTTGATCATGGTGGGTTTGCAGCCGGCGAGCAGCGCGTCCAGTCTGTCGCACGGAACAGCTGATTCTCCGGTTTCCATGACAATGGCATTCTCCCCGCCATAGTCATGCATCCGCAAGGTGCCTTTTTCATCCGACAGTGCGCATTGCATGATGCGTATCCTGTCGACGCCAAGCCGGTTTGCCTGCCGGTCCAATACTCCGGCATATGCCGCCAGGGGCTCGATGGCGACATACTGCCCGTACCGCCCGTCACGGTGCTGCATGAAGTCCTTGAGGGTGTCGCCCTTGAATGCGCCGCAGTCGATAAACACTTCCTCGGGAACCGGCAGATACACGTCATCCTGAAAGTATTGCATGGCAAGAGGAAATGTCGGGATTTCAACATCCGGGCCTTCCCGAAGGAAGCGGAAAACGGATTGATATGTCTGTTTTGACAAGGTGTCATCCAGCATCTGCTCAACCAGGTGAATGGAGTCGGCGTTTTCCAGTATGCTCTCATGATCCGGATGGATGACCAGGGGCTGATGCCTGAACAACTGCGCGTCGTCCCTGAACTCAAGAATGTGGTGTACCTGCGAGTAGCCCATCTGCTCCAATGCTGTCTTGATCTGCGCATACGCACCGCTTTTTTCCAGCATGCAGACAATCACGAGCGGATCGGACGCCTGCGGGCGCGGACAGGCGGCCGTCACGGGGATTCCATCGATCAGTGTTCCCTGCTTGGCCCCGTTGCCGTCAAAGAAGCAAAGGGGGGTGACTCCGGTCTTGCGCAGCAACTCCATGACCATGATCCCGCAAAACCCGGCGCCGTATAGGATGATGGGATGATCAACCGATCGCATCGACATGGTGGCCGCAGGTTTCCTTCCCCGAGTCGAGGGTGATTGATTGCTCACGCTTGCGGCCCCCTGTATTCCGAATCATCCAGAAATGGCCATAGATCTTCAAAATCTGCGGCTTTCAACGTGCCGTCGGGCATGACTTTCGAGGCGATCCGCGGTGCGATGGTCCCAAAGGATTGGGTCATGACTTCGCACAGCACGGGATCATCACCGTCCAGGGCTTCCTTGATGCGTGCCTCCATGCTGTCGAGCGCGTCAATCCTCACTGTGCGCAGTCCATAGGCTGAAGCGACGGCGCAGAAGTCAGGCGTCATCACACCGCTGTCGGGCCCCACGCCAAGAAAACGGTCGTTCATGTAGTTGTGCTGGTTGTGCCGAATCAGTAGATATCCATGGTTATTGAATACGAACAGCTTGATGGGCAGGCGGTTGTACTTGATCGTGGCAAGTTCCTGGATGTTCATTTGTGCGGAGCCGTCTCCGGTCAATGCGAGCACCTTGCGCCTCGATGCCGCCGCGCCGATCGCGCCCGCCCAAAAACCCATGCTGGACAGTCCGCCGGATATGATGAACTGCTGTCCGTTCTTCAGGCACCACGCTTGGGAAACAATATTGCATACGCTGCCCGTGTCGACCACCAGGATGGCCTTGTCAGGGGCGTGACTGGACAGCCGGCTTGTGAAGTGGTAACTGTTGATGGGGTTTTCCAGCGCGTAGGATGGTTCGACGACAGGGTATTTTTCTTTGTTCTCCCGATTGTATGAGATCCACGGCGTCCTGTCCGGTTTATCGCCTGTCGGCTGTTGTTCAAGCATCAGGGAGAGGAAGGAGCGGATATCGCACCTGAATTTATGATCGATGGGCACATCCGTCAGATCCAGTTCGGTTTGGTCGATATCAACCATGACTTTGACTGCATCGCAGGCAAACCGGTTTGGATAGTAGCCGACCGTTGAGGCGGACAGTCGGCAGCCAAGAATCAGGAGAAAGTCGCAATAGCGAATGGCAAAGTGGGACGCGCGATCCCCATAGCTTCCGGGGCGG
>JAEXRM010000008.1 GCA_023440865.1 Bacillota bacterium
AGGGGACGGCTTGCCGCAAAGCGCGCCGATGCCACGCATCGGCGGCGCACCTGTCGGGATTCGTCGGGAATCGAAGCGCCACATGGGATGTACTTACCCCGCAGACCGGCTTTAGACACGCGGATTCGCGATATTTCACAAAACGCGGCCGGTGCGGGACGCCTCATCCCACACCGGCCGATGATCCGTTCATATGGCGCAAGGCACGTCGCTGCGTCAGATCGCGCGTACCGGCCTCGCCTCGATGTATCCCCGCTCGCCCTGCGGCGCGAGCTGGAATCGCGGGCCATCCTCGTCCGCCCAGCGGAAACCGTAAACGTGCGGATCGTACCGCTTCATGACCTCCCACAGGTCACCGATGGCCGTCTCGAAATCCTCGTCCCTGTATGGCGGGCCCTGGAAAACCATCACCTTGCAGGCAGGCAGGTCCATGAGCTCATATCCGGCGGGCACCTCGCCCGCGTAGGACGCCGGCACCTCCACGCCCTGCGCGTACACACCGGTTCCCGGCCTGCGGAACGCATCGGGGAGCCACATGCCGATGGGCTCGTACAGAGCCTCCTTCACGCTGCACAGCATGCCCCACACATCGCAGCCGACCTCCTCGCAATAGCCGAAATAGCCATCCGCACTCGGGCAGCGGCGCAGCAGCACCTTGCGGGCCGGCCGCTCCACCACCTGCACAAAAACCGCCGGAAGCACCTTGTTCCCTTCGTTTTCATACGCTTTCACCTGACTCATGTCCACGTCTCCCTTCCTTCTCCATGCTTCGATGTCGGAAACCGGATGCGGCATGAACAGGGGGATGGGTCCCGGCCGCTTCCGGTAGCGGGCCGGCGTGGTTCCGAATGCATCGGAAAACGCACGGGTGAACCCTTCCTGGGAACCGAAGCAGAAATCGAGCGACACGTCGACAATGCGATCCTTCCCGTCCCGCAGGGCCAACGCCGCCCGTGACAGGCGCATGGCGCGGATATAGGCGAGCGGGGTTTTCCCCGTCCATTCCCGGAACATGCGCGCCGCGTGCCAGGGGGAGTAGCCCGCGGCCCCGGCCAGATGCGCCAGGGTCAGCGGTCGGTCGAGACCGGCGGCGATGCATGCCTGCATCCGCCGCACCGCGTCGATTTGCGGATTCGGTTCGTTCATGCCGGACCTCCGTCGGATGGCGGGGGGATGCGCCCGGAGCCTACCCTGCCGGCAGCGCGCCGTTCTTACCGCCATCCACATCGATTGTACAACCGGTGACGATTTTCTTCTTGACGCCGCTTGCTGGATTTTCCGCATGGGGCGTGCCGGCCGCAAGCGCCGTTTCGGCTGCTCAAGCCGGATCGGCCGCTGGCGGCAAGCCGGTAGGCTGCTCAAGCAGGATCGGCCGCTGGCGGCATGCCGGCCGCATCTTCAAGCTCCTGTCGTTCGCTTGCGAGAAGGCGCAGCGCCTCGACCGGATTGAGCGGCCTGGAGAACATGTAGCCCTGCATCAGGTCGATGCGGTGGTCGGTCAGATGCTGGCGCTGGAGCTCGGTTTCAACGCCCTCGGCCACGACGTCGAGATGGAGGTCGTGGGCCAGCGCGATGATGGAGCCGATCATCTGGACAGGAGACTTCAGGGGGGTCACGACCGTATCGGACAGGAAATCACCGGCTGTGCCGAGGCGGGTGTTCTCGCCCGAACCGATGTCCGAAATGAAGGATTTGTCGATTTTCAGCGTATGGATGGGCAACGTCCGCAGATAGCTCAGCGAGGAGTAGCCCGTGCCAAAGTCGTCCATCGAGATGCGGCACCCCATGTTGCACAGGGTGTGGAGGTCGGCGAGCACCGATCCCACATTCTCGATCAACACGCTTTCCGTGACCTCGAGCTCGAGCGTTTCGGGCGGCATGCCCGTCTCCTCGAGCACATGCCGGACAGTCGCGGGAAAGCCGCCGCGCCGGATCTGGATGGGCGACACATTGACCGAAAGCACGAGCGGCAGCCCCGTTTCCTTCTGCCAGACGACATTCTGCCTGCAGGCGTGCTCGAGCATCCAGGTCCCGAATGGCACGATCAGACCGGTCTCCTCCATCACGGGAATGAACCTCGCAGGCGACACGTGCCCGTGCTCGGGCGACACCCAGCGCATCAGGGCCTCAAATCCGCGAATCCTGCCCGTTCGCGCATCCACTAGCGACTGGTAGGCCGCCGTGATTTCCCCCTTGCGCAGCGCGACATGCAGGTCCCGTTCCAGCTGCAGGGCTTCCTGCAGCTCCGCATCCATTTGCGGGGTCCAGCGGACCGCTTCGCCCGCCGTGCCACGTTCCGAAACCATCAGGGCCGTACCGACCTTCTGCTCGAGCAGCAGCCAGGAGACGGCATCGTCCGGGAAGCAGGCATAGGAGATGTCCGCGACAGGCCGGTGGGTCCAGGAGCCGATGGTGCATGAATAGGAAAGCGAGCGCAGTATCCCGTCGGCAAAGACCTGCGGCTGCGGCACCATGTCGGCTGTCGCCACGACGGAGAAGCTGTCGCGGTCCGAACGGGCCACGAGCAGCATCCTTTCGCCCGACTTCCGGACGCGGGCCGCCATCATGCGCACAAACTCGTCACCGATCGATGCGCCCATCGTGTCACGGATGCGGTCCAAACGGCGCAGCCGGATGCGGAACAGCCACAGCGGCGCCATCATGCTGACATAGTCGGCAACCGTCTCATCAAGCAGGTGCTGGTTTGCAAGCCCTGTCAGCGGATCGTTGAACGCCATGTCCTGCAACCGCTCGCGCCTCTTCTCGAGCGCCTCGTTCGCCTGCCGGAGACTTTCCTCGGACTGGAGGAGCGCCTCGTTCTTCTCGCGCAGCACCTCCTCGGAACGCAACAGCGCCTCGTTCCGTTCGCGCAGCGCCTCCTCGGAGGCGCAGAGGGCCTGCGTGGAAGCTGCAAGGTTTCCGTTGAGCCGAGTGAGTTCCCCATTGGTCTGCTGCAACCGGTCGTTCGCCTCGCCGAGACTCCGGAGCAGCCGGCTCAGCACATGATCCGTCGCGGGCAGGAAGACCGCCATGCCGATGAAGCGCACAACCCAGTCCTGCGCACGGACGCCCGGCAGATCCGCCACACTGCCCAACCCCGCCGGCCGCAGCAGAAGGTAGCTGATGACCGGCCACAGGATGGCATGAACGATCAACGAGAGGGTGAAAACGCGCCGGAACATCAGTGTGGCGATGATGCAGCTGAATGCGAGAAGAATCCACCCCTGCGACAGCAGACCGCGGGAAAGGATGCCGATCGACCCGATGGCGACGAGCGCCATGACCAAAGCGACGGCCCGCGGCTTCCAACCGATGCGGCGCACGGCGGCAAAGGGGATGAGCATGGCAAAGAACGCCAGCTGTACGACGTCGTACGGATAATATGTGCCGCCCAGCACGGGCAGGAAGCGAGTGAGGACCGACACGCCGCCGACCAGGGCGAACAGGTACAGGAAGTCGATCGACTGCGAAATCACCTGTTGTTCCACAGGCGTGCGTGCCTTCCGGTCCGATTCGTGCATGACACCTCCTGTCCCGCAGCCGCATGCCGCAGGTACGTCCGGTGCAACCATCATGACGCGCAAGCAAGAAAAGGCGCATCCTTTTTCAACTTACCCGCACCGGCCGCCGGTGTAACGGCGCAGATGCCGTCTGTCGGAAGCGGTTTCCGACAGCAAGCCAAATGGACGGTGCGCGGGGGGGCGCAAAGGTACGACCAGAATTGCGACCGGCAGACGGGAAGCGACCGGCAGACGGGAAGCGGAAGGCAGACGGGAAGCGGAAGACAGGCGGGTAGGCGGCCCCGAATGCAACCGGAGCCGCTTCGACAGATGCGAAGCGGCTCCGGAGCATGTCGCGTGACGGATTCGTCCGTCGCACGGAAGATCAAGCGGGTGGCAGCAGCTCAGGCCGCCCTGCGCAGCGTCTTTGCCACGGGCGCCCTGCCCACCGGCAGCACGACGCGGCCGAACTGGTGGTTGAGCACGGTGGCGGCGGATCCATAGAAGGAAAGCAGCGCGATGACGAACTCGGACCAGGCGGCCATGCCGTGGAAGAATTCCTTTGCAATGCCGAAGTTGGAAAGCGAGAGGCCCAGGAACAGGAAATCGATCGCGACGAAGATGAGGAACAGCACCAGATGGACCGTTGCGGAACCGACCGTCATGAACAGCGTGAAGATGAGGTACCCGACGAACGCGACACCCAGCTGGTGCGCATCGGCGCCCGCCGCGAGCTTCTCGCCGAACACGCCGCCCTGCACGAGCCAGGACATGGCGACCGCGAACCAAAAAAACGCATACCCGCCGAAGGCTGTTGCGCCAAAGACATTGTTCTTCTTCGCGTCCTGGATGCACGCGTACAGCTGGGCGGCGGCACCAAGGAAGAGCGCCCACGGGATGACAAGGGCGGTGCCCTCGGTCCAGCCGAGCTTCTGGGAGGAGGCGACCAGCGTGACCATGGCCAGGCCGAACAGGCCGATGGGGGTGGGATCTGCGACGACAATCTTGCGTTCCGTGGACTGGATGTTGCTCATGCGATTCTCCCTGATGCCTTCGCGGTGTCCGCGAGGATGATGGGGCCCGCGGATCCGGTGTTGTTCCGGCAGGCGCGGGCCCCATCCATGATACAGGACCGCCGGGTTTCGGACAAGTCCTGTTTCGCCTGGGGGAGAACAGGTGCGGCGGTTGTGCGTGGCGGTTCACGGCACCCGCGGCAGGGTTTCATGGCGGTGCACGCAACCGTGTCAGGATTTCATGGCGGTGCATGCAACCTTGTCAGGATTTCATGGCGGTGCATGCAACCGTGTCAGGATTTCATGGCGGTGCACGCACCGGCGGCGTACACCGTGCGGACACGCATGGCCACCTGGCCGCATGGACGCATGGACGCTAGGCCGCATGGCTGAAGCAGGTTATTACACCGCCGGCATCACGGCGCCGCCGGCAACCGGCACGTAGGCGCCCGTCATGAAGCTTGCCAGGTCGGAAGCCAGGAACGCGACGACGTTGGCGATCTCCTGGTCGGTGCCGCGGCGGCGCAGCGGCACGTTGGCCGCATAGGATTCGCTGATTTCGGTGCCCGCCTCGCGATCGCGGTCGCTGATGGTCCAGCCCGGCGCCACCTGGTTGACGGTGATGCCCGAGGGCCCCACCTCGCGCGCCAGCACGCGGTACACCCCGTCCATGCCGCGCTTCCCGGCGACATAGGCGGACTGCGTGGGTGTCATCTGCATCGTGCACTCGGTGTTGATGCCGATGAACCGGCCGCGCCCCTTCGCCTGCATGGCCGGAATGAAGGCCTTCGCCAGATGGACCGCCTGGAGCACACAGGCGCGGAACTGGTCCTCGTAGTCGGCCGGATCCTGTTCGAGCACAGTGGTCCACTTGTACTGGCTGACCGCGTTGGCGACAACGATGTCCGGCCAGCCGAGGCTGTCGGCGATGGCTCCGGCCATGGCCTTGACCTCGTCGAGGCTGCCGACATCCGCCTTCACGACCAGGGCGCGGCGACCCATGGCGCGGATTTCGTTGGCCAGTTCCTCCGCCTTCGTGAGGTTCCCGCGGCAGTGCAGCGCCACATCGGCGCCGCAGTCGGCGAGCGTGCGGGCCATGACGCGGCCCAGCTGGCCGGTTGCGCCCGTCACGAGGGCGACGCGGCCGGTGAGATCGAGTGTGAGCATGGGGACCTCCTTCTCAGAAACCTTGCAACTTGAGCCAGGCCGCCGCCAGGGACGGCCAGGCGCGCGCAGTCGGGTGCTCGGCCGCCAGACCCATGCCATGCGGGCCGTTCGAGAAGATGTGACTTTCGTACGAGACGCCCTTCTCCTTCA
Organism: Bacillota bacterium; assembly: GCA_023440865.1. Taxonomy (GTDB): domain Bacteria; phylum Bacillota; class Clostridia; order DSM-8532; family DSM-8532; genus JAEWSN01. The sequence goes on from JAEXRM010000008.1 coordinate 5,831, forward strand.
GCGCCGCAAGATAGGGCGGCCAGAACGCCTGCAGGAAATCGTCGCAGGTGCCCCAGAGGAAGGCGGGTGGCGTGTCCGACCGGACATTGCAGTCCGGAGACCACGCGCGGGCCTGTGCGACATCCGCGTCCGCTCCCAGCATGGCCCGCATCCAGCGGGTCCACCCATCCGCATCGTTTTCATCCGCGGGCTCGCTTGCCTTGTCCTGGCGGATGAGCGAGGTCACCGGGTAGCAGGGCACCTGGACATCGGGCTTGCAGGAGATGCGCTCCACGGGATCCGATGCTTCCGGGGCACCTTCGTCGAACAGGGTGGAGACTGTCGCCGTGATCTGCCCGCCGGCAGAAAAGCCGAGGATGCCGATCTTGTGCGGATCGATGCCGTACGCGTCCGCCCGGTGGCGGATCAGTCGCATGGCCCGTTTCGCGTCGCCGATGATGGTGGGCAGCAGGTATGGGTTGAGCCGGTAATCGAGCAGGAATGCGGCGATGCCGTTCTCATTGAGCCATTCGCAGACGGGCCAGCCCTCATGGGGTGCCTTGATCGAGAAGCCACCGCCGGCACAGACGAGACCCGCGCCCGGGGTCCGGCCTTCCGCTACAGTTCCCGGCTTTGGCGGGAACACGACCACCGAAGGCTCCCGCTGCCCGTATTCCGGTCGGAAATCCGGCACTGTTCCCGGTTCCCAGAGTGGCACCCGTGTCTCCCGCTCCATGCGTTCGTTCCATTCGGCCAAGAGTTTTGCGCCATGTTCGTCCATGCATTGCCTCCTTTGTTTCGCCGGTCCCCCGACACGGCAGTCTCCGGGTTGTCCGTCGACCATCCGTCAGCGCCGGCATCGGCGTCGCGACAGGCTTCCCGCTTCATCCGGCAATAATGTATCATGTTACGCGGCAACGGAAAATGCTCCATACGCTTATCGGCATCTGACAATTCACTCTTTTTTCGGAAACGGATACGGCCGCACTGTGTCTACAGGATGACACGCACGTCCGCATGCGTCCTCCCCCTGACATGAGGCACGACATGGCCTTCGAGCGCCGCACCGTCAACCAGGACCCCTTTCACGCCTTTGCAGCAACCGGATCCGTTTTCAACCGTGATGCGGTACCTGCAGCCTCTGCACGCCCTTTCGACCTGGTACCCCTTCCATTCCGAAGGGATGCACGGATCGATCGCGAGTCCTTCAAACACGGGTCTGACACCGATCAGGTACTGGGTTGCGACAACGTACATCCAGGCCGCGGTTCCGGTCAGCCAGGACACGTTCGCGAGGCCGAACCTGTCGGACTCGGGTCCGAACAGGTTGGACGAGTAGACATAGGGTTCCGCCTTGTACCGCCACACGCCTGCCTTCCCCATGGCCACGTGGGGCAACAGCTGCCGGTAGTACTTGTAGGCCTGATCGCCCCTGCCAAGCAGGCATTCCGCCAGGATCGCCCAGGTGTTCGCATGACAGAACACCGATCCGTTCTCCCCCATCCCCGGATGATAGTTGGTCAGCGGATCCCGCGGATCGGGGAAGTCCGTCATGGCCGGATGGAGCTTCTTGATACCGAGATCGGTGTCCAGCATGTCGCGGACAGAGTCCATCGCCACAATGCCCCGGTCCCCCTCCGCCATGCCAGACATGACCGCCCAGGTCTGGGCGTTGAGCCAGATCTGGGCCTGATCATGTTCTGCCGTTCCGAGGAACCGTCCGTTGTCCATCACGGCCCTTCTGTACCAGCGCCCATCCCATCCGAGATCATTCACCAGCCTTTTTTGCCGCTCATACCGGTCCTCAAAGGATGCCGCATCCTCCTCCCTGCCTGCGAGCCGGGCAAGCTCGGCCATCCTGACGAGCATGACGCCATACTGCATGGCGGCCCATATGCTTTCACCCTTGCCCTCGCGGCAGACCTTGAACAGCATGTCATTCCAATCCGAACGGAGCATGAGCGGAAAACCGTTGGGCCCCAGATGGGATTCGGTATAGGCAATGGCATTGCACAAATGGTCGTAGACGGTGCCCTCGCCGCCGTCGTGGTAGCGGATCCGTTCATGAAGAAAGCCCGCATCGCCTTCCTCCATCACCAGCTGGTGAACTGCAAGGACCGGCCATAAATGGTCGTCGGAATGGATCGTGGTGACCGGCGGCCACCCCTCGTCCGGAAAAAAGTAATGGTTCGCATGCCCATCCCGGTACTGTTCTCCCAGCAGCAGGGCGATTTTCTCCCTCGATGCCGCGACGTCGAACGGAATCTGGGCGAGGATGTCCTGCGCGGTGTCCCGGTATCCCACTCCCCGGAAGGTCCCGGTCGCATAGCACGAGATGTTTCTTGAGAACTGGAAGTTCCGCTGGGCCTGATACGGGTTCCAGATGTTCACCATTCGTTCCGCATCCTTGTCGGGCAGCGTTCCGGAAAACTTCCCCAGATATGCCGTCCAAGACTGCTTCAGGGCTTCGAGGGACTGTTCGACGATTCCGTCGCGCCGCAGGTTGGCGACCGAAGCGACAATCGCCTCTTCCGTCATGCCGGTGCCGAGAAAGATGTTCAGCACCTCCTCCTGGCCAGGCTGCAGTTCCAGATCGAACTGCAGCGCCCCGCAGGGATCCCCTCCCTTGAGCGTGGAGCCGGTGCAGCCGCCATGCTCGATGGCATACGGGTTTTCCTCCGAACGATAGGTTCCGATGAACTCATCCCGGTCCCCATCATACGCGCTGGGCATCCTGTCGGCCGCGAGGTAGACCAGCGGCGTTTCCTCCGGTTTGGGCTGTGTCTCCACGCCATATCTGTACAAGAGCGTGCCGGCCGCCTTCATATAGTCGACGGAAAGCTGATGCTTGTTGTAGCAGAACCATTGCAATTCGCGCATGAACTCCATCATGCCGAACTCGACATAGGCATATGCGCTGATCCGCCTGATCTGGTCCGTGTTGTTTTTCAGACGAAGGTGCCAGATGAGCGCGTTCTCCCGTGCGCCGACGAAGTAGGTCAGCTGCGCGCCAATTCCCCGCCGCACCGCCTCGAATCTCGTATATCCCAGGCCATGTGACGCTTTCCATTCATCCGGCCTTGCTTTGGACGGTTCATACGTGGGGCACCAGCATGTGCCGTCCTGATGATCCTGCAGGTAGACATAGGGCCCGGAACGATCCGTCGGCAAATGAAAAAACCGGTACCGGGTGATGCGCCAGATTTGGGGGGACCGGTGGAAAGCCAGCCCGCCGCCGGCCTGTGAAAGCATCGCATGGAACGTTCCGTTGGACAGGTAATTGATCCAGGGTGTTGGTGTGTCATGCCTTGTGATGCCAATCTCTCTTGCCTCATCCAGAAAATGATAATAGGAATCCGTCCGATCCCTGTCAATCGCATCCATTCCGTTCTCCCCGGCGAAAACCGCCCGTGCCCATACGGCAAGACCGTCTGCTTGTCAGCCAAAGCCGCGCTACATGCAATGCTTGGCCAGGATGATGTCCTGCCGCAGCTGGTCCTTTCTGTCGGCATACTTGAAGTGGTTCTCCACGGACCGTCTGAGCCAGGCGGGACAGTCAGGTTCCGCATACAGCGCAAGCATCCGTTGTATCTTGTCTTCCTTCCCCAGGCATTCCCCATGCATCGGATGGAACCGCCCCCAGTCGATGTAGGCGATGTCCCGGAGTCTCTCCTCCATGGCAAAGATTCTTTCCTGCAGCACGGGTGCCTGCCGGTGCCACGCATCAAGCCCCGACGGCAGCTCAATCTCCTCCGGCACCACATGTCTGAGGAAGATCCTCGCCATCACGCCGTATCCCACTCTTGTCGGGTGTACCCTGTCAGGGGTGTAGAGCCACTCTCCCTGCCTGTCCCATGCCAGCTTCAATGCCGCCATTTCCCCACCGATGTCAACACACACGCTTTGACTCGCCCGCGCGACCCGTCTGGCAATGTCCGCACAAATTGCGATGGCGTCGGCACACTCATGGAAGTTGACGCACGGACTCGGCTGGACCGTGTCGTATGGCGCCGGCACGCCGATCATCGCCTGGATGTTTCTTTTTTGCACATCCCGGACCAGATGCCACAGGCTCTCCTCATACGCGGCAATGGCTCGGTCGCGTTCTCCGAGGAGCGCAGCGGTGCGTTCCAATGCGGGATCGTACAGCTCCCTTCTGATATCGTTCATGCCAAACATGATGAAGACATGGGTCGGGTGATAGCAGTACACATCCTCCTCCAGCCGGTATCGCGCCAGCTGCGCCGTATCGCCGCCCACGCCGCAGTTGAAGAAGGTCACCCTGTCTCCGGGTCTGCTTTGCGCAAAATAGGCCTGCACATCATGAACCCAATACCCGTGCTGTGTGGTGCTCGATCCCAGGCAGCACACGACGGAACCCTTGCTGAATACCATAACGCAACCCTCCCAATGCCCACGCGCATAAGCGGGAGCAAATCACCGGCCGGAAGCGGATGCCCCCGGGAGGCAGACCTCAAGACAGGCACTTGTCGCCAAGTGCCTGTCTTGAGGAACATGATTCGGCTTTCCATGTCTTGTGCTTCGCCGAATTGGCGTTGAATCAGGCTTTCACGCCTCAGGGTTCACTTGCCTTCCGCGGTCGCCCATGCAGCCAGCTGCTTCTCGAGCTCCGACACAAAGGTCTCATAGCCCGCCTGCTTGCGCTTCTCCTCGTACTTGAGGGCAAACTCGCCGCTGTCCATGATGCCGGTCAACCAGATGGGCCGGAACTCATCCATCACAGCCATCAGGTTGGCCACCTCGGACTTGATCATGGATGTGTCCATCGAGAAGCCGTTCAGGGGGTTGAGCTGCGCTTCGACATTCATCCTCATCGTCTCCGCCCACACATCGTCCGGCTGTCCCGGCAGCAGGTACGCGTTAAACTGGTTGGCCATCATCCAGCCGGGCATCAGGTACGCATCGGGGATCAGCTCGATCCGGTTGTCTCCCGTCTTCTTGTAATCCTGTCCCTCCAGACCGTAAATCAACGTGTTGTACAGCGCCGCATCCTGATTGAACAGGTCCCACATCCGCAGCGCCCGTTCCGGGTGCTCGGAGGTGCTGGATACGGCGGTCATGGTTGCCAGCGAGTTGCCCAGAATGGGCTTTGTGATCGGCACGGCAACGATGTCAAACCCGTTCGCGGCCGTCAGCTCCGCAGATGCGCCCGGCTTGTAGCGCGTATAGTTGCAAAAGTACTTCCCCGTCTTGAACTCCGCGGTGGCGTCCTTGACCGTCATGGCATCCGGGGAGAAGAAGCCCTTCACATTGAAATCCCTGGCGATTTTCTGTTGAGCGAAATCATCCGGAATCGCCTTCATCGTGTGGGTGTCGAGAAAAACCTCGATGCCGGAATTCGAAAAGGAATAAATCCCCTTCTCCCTTTGTCCGTCGACCTGGTACAAGCCAAGCACCTGACCATTGAGCAGCGGGTAAATGTCCGGCTCGCCGTCCTTGATGGTTTGCAGCGCCACGCCCAGCCCATCAAGCGTCTTGAGCGATTCCGGGTCGATCTTGTACTTGTCCAGCAGTTCCTTCTTGGCCATGATGCCTTCCTGGGAATAGGTGATCTGGTAGTTCGGCATCGAATACAGCCTGCCCTTCACCTTGATGCCGTCCCAGATGGGCTGGGGAATGATCTTGACGGATTCCACGAGATTCTCGGCCACCATGTCCGTGATGTCGACATAGGCGCCCTTCTCCACGGCGGTCGAGAACGGGAAGCCGCCCCAGCTGCCTGCCCAGGTCAGGTCGAACTTTTCTCCCGCGGAAAGCATCAGCGGCATCTTGTCCTTCCACTGGGCAGGTTCGACACAGACCATCTCCAGGGTCACATTCTGCTTTTCCTTCAGGGTCTCATTGATCTTCCCCATGACCTGGCCGAAATTCTTCGGCTCGGCGTTGCGAATGTACCACTTGACGGTGACCGGCTCGGGCGTCGCTTCCGCCTGCTGCGGGGTCGCCGTGGCCGAAGCCTCCGCCTTTGGCGTACCTTCCGCCGCCGCAGCCGTGCCTTCGACCGCCTTCTCCCCAGCTGTGGCACCGCATCCGGAAAACACCCCGATCAGCAGCAACACCGACAGCAGCATGGCAAGGACCTTCTTTGTGTTTTTCATCCTGCTTCCTCCCTCAACTCTTCACTTATTTTACGGCATCACGCCGTTGAAGACAGCATTGACTGGTCCATTCACGGAAACGGATCATCCCTTGACGGCTCCGACCGTCATGCCTTTGACAAAGTACTTCTGAAAGAAGGGGAACACGACCAGCATCGGTCCGGCGGCAACAATGGCCATCGCCATTCTCACAGGTTCTTCCGGAATGTCGGTCCGGGTGTATCCCATCGGCATCTTGTCCATATCCTGCAGCAGCTGCTGCATGTTCCTGAGCATGATCTGCAGCAGGTACTGCAGCGGAACGAGCCGCTTGTCGTCCACGTACAGGAGCGCCGGCATCCACGAGCTCCAGAAGAACAACAGGCTCATCACGCCGATGGTCGCCATGACGGGCTTTGACAGGGGCAGCACGATTTTGAAGAAGATGTCGAACTCATTGGCTCCGTCGATCGTCGCCGACTCCGAGATGGAATCGGGCAGCTGCTGGAAAAACGTCCGGATGATGAAGATGTACCAGACATTGCCCAGCAAGGGGAAAATCAAAGCCCACAGGGTATCCTTCAAGTGCAGGTACCGTGTAAACCAGATGTACGTCGGCGCCATGCCGCCCTGGAACAGCATGGAGAAGAACAGGAAAAACGCATAGGCATTTCGGAAGGCGCATTTCCTGCAAGCCAGCGTATACGCGGCGGCGGCGGCCATGAACAGGTACAGGACCAGACTGATGGCCGAAGTCAGAATCGACACCCCGTATGCGTTCAGGATGGTTTCCGGATTCTTGAAAACATAGGCATATGCCCCGAAATCAATCATGCGCGGCAGGATGGTGAACCCGTAGGTGTTGATCCCCGCGGTGGTCATCAACGACGCATTGATGATGACCAGCAGCGGAATGATGAACACGAGCGAAAACAGGATGAAGAAAACACGCAGCGCGAGATCGAACGCAGGCATCTTTTTTGCGGATTTCATGAAGCCCCCCATCAGAACAAGGTGTTCTCCGGACTGAATTTCTTGACGAGCTGATTGGTGCCGATGACGAGAGCAAAGCTGATGAGCGACTTGTACAAGTCGACTGCCGTGGCCATCCCCATGTTGCCCTGTTCCTTCAGCGCCCTGAAAATGTAGGTCTCAATCACATCCGTCGTTTCGTAGATGATGGTGGAGTCCTTGGGAAGCTGGTAGAATAGCCCGAAGTCGGCATTGAAGATCTTTCCGACATCCAGGATGCCGAGCATGATGACCAGCGGATACAGGAAGGGAAGCGTGATCCGGGTCGCAATCTGGAGCCGGTTCGCCCCCTCCACCTTTGCCGCCTCGTAATAGGCAGGGTCCACGCCCATCAGGCAGGCATAGTAGATGATGGAACTCATGCCGAGATACTTCCAGGTGTTCGCGATCGGAAAGATGAAGATCCAGGCGGTCTTGCTGGTGTACCAGTTCACCTTATCCAATCCGAAGGAGGCGAGCAGGCCATTGAGGATCCCCGACTTGTAGCTCAGGAATCCATAGGCGATGAACGCCACGATGACCCATGACATGAAGTGGGGGAGCAGCATCGAGGTTTGCGCATACTTCACGACGGCCTTGCTGCCGACCTCATACAGCAGCAGGGCAAACAACAGCGCGCTGACTGTCCCAAGAAGGATGAACGAGATGTTGTATCCCAGCGTGTTTCTGGCGGTTCTCCAGGCATCGGGCGACTGGAAGAAGAACGCGAAGTTGTCCAAGCCGACCCAGGGGCTCCCGAATATCCCCTTGGCATAGTGAAAATCCTTGAAGGCCAACACGATGCCGGTCATGGGGATGTAGTGGAAGATCAGTTTGCTCAGAAACATGGGCAAGGCCAGGCATATCAGCATGAGATTGTTCATGCCTGCCGTCTTCCGCTTGATGCCACGCGCGGCATGTGCTTCCATGGATGCGGACTTGCCTCTCCTGATCGCGGCATGTGCCCTTTCCCAGATCATGGTGTCGTTCCCCCTCGTATGTCCGTGCATACAGCGTCTGCATGCCATCATCCTAGACATGGCGGGACAGGTTTTCCATTCCAAAAAGCCGCCATTTGATAAGATGCGCGTTGCGAAATGGCGTTATCAAAAACGCACATGATCCGAAATGCCTGCCAATGCTGTCTTGCAAGCTTTTCATGCAACGGAATCACAGTTCCCTTCCGGTTGTGCGTGCATGAGGAAAACCATCCCCTCTGTCCGTCAGGGAGCAGGCCGGTTATTCCAGGTGAGGGTGTCCTCCCCCCATGCGTCATTCGCAACATGGCGGACGGTGAAATGTCCCCCCTGCCATACATAGACGACATGCACCTTCAACACGGCACTGACGATGTCGCCGTCCAGCGCAAGTGTCCCCAGGTCGAACTTCACATAGCCCTGCATGATATCCGAAGGGGATGCGACAGGATCATGCTTTACTTGCAGATAGGCGCCTCCGTACCAGGTGCCGGCAAGGGTCCTGCTGTCGTCGAAGTTCGTGTCCGGGTACGCGTTGTATGCATATGCATCTTCCGTGGCATATACCGAATACATGGTTCCCTGGTCCGTCGTGATTTCGACAAGTGCCCTGTTCGCACTATTCGTGCTCGCGATCTTCATCAGGGTGCTGGCATCGCTGAACAGGTAGCTTGCCACACCATCATCCCGATATGCGGATTGGATGTCACCCGTCACATCCAGCGAGGCGGTGCCTGTTCCGGCAACGAGGCACGTCCCCAATGGCGCCGCGGCTGCGTCCCGATACGCCAGGTCCGGCTTGTTGTCCCAAACAAGCTCATCCTCTTGCCATCCGTCCTCGGTGATGGCATTGACCGTGAAATACCCTCCCTGCCATACATAGGTGATTTTCATGTGCAACACGGCGCTTGCGATGTTCCCATCCAGCTGGACCTCATGCAGATCAAACTTGAGATAGCCTTCCCGGATGTCTTGTGGTGAGGAAACCGGATCATACTTCAACGAAATGTTCCCGTTGTACCATTCGCCATTCACAGACTTGGCATCATCGAAGTTCGTGTTCGGGTATGCGCTATGGACAAACGTATCCTCCGAAACATCAACCGCGTATGCCGTCCCCTGTTCCGTGACGATTTCCAGAACGGCCTTGTCAGCCGAGTTGCTGCCCGCGATCCTGATCAGCGTGCTGGCGCGGTTCAACAGGTAGCTTGCGGTCCTGTCTCCTTCATACGCGGCTGCAATGTCATCCGTCACATCAAATGAGCAAACACCGGCGCCCGTCACGACGAGCGTCCCCAGCGGATCCAGCTCCCGGCAGTCATGCACCGTGACCGTGATGGTTTCGGTGTCGACAAGCGACGCATCACCAGCGGAAAAGGACACCTGATATGCACCGGACTGGGTGTGGTCCGGCATCCAGGAAAACATGCCCGTTTCCGGGATGAAAACAGCTCCATCAGGCAGGTTCGACGCGGACAGGAGGACATCGTCCCCTTCCGGATCAACACCGGTTACATGAAACTGCAGCCGCTCCCCTTCATCGATCTCCCTGTCGCCGATACCCGCAAGAACCGGACAGGTGTTTTCGGCGCGCAGCCTCATCAGGTCTCCCGCACCTGTGGCGCACACCGCAAAGTACCCCGGATCGAGGAGCGGGTTCTCCGTGTCCAGAAAATCAAATGCCTTTTCCCCGTCCACGTAGCATAGGAGCCGAATGCACGAACGGCCCCCCACCTCATACCGGACGGCGCCGACAACCACCCGGTAGCTGACCTGCTGCTGTGTCAGGAGCGTGTTGGGAAACGTGTGATACATGGCCTGCTTTCCGTCGATCCATTTTTGCGCTTCCCAGTTGGTCCCGTTGAATATGATGAAGTAATCCGAATCGCTGCTCCACGGGTAACCTTGTGTGACCTGTGACCGCAGCAGGAAACCGGGCCACGCGAAGTCTCCCTGGTATGTCATGTCGAACGCGACCAGCTCATTGTCAAAGGTTTGCGCCGTGTACCGGGTGATGGTCTCCGTAAAGTCGGTATCATCGCCGTTCCTGACGACCATCGGTGTGAATCCGCCGATATTGCCGAGCATGCCTTTGACAGGAACCCTTGTCATGTGATCGATATCCGGCAGAATGATGGCGCCCCTGAAACCCATCCCGGCGGACAGCAGTTCCGTCGTCATCGCCTCCACTTGCGCCTGCGTCGCGCCAGGCAGCTCCAGCACCGCCTGCGCCTGGGCGATCACGCTCCCGTACAAGGTCTTCGCCGCCGCCGGATACTGGAAATGATCCGTTCCGACAGCCGCGTCGGCAAAGAGCCCATTCGCCGTTTCGATCTCTCCGGCAAGCGTGCTCCTGGCCTTGAAGCAACCTTCGGCCAATGCCAGCGATGCCGCGGCCGCATCGACCTCGGCCAGGGTGGCGTCGGGATCTGCCGCCACCAGTCTTGCGACTTCAATCTCACTGGCAAACGCACCCGACACGACCGCGGGCATGGACGCAGGGGCTGCCTGCCTGGCGGACAATGCCTTCAGGATCGTCGACTTGAGCATGTCGATTGCCTGATGCTGCCCCAATGCGAGGGTGAGACCCGCATCGTCGGCCAGCACCGGAGGCGCGGGATCCACAGGCGGCATGGGCCGCCTGTTCCAGGTCAGCGTATCCTCCCGCCACAGGTCATTCGAGATGGCATTGCACGTCAATGTGCCAGTCTGCCATACATATGTGACCCGATACCTCAGCACGGCGCTGACGATGGCCCCGTCCAGCGTGAGGGCTCCCAGGTCGAACTTCATGTAGCCCTCCCGGATACCGGGTGGCCGCGTCGTGGGCGACTGATTCAGCTCCAGCACCTGGGACTGGTTTGTGTTGAAGTTGGTGCCAGGATAGGCATCATTGACATAGGTGTCCTCCGTCACATTGACAGTATAGGTCGTGTTCCGGTCGGTCACGATCTCAATCCGCGCCCTGCCCGCATGGCTGCTGTTCGCGACGTGCATCAGCGTGCTCGCGCCATTGAGCAGATAGCTGGCAACCCGATCCGTTGCATAGGCGGTTCTCACGTTGTCCGTCACATCAATGGCGTATAGGCCCGCCCCGGTGATGACGCTGGAACCGATCGCATCCACCTCCGTCAGGCTGCCTGCCGGAACGGGTCTGCCGCTCCATGTCAGCGAGTCCTCCTGCCAGCTGTCATGGCTGATGGCACTCACCTTGCAGGTGCCCGACAACCATACATAGCTGACCGTGACGTTGAGTACGGCGCTCGTGATATTGCCCTGCAGGCCGAGTGCCGACAGGTCAAACTTCATGTATGCCTCGCGGGTACCCGCCGGCACCGCGTTGGGATCGCTGTTGAGCTGAAGGGAATCGCCACTGAACCAAGTGCCGTTGTATGTCTGCGTGTCATCAAAATTCACATCGGGATACGCACTGTCGACAAAGGTGTCCTCCGCGACCTGCACCGTGCGGACTTCCCCCTGGTCCGTCTCAATTCTCATCTGTGCCTTGCCGGCATGGTTGCTGCTCCGGATGCGCATCAGCGTGCTGGCATCGCTGAACAGGTAACTTGCGGTCAAGTCGCCGGACACGACGGATTGAACATCTTCCGTCACGTCAATCGCGTATATCCCCGCGCCTGTGACGGACACGGTCGCCAGCGGCGTGACCTCCGTTTCGACAATGGCGTTGTCATCGATCACATACGGGTTCATAACATACACGGTCGCCGACGTGTTTGAAGCCCCCGTCATGAAACGGATGGTGCGGCTTGTCCATTGCGTGCTGCTGACAGTTGCAGTCATATCCTGCCCGCCATATGCCTTGACGCCTGCTGTGGCAGGATTGGCGCTGTCCCTCGCCTTCATCCACACATTGAAGTCATAGGCCGTATTGGGCGTCAGGCCCGTGATCGTCTGCTCGGCCAGGCCGTTCCCGGCCAGCTTGATGCCATGATGCTGGTTTCTGATGTCCAGCGACGTACTCCAGGTCCAGGGATTGTCCTCGGTCACCTCGGTGTTTCTGCTTGTCACCCAGCCATATGTACCATCAATCTCAAACCCGCCGTTTCGCACCCGGTTCGCATACGCGGTCTCCCGATGCTGGAATACAGGTTGTGGCGGGGATGCGAAGTCATGTCCGGCTGAAAAGGGGGTGACGCCATACTCGTACGCACCGATATCCGGCGCGGCACCCGCATGCCCATCCGTGATGCCGGGAATGACCGTGCCCATGTCGATGGCGATGGAGTCGGCATGCAAGGAGAAGTCCTGCAGGGAAGCGTCGGCGAACACATCCGCGCCGGCATGCTCCAGATTCGTCACAAGGTCCGCCTTGCTCATGTTCGATTCCAGCTCGCCTGCCAGGATGTTGTTGTAGATGCGGGTTCCATACAGGTCATTGTCATACGCGAGTCCGTACGTGCTGATATTCCCGGTGCCCGTGCCGCATGTGTTGTTGAACACCAGGTGGTAGTTGTCGGGGTTGTTGACGTTGATGCCGGATCCGCCGCCCATGTCCCATATGACATTGTGATGCACCAGAAAATTCGAGGTGAAGGCATCAAGGTATATGCCGGATATGTAGTTTCCTTGGGCGTCATGTACCTTGTTGTACCGGATTTCGGTTCCCTGTCCGTCATGGTCGGCAATGTAGATGCCGCCCAGATCGCTGATGATCCGCGCAAAATCATAAATGTCGTTGTGCTCGATGATGCTGTCCCTGCAGGAGGGAACAATGCCCTTTGCCGTCCTGTTGATCGTGTTGTGGCTGATCAGGTGGCGGTCTCCGGAGAGATTGAGGGAGCCGTGCCAGGTGGCCGCGTAGTTGCCGTCATGCAGATGGCAGTTGATGACGCGGTTGTCGCTTCCGGTTACGTTCAGCAGCGGCGAGGCACTATATGCGACCTCACAGCTGTTCATCTCATTGAACGAACCGTTCAGGCTCATCCCCTTGTGCACACCCTCGGCATACCCTCCCGTAAACAGGCTGTGTGCGACATACGACATCTTCATGTTCCGCAGCGTGACACGACTGGTGCTGTCCGTCGTGTTCACAATGGACGCATGCGTGTCGAGACCATCCAGCACGATATTGCTTTTGCCTGCCAGGTCGAAGGAATAGAAGCGGCGCTTGACCTCAATCGCCATCGTATTCGGATCCACGCCGCCCGGCGCATATAGATGCATGCGCTGCTGCGCCTGGTCGTACCACCATTCCCTTTCGGCGTCTAGCAGGCACCTGTTGCCCTGAATGTAATAGGGATTGCCCTGTTTGAGATTGTATTCCGACGAATCCGCCGCCGAAGGCATGATCGTCAAGGTTTTGGATGCCTCATCGAAGCTGCTGACCGTTCCTTGAAAGCCGACCCATTCGGGACCACCGGCATACCAGATGCGGGCACCTGCCAGCAGTTGTCCCGCATATCCGGGAAGCTGGCTGTCCTTGAGCGTCGTATGCGTTCCCACCTCGACACGGGCAAAGGTCGGTTCCATCAAGGTGCCCGTATTGTTGGGCCAGCGGGCGAGGTCCATCACCTGGTCATTGGCGAAGACCTGATTCCCAAGACTGAGCGTCCACGGGACGGGGGCCTGATAGATGCTGCCCTCTTCCAGCGTCCAGCCTGTCACAAGATCCGTTCCCGTGATCACCACATCCTCATTGCCATAGGCGCGGTATGTGATTTTTTGCGTATCGGTTCCCGAGTTGGCGGGAGTCACCGTTTCCCGGTATGTGCCGCCCCGGATTTCACATGTATCGCCCGGCTGCAGAACAAGCCCGGCACGTTGTATCGTCTTCCATGGATTTGCGAACGATCCGTCGCCGTTTTGGTCGTCGCCCGATGAGGCGGAAACATAGTATGTGTTGTCCTGCGCATGGACGGGCAGCGGGCCCTGAGGGACCAGAACGGCTGCAAGCAGCGCAGCTGTCAGAACCAGACACTCCACCCGTCTCCAGAAACCAGCGGTCGGAAAAACGCCCATTTTCATATGCAGCCCCCTCATCATGACAGGTACGCGCTCCGGTACCTGTCCATATCATAAGAAGGCTGTGGATCATGGACAATTGCACATTGACGCTTTTCTTGAAAACGCCATTATGAAAAGGTGTTGCAAGAACCTTCCCCCGGCCGCCGACCCGCCCGGTTCAACGAAGGCCGGCACCGTGCCGGTAATCTCCCGGCGTCACACCATATGTCTTCTTGAAGGTGCTGTAGAAATATTCCTTTGTCGCCCAGCCGACGCTCTCGAGAATTTTTTCGATCGCGTCATCCGTTTCCCGCAGCAACAAGGCGGCTTTTTCCAGCCGAACCTGCTTGATGCGGTTCGTGATGGACATGCCGGCGTGCCTTCTGTAGATGCGGTTGACATAGCTCTGCGCCAATCCGAACTTCTCGGCGATGTCCGCGCTGGACAAGGTGTCGAACATGTAGCTGGCTTCGATGTAGTCATTGATCTGCCGGATGGACCGGCTGTTCTTGTCGCTCCTCAACCCATCGAGCTCATGCCCGATATCCATGAACACCTGGTGGAACTCGCGATCGATCTCCTCGATCGTCTCGCACCGGACCAGCTGCTCGTTCACCGCGACAAAATCAATTCCAAACTCAACCCCCATGTTCTTTTCCATCATGACGAGCGTGTTCATGATCAGGGAGTTCAAGTAGAGGACTGTATAAACCACGGTGCGGTAGTTCGTGGCTCGCACGCTCTGAACGATGTGCCGGCAGGCGGCTTCCGCCTTTTCGCAACTGCCTGACTTGATCGCGTCGAGCATCGCCTCGATCGACTCGCCCTTATACACATCGGTAGCGGCATCCTGGTCCTCTCTTCCTTCCATCGCCAAGATGCAGCCATGTCCATGGACCAGCCTCTGCCTGGACAGCGCCAGCGTCTCATGATAGGCCTCGCCGATCGCATAAAGGTTCTCGGCCATGTCGCTGATGAATGCCGAAAGTCCGATCCCCGCGAATTTCGAATACTCATGCTGGACGGACCGGATGCAAGATTCCAGGTGCGCAACCAGGGATGCGTCATCCGCACACGCCCGCTCAAGGGAAATGATGGTCGTGGTGCAGTCCTCCCCAGAATCCACCGCCTCGCATAGCGGAAACCGGCTTGCGACGATTTCCCTTGTCATGTTGTTCAATGCGAACTTGTAGAGTTCCCGATCCTCCTGGTTGTACCGTTCGAGGTACTCACGCTCATACCGGTCGATCTTCAGGATGAAGAGAATCGCGGGCTTGCCGGGATCAAGAGCGATCCCGTGCGCGCCAAAAAGTTCATGTGCCTGCGTATTCCCGAAATCACCATTCCGCAGGAGATTGTACAGGATTCGGTTTTTCTCGTGCTGCCTGCTTGTTCTCCTGTAGCTCTCCAGTCCATCCCGTTCCCGATACACGGTCTCATAGCTGTCGGCAATGCTTTTGAACTCGCGGATGTGTCTGTAGTCGCTGTTGTCCGAGAACTCATGCTTCTGCAGGACGCTCTTGAGCCGGTGAACGGGTGCATACAGGGCGTTGGATAGAAAGTAGGCGGCGATGGCGGCGCCGACAAGAATCAAGCCAAACAGGCCGATCGAGATCATGATGATGTGCTGCAGCACGACGGTGACGTTCTCATAGGAGGTCTCATTGATGAATGTCCATTTCAGTGCGGCAGACCGGACATACGTGACCAGCTTTTTCGAACCCTGCGCGTCGGCGATGAAATACCCGGACCGCGTCCTGGCATCCAGGGCTTTTCTGACGTACTCCCTGTCGCCGACCGGCTCGAGAAAATCCAGCGTGTCCTGGCTGCCGCTGACCATCCCCGCCATGTCCACGCTGTATGTGTTCCCTGGCACAAAGACCCGGTTACCCGAGATTTGCGGCTCACGGAACAGGATTCTGGTATCGATGTTGACGACGACACCATATGGCAACCGGGTTTCCGATTCCCGTTCCCCCTTGAGCAGGTAGGAGTAGACGGGAACAAGCGCATCCGGCCTGCTTTCCGAGTCAGGCATCAATCTCGGTATCGGGTGGTTTGCCGCCGCATCGCCATCTTTGAGCAGCGCGACGACTCCCTCGTCATGCGGTACGCCCTTTCGGATCAGCGTGTCCTTCTCGCCGAAGAGATAGTAGGTGTCGATCTCCGGGTTGTATATGCAGATGGAGTGCACATACGGATTGGACGCAAGGACCCGCTCGATCGCCTTGATGTCCCTGATCAGCTCATTGAGCTCGCCGCTTCTCGTGTACATCAGCCGCTGGGCGGAAAGATGCTGAAAAACGGATTTCACATAGAAGGTCGTGTTGAGGTTGATCTGCTCGACATGCTCGCTCGTCTCTTCCAGCAGCGCCGTATTGAAGTCGAAGAGCTGGTTGAGGCTGTGACTCCTGAAGGCAGCATAAAAAAAGCCTGACAGCGTGATCAGAAGGCCGAGGGACAACAGCACGATATTGACGTATATTTTCAGAAAGAAGCCTTTTTCCTTATTCCTGCCAAAATGCTTCATGCCCCACCCGCTGCACATCATCGCCGAACCGCATCCGGCACAGCCATGCATCCATATCCCCCAACACGCCCAGAACGTTCTCCGTCTTTTCCTGGTAGCCGAACAGTATGAATGCGTGGTCGTACGAGGGGTACAGGATCAAATCCGCCCGATTCCCCGCATTGGCGTACTGCTCGAACAAGCGGACAGATTGCTCCGGATCCGCCACCTTGTCTTCCAGTCCATGCATGATCAGCATCGGGGGTTGTCCCTTGTCAATGTTGAACAGCGGCGACAGCCGCCTGCACAAGCCCCGGTGCCGCATCCACCCCTCAACCGCGTCGTCCTTCTGCACATGCGTCGCCACCTGGCCGGAGGGAACAAACTCCCTCCATTTCCCTGTCATGTCGACAATGCCGTTGCAAATGACAACCGCATTAGGTTGACCAGATCGTACTGCATCCTCCCGGGCAATGTCAAATCCGACCGCCGTCGCAAGGCAGGCGGCCAGGTGCCCGCCCGCCGAATCACCCGCAACGACGATCTTGTCAGGATCAATCCCCCATGCGTCCGCCTGCTCCCGGACATAACGGACAGCCGCCCTGCAGTCCTGCAGACAGTCGATGAGGGTGCTTCCCCGGCCGCCCCCCTTCGACTCCAGCAGGCGGTATTCCACGCTGCATGCAACCATGCCCCTCATGGCGAAATAATTGCAGTGCGGGAGGAAGTACTCCGGCTCTCCGCCGATCCAGCTGCCGCCGTGGATCCATAAAATGGCAGTTCTCCTGTCGGAGGGGTTCCAGCCCGGCGGTTTCTTCACCAGCAGCTTGAGTGCCCTGCCAGCCTCCTGCCTGTAGATACAGGACTCAAAGTGCCTGTCGAGCAGATCCTTTCCCATCCGGTGGTCCGCAAGAACCGATATATCCACGCCCCGACTTGTCATGACGCGTCCCCGATGCGGGCGGTCTCCAGCGCGTCACGCCTTGCATTGCGCATATAAAGCAACAGGTCGATCCCCACCATGAACAGGTTGATCAGGTAGAATACGACCACGTAATTGGTCTTGCCGCCGAGAACCTTGGAAAGGATACCGCATGTGTATCCGAACATGATCATGACAAGGAAAACCAGACTCTTGCCTTTCGCCGTTCCCGCCCTGTACGACTTCGCGATCGATATGGGCCAGGAGAAGCCAAAGCTGACAACCATGAAAACCTCCAGCAGATCCGCCATTTCCCCACCTCCTGGGGCTATTCTATCTGCGGCATACTATTCTGTAAAACATATGATGTTATATAATGACCATACATTTCAGTATATGCTTGAGGCATCATTCCGCGAACGAGGTACAACATGGAGCTCTTGCAACTCAAGTACTTCAAAACCGCCGCTGTTCTGGAGAACATATCCAAGGCCGCATGCGCCAATGGGATTCCCCAATCGGCGATGTCGAAGACGATTTCCCGGCTCGAAAGGGAGATCGGGGCAAGCCTGTTTGACAGAAAAGGCAACAGGCTGTATCTGAATGATCACGGCAGGCTTTTCCTGGCCGCCATCGAAACCGCGCTCGATTCCATCGAGGGCGCGGTGAAGGCAATCAGGGACAGTGACACCGTCAATGGAGAAATTCGGCTGCTGGTGCTCTGCAACAGGCGACTGGTCACGGAAAAGATCGCCTCCTTCAGAAGCACCTGCCCGAATGTCACCTTCTCCATCAGCCACAGCCCTCATGACAACCCAAAGGATTTCGACTTCTGCATCACGGGAAAGAATCATTTGCCGCGTGATTTTCAGTGCGAGGTGCTTCTGGAGGAAAAGTACAAAGTCGCCGTTGGCGCCGATCACCCCTTGCACGACGCGTGCATGCCGGTTTCACTGGCGGCTCTGGCGCACGAGAAATTCGTCTGCATGTCGGATAAAACGCTGCTGATGAAAGACACCCTGACCTTCTTCGCGCTTGCCGGAATCAACCCCGTCGTCAGCATCACCTGTGACGATCCGTACTATGTGCGGCAATACGTGGAGATGGGCATGGGGATCGCAATCATTCCAGAAAACTCATGGGGCAACCTCTTCGACCGGAACACCATGCTGCTCGATATCAAGGAATCGTACGCGCAGCGGGCCGATGTGATCGGCTACCGGCAGAACAGACGCTTCACCAGCGCCATGCATGCATTTCACACGCACATGATGTCATGAATCCATGGACCTCGATTCGATCCACCCGGTCATCGTGCGGATGGCCAGCGGCAGGTCTCCGAACTGGCAGTGGTTCTCGGCCTGCTCCCGCTCAATCGGATGCCGAAAGGCTGTTGATTGCCTCAATCAAAACATCCGGATGGTACCAGTGTACCAGATGGTTGGATTCAAGCTCAACCAGCCGGCAAGTCTCGATCAGCCCCACCGCCGTACGCGCCTGTTCATCGGAAGATGCAGCCATCAGAACGCCTTCTGAAGAATACTGGTCTTTCGCGTGTATGAAAACTGTCGGCACACGCATGTCCGCCAACATCTTCCCATGGCTGATGCCGGCGTGCCATGAATAATCGTAGAAATGCTCGCCAAAGGCGAAATCGTACTCATTGGCATATTGGAAAATCTGGTTGATGGATTGCGGCATAAAGAAAAACTGAACCGCCTCGCCCGGGTGATTGTCAGAAAACCGCTGCGCATATTTGGCAAGACCAGGCATTGCATTGGCCATGTAGTGGTTTCCCCAATAGCAGTGACGCAGGTAGTACGCTTCCCAGCATTCGGTCTTGTCCGTTTGGTTGTATGCGTGCATCACTTGATACGTATCGACATAGGCAAACGAGTGGCGGAAATACTCCGGCTCGGTTGAGAACACAGGCGGGTCTTCCAGTACCGCACCCTTGATGTTGTCGCCACCGTACGCAGCGACATAAGCGGCAATCAATCCTCCCGACGAGTGCCCGGATACAACGGTCCTGTCGCCGATCACATTGTCAACAAACCAGATAAGGTCGTCGCCATTCCTGTCGAGATAGTATTTTGCCTGATCGTGCGTTGAGCTGCCATGGCCGTAACAGTCCACGGCATATACATGCCATTTTTTGCTGAGCTCGGGCAGCACGCGCGTATAGCTCTCCCAGCTGCCTGTCTGGCCATGGACCAGAAGAAGCGCTTCCCCGTTGTCCGGACCTTCCGCATAGTTGATGACACTTCCATCCGGCAGCATCGCCTGTTTTTCTTCAAATCCGGCCCTTGCGGTCGCACGATGGGACGGTTGCCAGTAGTGGGTGCATGTGTAGATGTAGATGCCAACGGCAAGCAGCATCGCGGCAAGGAGTACCAACAAGACCCATAAAAACACACGCACCGCCTTTCTTTTTCGTACTGCCCTGTTCATGATTCCTCATCTCCTTCTTTTTCGGGAGCTTCCTGAAACACCTTTCCGGCCAAATCCACCAGGCTGCTTATGGGAGGTATCGCAATGCCACGCTCCTCATCGCCCAGCAGAATCAGATTGTCTCCGGGCTTGATGCCGAAAATCACCCGGGCCTGCTTGGGAATGACGATCTGCCCCTTGTCTCCGACCGTGACCATCCACGCATATTTCCCTTTTGGTCCATTCATCACGCTTTCTCCTTACGTTAGTTTTGTCTGTTTTGTTGCACAAATCATACTTCGTTCGACATAACGCGTCAACAGGTCATGCCAAGAGCGGCATGCCCGACGCTGACAAGGGACAAAGGAACGCAGCATTGAAGGAAGGCGTTCGACCCACGCATGCAGCGCGATGATGAAATGTGTGAAAGTGAAGCCGTGCAAGAGGATCGAACAGAAATGAAAACTCCATGTGACAGCATGGAGCCTGACACATGGAGTTTGCTGGTCGAGGTGACAGGATTCGAACCTGCGGCATCTTGGTCCCAAACCAAGCGCGCTACCAACTGCGCTACACCTCGAAGACGATCTTGCTGTCCGCGCGGCCGAGGAAAACCAGAAGCCATGTCAGTCAGTACGTTTCATTGTACCCGATGCAGGTCCGCATCGTCAACGGACGGTGATTTCCCCACCACGGACACAGCTGCGGGATCACCGGACCACATCCGCACCCGGATCCATGAACCGGCGCATCACCGCATGCCGCTTTCAACTAATTCAATTCTAATCTTCATTTTCTTAAACATATACTTGAACTTTTTAAACATCAGGTCTATGATGATGACAAAGGGATCCCATTATTCCAACATGGCACCGGCAGGGGACGTTTTCCCCGGCCGATTCACCCAAAGGAGGCCATCATGCGAAAGGAACTGCCTGGCGCCTGCCCCGTCTGCGGGGGGCGCATGCATGTCCGCGAGCTCGGCTGCCGCAGCTGTGACATCACGATCCGCGGCGAATTCGAGCTCTCCCCGTTCAACGCATTGACCAAGGACGAGCTCCGGTTTGTCGAGCTGTTCATCCGCACGCAGGGCAACCTGCGCGACATGCAATCCGAGCTCGGCCTGTCCTACCCCACTGTCAAGAAGCAGCTTGAAAACGTCATCCGCAGCCTCGGGTACGACGTGAAGCCCGAACCCGCTCCCGATCCGGAGGACCTCGATGTCCTCGGCCGGCTCAAGAGCAAGGAGATCTCCGTGGAAGAAGCCGTGGAACGGCTCAAGGTTGGGAGGAAACCGGTATGAACGACACAGGACGTTCCATCCTCGAAATGCTGCGCGACGGCGTGATCTCGGTCGAGGAGGCCGAACGGCTGCTCGACGCGGTGATTGAAAAGACGGTGACCCAGGCATTGGCCGCCGCGAAGGAACAGACAGCCGCGGAGGCGGCGCCGGCTATCCCCGTCGCCACAACAGCCCCCCAGGCAACGATTCCCGTCCAGGAC
>JAEXRM010000104.1 GCA_023440865.1 Bacillota bacterium
CCTTTCATCCATGCCGGAGGGTGGATGCGTGAAAGCCTTTCCCGCATCCGGGACTCACGGCGCCATCACGGCAACATCACGGCGCCATCACGGTGCCGGTGCCCCACTTGTCCGGATCGAAGCCGAGGTAGGTGTCCGTCAGGTCCTTGACCGGCGTGATCTCGAGCATCGTCAGCCGGTATGCCGGCAGCTCGATCGTCACCTCGAACCGTCCGCCCTTCGCGGTCAGGGCGTCGTCCGTCTGGCGCGCTTCACCGGCGGCGCGCAGAATGGCCTTCTGTTCGGCGTTCAGGGTGCGGGGCCGGCCCATGTTGCACCAGGTGCGCAGCGGATTGGAGGCGTCGCCGCCCACTTCCTTGCGCACCAGCATGGCACGTTCCGCCGACGCGGGCAGCGAGAGCGAGAGCGACAGGGTTTCGCCGGTTTCTCCGCGACGCACGCGCTGACCGTTCCAGGCGATCACGACCAGCCGGTCGCCCTTGCGTGTCACGACCAGGTTGTCGTCGCGGTACAGCAGCTCGTCGCCGGCCTTCGAGAAAAAGTCGAAGGTGTGGAAGGTCGGCTTCTTGATGCCGTCGAGCGCCACAAGGCCGAAACCGCCGTGGAAGGTCGCCTTGGGCACGTCCGCCTCCTCGAAGACGTCGCCGAATGTCCAGTAGGAATAGGAGTCGGCGTATTCGCCGGCCTCTGAAAGGATGCGCGCGATGTAGGGCGCGTGGAAATCGGTGTCATGGAGCGAGCACAGCGGCACATACGAGCTGTTGAACTCCGTGATGTGCAGCGGCAGGTTCCGGATGGACGCATATTCGTCCATGTAGGCGCGGGTTTCCTTCAGCTCGTCGATCATGCGGGTGGGTTCGTGCAGCGTGTGGTAGATGAACTCGCCGCTGTAGGTCGTCTCATCGGCCGTGTAGCAGTGGCGGGTGATGAAGTCGCAGGGCACACCGGTACTTTCGACGTGCTCGAAGAAGCCGCGCAGCCACTTTTCCGTCTCGACGCCGCAGATGGCCGGTCCGCCCACGCCAATGCGCGGATCGACCGCCTTGACGGCCTGTGCGGACACGTCGTACAGATGGAAGTACTCCTCCATCGTGCCTGCCCAGAACGGAATGTTCGGTTCGTTCCACACCTCGACGGGCCAGGTGACCACCTCTTCGCGGCCGTACCGGTCGATGAGGTGCGAAAGGGTCGTCCGCACCAGCTCCGCCCACTTCTCGTACGAGGACGGCGGCGTGACATTGCCCTTCCAGTAGAACACGGTCTTGTCGCCGGTCTTGAGCTTCTCGGGCATGAAGCCCAGCTCGAGGAAGGGGCGGATGCCCTTGGCCAGGTAGTTGTCCATGATGCGGTCGAGGTAGGTGAAGTTGAAGAAGGTGCGCATCTCGTCACCCACCTTGACCTCGCGGTAGATGCCGACATCGTCGCAGAACAGGCCATGGCCGCGGATGTACTTGAAGCGGATGGTTTCCTGCACCAGCTGCAGCTGCTCCTGGTACTCCTGCTGCAGCGCCAGGCCCATGCGGCCCGTGCCCACGCAGTAGGTGGCGTTGTTGCGGAACGGTGAACCCTGGGCGGGTACGTGGATGTGTTTCATGTGATCTGTTCCCCTTTCCTGTTGCGACACGTCGCGATCTCCCCATATCGTATGATATCTTACTTTTTCGTTTGCGTGAACGTTTTAGCCAGATGTTGCGGTGACCGGTCATTTTTTGTCGCGACGGAGCCGGAAAAGGAACCGCCGAAGGGGGATTTCACATGTGTTGGACCGCATCGACCTCTTCCGGGCCCACATACGCAAAGTCGGAAAAGACACCCGTTCCGCCGGTGTTCCGTGTCGCCTGCACGAACAGGCCGAACCGGCATCCCATGAAATGATCGAGCCGGTAGTGCAGGGTGTGGGCGCTGCCGACCGGCTTCCATCCGGCTCCCTCGAGCACCGCAAAGGAAACGGTGTCGCGCCCTTCGCGGAAATCGCAGACGGCGCGCAACGTCACGCAGGGACCGCAAGGGACGGGTTCGCCGACCCGCTCCCCCGCAAGTCCGTCGACATGGTTTTCAAAGATGTCCGACTTCCTTGACGACTTGGCCTCCATGACCACCCGGTACCCGTCTGTCGTGCGTTCAAGACCGACCAGGCCATAGGTGCCGATCAGCAGGCACAGGCCTGCAACATCGCCGATCCGCAGGGCACTGCCGTCCACCGTGACACGGGCTTCGCAGATCGGCCCGAAGGTGCGCTGCGTGAGCGTGTTCACGGCATGGTGCACGTTCGGGCTGATCTTCCCGGTTCGGATGTGCAATGTGCCGGATGCGCCGTCCACCGACCACAACGCGTCGTCCGGCTGGTGGTTCCACTGCCAGAAGTCCTTGAGCCGCACGCGACCCCGTGCATCGGACGCATACCGGAAATCGTCGCTGCCGAAAAGGGGTGCGTACATGTGGTCGGGGCGGGTCGAGGGATTGTCGATGACCGTCGGCACCTTCCCATCGATGCCGAAAACCGGCCGGCCGTTCTCCCAGCGCATCGGCACCAGCACGGGCATGCGGCCCGCGGCGCCGTGATCCTGGAACAGCATCCCGAACCAGCGGCCGTCGGGCGTGTCGACGATGCCGCCCTGCGCCACGCCGGAATTGCACCAGCCCATGTCGTCATCGAGGATATCGCCGCCGGTGTAGGGCCCCGTGACGGCATCGGCGGAGAACCACGCCTCGGTGCGCCGGGCGTGTCCGCCCTTGGCGATGTGGATCAGGAACACGTGGTACCGGCCGCCGATCTTGTAGCAATGCGCACCCTCATAGCCCAGGAAAAAGGGCTCCGTGTCGCGGATGATCACCTGGTCGACGCCGCCGGGCTTCGGGCCGGACAGGTCGTCCGCCAGCTCGACCAGCCGGATGTCGGTGTTGCCGTGGACAAGATAGGTGCGGCCGTCGTCGTCGAACAGCAGCGAGCAGTCGTGGTAGAAGCCCTCGATGTGGCGCTTCTCCCATGGGCCCCGGATGTCGGCCGCCGTGAACAGGTAGGTCCTGTGCGTGTCGTTCGCCACGAACACGATGAAAAACCGGCCAGCGTGGTGGCGGATCGTCGCGGCCCACATGCCCTGGCCGTAGATGTGGCGGTCGCCCTCGAGCCGCTGGGCGGGCGTCCCGTCCAGCACGTCGTACACATGCGTGCAGGTCTCCCAGTGAATCAGGTCGAAGGAACGGAGGATGACGCAGCCCGGCATCATGTGCATGGTGGTGCTGACCATGTACCAGCAGTCGTCGACACGGATGACGTCCGGATCGGGAAAATCGGCCCACAGGATGGGATTGGCATGCATGAAGGGCACCTCCTGCTTGATCTCACCGGGTCTCATTGTACCACGCGTTGACCTCCCGCGTGATCTGGCCGCCGCCAAGGCGGTTCCAGTCATCGACGAACCGGTCGAAGGCCTCGATGGGCTCGACACCCATGATGATCTTGATGAAGGCCTCGCGTTCCATTTTCTCGAGTGTGGCCCGCCGCTCGACCATCGTGCCGGTGGGCGCCCCGGTGAACTTTTCGCGGAAAAGCCAGTTGTTCTGGACATACCGGTCAACCCAGCGGTACACGCCCTCGGCGCCATAGATGCGCTCCCATCCCCACTGCGAGCTGTCGCCGCCCAGATAGGCCTTCACGTTCCGTTCGATGGTCTGCGCCTCCCCGGTGAGCCGGTCCGTCGTGCCGGCGGCGCGTGCCCGCACGATCTCGCGATATGCATCCAGATTCTTGAGCGGCGGCGCCGGATAGACGGGAGAGAACTTCCAGACGCCGACGCTGCCGTTCTCCTGCGGCATGTAATACCGGTTGAAGTCCGCATCCGCGCCCCAGTTCTTCTCGGCATGCAGGTTCATCATCTTCACCAGCGCCTCCGGGTGCGGATATCCCTTGCGGACCGCATAAAAGCGGGATGCGGTGAACCGGCACGGCGACAGCACCTGCCCGTCGTCGGCCGAAACCAGCGGATATCCGGTCCAGTCCGCCTTCGGATCGGCACGGTGGCTGCTGATGAGCGGATACATCGGGTTCCACTGCGCGCCGAACTCCATGCCGATGCGCCCCTGCTCGATCGCCTCGGCGACGTTGCCGATCTCCAGGACGCCGAACTCCGGCTCAAGCTGCCCTGCCGCGTACATCCCGGCAAGCACCTGCAGCGTGCGGCGCACCTCCGGCAGCGTGCTGCCGTACACCAGCCCGCCGGACGCATCCTCGATCCACATGTACGGGTAGGCGTGATACCCGGCGAAGAACCCCTCCAGCCCCATGCAGGGATTGTACAGGTCCTTCACCACGGCCAGCCCGAAGGTGTCGTCCTTGCCGTTGCCATCCGGATCACGCCGGGTGAAGGCATCCGATATCGCCAGCACGTCGTCCATGGTCTTCGGCGGACTCAACCCCAGACTGCGGAGCCAGTCCGCGCGGATCCACAGGAACGTGCCGTCGCCGAATGCGTCCGCGGCCTGCACGATGCCCTTGAGCCGCCCGTCGAACGTCGATGCGCCCAGAATGCCGGGGCCCTGCAGCGTGTAGTACCCCTTGAGGGCTTCGGACGCATGGGTGTTCCACGCATCCGTCAGATCCTCGATGAGGTCCGCGTCGGAAAGCTGTTTGAGCTGCGCGGCATCCACGCCGATGACGTCCGGCAGGTCGCCCGATGCCAGCGTGACATTGAGCTTTTGCGTGTAGGCGTCGCCCGTCGGTGTCGTCCAGTCGTAGACGACGTCGATGCCCAGATCGTCATGGAACGCGCGGATCCACCGGTTGGAAGCGAAGGTCTCCCCCGGGCAGTTCGGCAGGATGTTGTCGCGCATGTCCTCATCGACATCCCGGACAAAATGGATTTCGATGGCCGGATCGTACCGGCCCAGCGGACCATTGGCCATCACGGGCGTTTCCATGGCGGCCGGCACGTCCAACCCCGCAGTGGCGGGGGAAGCCACCTCCGTGTTTTCCGGCTGCCACCGCGAGAAACCGCATCCCCCCATGGGGAGCAGCATGGCGGACGCCGCCAGCAGCGCCGCCATGAGGCGCCGCCCGTTCCGACGTTGCTGGTTGTGATCCCTTGATGCCGGCATGCCGTACCTCCTTCCCTTCCCTTCCACCGCAACCCTGCCGCGGGCCGTCATCCGGCTGACTGCGGCGCCGGCCGGCACCTGCCCTTCTGCATGCGTTCCAGATATTCCTGCGGGGCGATCCCGGCCCCCTTGCGGAAGAACCGCGTGAAGGAGGCCGCCGAGTCATATCCCACCTGCCGGGCGACCTCGTGGATGCGGATGCCGTCCCGCCCGAGGAGCTCCTTCGCCCGCTGCAGGCGCATCTGGTCGATGTGCTCGGACAGGTTGCGCCCCGTCATGCCCTTGTACAGGCGGGACAAATACGACGGATTCAGGAAGACGAGCTCGGCCAGCCGGACCAGCGAAAGATCCTCCGCCAGGTGCGTCTCGATGTGCCGGTGCAGCACCTCGATGGCGAAATCGGCCCGTTTTCCCTGATCGTCACGCTGCAGCGATATGATCTCCCCGGACAGGCGCTGGAGGTAATCGACCGCCTCGTGCCAGCCCGCATGGTCGTCAAGCCGCATGAGCGGACCAAGACCGATACGGAAGGCCAACGGCTCCGCTAGCCGCCACCGGTCCACGTGCCCCAGCAGCATCGTGGCGATGGCGTAGTACAGCTCCACCGCCTGGTTGCAGTTGCGGCTCTCCACCTCGCGCAGCACCCCGGCGCACGCGGCGAGCTGCTGCAGGAACCGGTCCGCCTGCCCGGCCTCGAGATGCGCCGCGAGGGCGTCGATCTGCCGCCGGCTGCGCGAGAGGGCGTCACGCAAGGCGGGCGGCGCCTCTGCTGCCGGGAACGCGCGCGCCTCGTCCGCCAGGCGGTCCGCGCTCACCTCGGTGTCGATCAGCAGCATCTCCGTTCCGGACCCCATCCGGTAATGCAGCAGCCGGCACAGCCGGTCAAAGGCGTCCGGCAGCAAGGCCCAGGGACAGGGCGCGCCTGACAGCGAGACGCTGACCGACGCATCGAGCGTGGACCGGCAGCCGTTCTGCACCATCTCCACGATGCCGCGCAATGCGGGAACCGAAGCGGTTTCCCCGGTGACGCGCGGTTGCAGCAGGGCAACGAGATGGTCCGCGTCGTCGAGCAGGGTGACGACCCGGCCGTGTTCCGCCAACTGCCGCTCGGCGATCAACCGGAGCGCGTTGCGGTCCTGCAGCCGCTCGCGATGCGTCCGATCGGACGTCCGGCTTTGCAGCATCCCGACCATGAGATGCACCGGAAGGCCGGCATCGAGCGGCATGCCGAACTGTTCGAACTGCGGGCCGTCTGCGGCGACGGATTCATCGCCCGCGAGCAGGCGGAGCAGGTAGTCGCGCTGGAACAGGCCATGCGCGAGGCTCATCTGCTCGCGCGCCTTGAGCAGCAGGTCCTCGAAGCGGTTGCTCCGCTCGATGTCCGCCACGGCCTGTTCGACGGCCCCGATGACCTTGTCGTGCGCCTCCGTCTTGAGCAGGTACTGTACGCCGGCATGCCGGATGGCGCGATAGACGAAGTCGAACTCGTCATATCCCGTCAGGAAGATGATGCGGCAGTGGGGCCATGCCTCCAGGATGCGGTCCATCAGCTGCAGCCCATCAATGCCGGGCATGCGGATGTCCGTCAGCACCACGTCGATGCGCGAGCGGACGAGCCATTCGAGGGCCTCCGCGCCCGAATAGGCGCGATAAACGTCCAGCTCGGGTTCCGGCAGGTTGCGGAAGATCTCGGCCAGGCCGTCCACGATGATTTCCTCGTCATCCACAATCAGCAATCGGTACATCGGCTCTCCTCCTTCCCGTCGTTCGTGCCGGGCGACGCGGCAGCGGCAGCGGCATCAGCAGCGGCAGCGGCATCAGCAGCGGCAGCGGCAGCGGCAGCGGCATCAGCTCCCTCCGGCACAGCCACGAGCCGGATCGCGATCACGGCCCGCAGCCCGCCCAGCGGACTGCGGTCGAGGCGCAAACCGCTCTCCCTGCCGAAGAACAACCGGATGCGCCGGTGAATGTTCATCAGGCCCGTCACCTCGACATCCTCCGCCTCGGACGTCACCTGTCCGGCCAGCTCACGGATGCGTGCGTCATCGAGCTCCACCCCGTTGTCTTCGACGACCAGCCTCAGCCAGTCGTTTTCCAGCTCGAACCCCACCTGCAGCAGGCCGTCGCGCTCGCGCAGCTCGAGGCTGTGCTTGAAGGCGTTTTCAATCACAGGCTGCAGGATGAGCCTGGGGACGATGATGTCCTTCGTCCCTTCCGGCAGCGAACCGTACGCGACGCGCAGCCGGCGGGAAAAGCGCATCGCCTGGATGCGTGCGTAGGCCTCCGCATGCTCCGCCTCGCGTGCCAGCGGGATGGTTTCCGCCGCGTTGCGCGCGATGAAGCGGAAATAGTCGGACAGCTGCCGCGTGAAGTCGGACAGGTTGTCCAGATCGCCCAGACGGGCCATGGTGTTCAGGATGAAGAAGCTGTTGTACAGGAAATGCGGATCGATCTGCGACTGCAGCTGCTTGAGCTCCGCCCGCTGCACGAGGATGCGCTGCAGGTACACCTGCTCGATGGAGGTCTTGAGCTTGCCCGTCATCGCGTTGAACCGCCGGTACAGGTATCCGAACTCGTTGTGCGGGTCATGCGCGATCACGACATCCAGGTTGCCGTCCTCCACCTGCCGGAAGGCTGAAACCAGTGCCTGCAGCGGCTTGTGCATCGACCGGTAGGCAAAGGCGGAGTAGATGAGGATGACGGCGAGCGCGACAAAGCCGAAGATCCAGACCCAGGAGCGGAACAGGCGGAGCGGCTCGAGCATGAAACGGTCCGGAATGGCCCGCACGAGCGCCAGGTTCAGGTAGTCCGAATGGACGCGCAGCAGGAAATAGCCTTGGTCGCCCTCCCGGGCGTACCGCACGCCGTCCTCCGGCATGGCGCGCGCCTGGTCGAGGAAGGCGGCGCAGACCGCGTCCTCCGTCTGCTCCGTCGCGGTCGCGACAGACTGCCCGCCGCCGAGGTCCGCGAGACATGCACCGCTGCCCGGCTGTGTGTTGAACTGGGCCAGCGCCTTCGTGAAGGTATCCGGCTCGAGCTCGACCTCGACCATCGACTGCGATGCCGCATTGAGCGCGTTGTTGGCCTTGAGGGTGCTCATGCGCATGCGCCCCGACTGGTGCATGATCTGCGCGCCCGTCAGGCCGGTCGGCACCCGGAGGATGCGGAAGGCCGCAAGGTCAAGATCCGCCAGACCGGTCACGGAGGAGATTGTGCGTCCGAACGGGGCGATGTGCACACGGACATCCCTGACATAGTCGCTGCTGTTCTTGATCGACACCAGGCGGGACCGCAGCTGCTTCACCCTGTCGAGCATCGAGTAGGCGTCCAGCGCCTCGCTGCGCCAGGTCAGCCGGTCGAGGTTGTCATCGTTGAGGCAGTCGTACTGCAGGATGCGGATGCGTTCGATTTCTCGCTCCAGGCCCTGCAGGAAGAACGCCGCCTGGGACACCGCCGTTTTCTCGACCTCTCCCTTTGCCGCGTTCAATCCCCAGTTGTACAGGTTGAAGCTCAGCACGTATATGGGGACCATGATGGCGAGAAACATCGCCAGCATGCGGACAAAGATCGATTTGGTCCAGGATACGGGCGGCACTTTCACTGGCGTATCTCCTCGAACCGGCAACCCGCGCGATGGATCCGGAAAACCGGCCGGTGGACAGCGCGACGGCGTGCAAACGCGGTAACGCCATCTTACCACATGCCCCGCACCGAATCCACGGCGGAGACTGCGGGCACACGGATGATCCGGCAATGGGCGGCGACGCATCCGAACGCCGGACGGCCACACGGTGCCCGGCTACACGGTGCCCGGCTGCATCGGGGTCCCGGCCCTGCCGTTGCGGTACTCGCTGGGACTCTGCCCGACCTCCTGCATGAACTTGACGATGAAATAGCTGCTCTCGGCAAAGCCCACGCGCGCGGCGATCTCGTAGACCATCAGGTCCGTCCGGCGCAGCAGCCGCTTCGCCTCATTGACGCGGATGCGGTTGAGGTACTCCTTGAACGGCATGCCCGCGACCTTCTGGAACACGCGCCCCAGATAAGCCGCATTGACATAATGCGCATCGGCCATCCCCTTGAGGCTCAACGGCTCGGCAAAGTGCGCGTCGACATGGCGCATCACCGCAACCGCAACGGAAGGGTTCTCGCGGTGCGCATCACGGTGGAGCCGGCAGAACGCATCGGACACCATGCCGGCCAGCTGTCGCCGCCAGGTGTCGTAGGACATGAACACCGGCGGCGACATGAGATCGGGCCGCGTCAGCGGCGATTCCTCACCCGCTCCGCCCGCACGCGCCAGCTCGTCCATCAGCAGGTAGTACAGCCGAAAGCCGAACTGCTGGATGTACTGGATGCCGACACGCTCCCGGCGCATCGCCCCGAGCTGCGCGTCCATCCGCCCGAGCACGGCCTGGGCGTCGAGTGCGTGCACGCCCTGCGCCAGGGCATCGATCCGCTTCGCCTCATCCTGCGGCTCGCCGCCGTCCGGACACCGGCTGCCGTCGCAGCACAGAATGCGGCTTCCATCGTAGAACACACCGGTCAGCATGTCGTACAGGTGCGTCTGGAAATCCTCCCGAAAGCTCTCGCGGCAGGTGGACAGCGCCGCGGTGTCGAACAGCAGCGCGCAATCGAGGCCGGCTGACTCCATCGACCGCCGCAGCGCCTGCGCCAGCCCCGGACAGTGGCCGCCATGCCGCGCCAGTGCCTGCGGCGGCACCAGGTACGACTGCTGGCTGCCCTTGGTGCGGAAGGGAATGCCATACTCGGGTCCGATCATGTTGGACACGAGCGTCTGCACGTGCTGATCGGCGCGCATCCCGGTCGTTTCGCCCAACGCGTCCGCCAGCACGCAGGTCAGCACGGCAAATCCCTCGAAGAGGCTGCGCTCAACCGGTGCTCCATTGTACAGGCGCCGGAACGCCGCCTGGCTTTCCCGTCCGAGATCCGCTTCCCGCAGCCGTTGCCGTTCATCGAGCTCCGCACGCAGCTCGTCGAGAAGCGGCAGCAGCTCGTCCTCGTCGACCGGCTTGGTCAGGTACGCCTTCACGCCATGTTTCATCGCCTGCCTGGCATACTCGAACTCGCCAAATCCGGAAACCATCACCACCCGCACATCCTCATGACCGGCGGCACGCAGGTGCGACAGAAAGGCCAGCCCGTCCATGACGGGCATGTGGATGTCGAGCAGCACAAGATCGGGCGTCCAGCCGCCCAGGATGAGGTCGAGGGCCTCCCGCCCGTTCCCGGCGGTGCCCCGGACGGCAAAGCCATGACGTTCAAAGGGGATCACCTGTCCCAGGTGTTCCCGCGAATTCTTTTCATCATCGACCAGCAGGACTTCGTACAAGCGGTCTCCCCCGTTCCGTGAGATCGGCCTTCATCGGCCGTCGGCGCGGTGCGTCTGGCGGGCGCGTCTGACAGGTGCGTCTGCACTATAGCATACCGTCGATCAGGCGCGCATTCAATTCGCAACCGGGGACTCCATGCCTTCGTGGATTGAACAGGCGACGGCATGCGCCACTCGACAGGACGGGGCGCGCGGCGGCATGCGCCGCTGCAACAGGGAGGCAAACGGCCTCATGCGCCGCTGCAACAGGGTGGGTCACGCAACCGGATCTGCTTCCGCCGGCACGGCTGGCCCCCCGACCACGCGCTTGTCACGCCACCGGCCGCCGCGCCAGCGCAGCATGACCAGGATGCCGCGCACCCACTCGTCGAGCGCGAAGCCCAGCCAGATGCCGGCCAGCCCAAGGCCCGCCACGATGCCCAGCAGCCAGGAGGACAGCACGCCCACGCTCCACATCACCACAATGGCGATCTGCATCGAAAACCGCACATCGCCGGCGCCACGCAGCGAGTTCGACTGCACGACATTCATCGCGCGGCCGATTTCGACAAGAAAATCCACCACCATGATGGCGGCCCCCAACCGGATGATCTCCGGGTTGTCCGTGAAAATGCCGACAAGCTGGAACCGGAAGGCAATCGCGACCAGCGACAGCACGGCATTGGCGCCAATGGCGAGCCCGAGGTTGATCCAGTTGCGGCGGTTCGCCTCGTCGTGACGCCCGGATCCGACCAGATGCCCGATCATGATCTGCGAGGCCTGGCCGACGGACAGGGCGAACACATAGACGAAGAAGACGATGTTCTGCACGTAGACGCGCGCCGTGATGGCCTCGGAGCCGAGCATGCCGACCAGGTAGGTGCTCACCATCTGCGCGAAGCTGTAGGAGAAGAACTCGATGCCGGCGGGCAGGCCCACGCGCACGATCTGTCCGATCTCGCGCCGGGGCACTGGCCGGAGGTTGCGAAGCGACAGCGACACGCCCACCTTTTTCGTCAGCAGCCATGTCATCAGCAGGAACCCGCAGAAGGCGGCAAATACCTGGGATACGGCAACGCCGGTCACGCCCTGCACCGCCATCGGAATCGGCTGGTAGATGACCAGCCAGTTGCCGACCAGGTTGATGCAGTTCATCACAAAAGCCATGACCATCGGCAGCTTCGCCATGCCGTGGCTCCGGGCGACAGCCGACATGGTGCTGGTCATCGCCTGGATGAAGGACGTGCCGCCGATGATGCGCAGGAACATCGTGCCGTCCGCACGCAGTTCGGGCGGCAGGTTCATCAGCACCATGATCGGTTCGGCGAACACGAAGGCCAGCAGGCTGAGTGCAAGCCCCAGCAGGGCGCTCAGCCATACCGCCACCGAACCGATGTGCTTCGCCTCGCGCCGTTGACCGGCGCCGAGATACTGGTTGCTGATGATGGCGGCACCCGAGGCGGTCACCGAGTAGATCATCAGGACCATGTTGATGACCTGGTTCGCCACGCCGACCGCCCCGACGGCATTGTCGGAATAGCGGCCCAGCATGAAGACATTGACCGACCCCATCGCCATGCGGAGCGTGTTCTCCAGCAGGATGGGCGTGGTGAGCGCGAGCAGGGATAAACCCGATTTGCGGTGCGGCATGCGGCCCTCTTT
>JAEXRM010000109.1 GCA_023440865.1 Bacillota bacterium
AGCGTCACCTCCAGCCCCTCGGCCCCCTTGATGGTGCCGAAGCGGGAAAGCAGTGCCAGATCGGGTGTTTCCGCCAGCTGGAGCCGGAGGATCTTCTTGCCGCTGAACAGGTCGTTCACCCGTCCGAGGTCGCCGTCGAACACGATGTGCCCCTGGTTGATGAGGATGGTGCGCCTGCATAGCGCCTCGATGTCGTTCATGTAATGGCTGGTGAGGATGACCGTGGTTTTCGTCTGCTCGTTGTAGTATTTGATGAAATCGCGGATCTTGCGCTGGGAGAGGATGTCCAGACCGATGGTCGGCTCGTCGAGGAACATCACCCGCGGCTTGTGCAGCAGCGAGGCGATGAGCTCCATCTTCATGCGTTCGCCCAGCGAGAGCCGCCGCACCTGCACCTTGAGCATGGGGCGCACGTCGAGCAGGTCCGTCAGCTCGTCGAGGCTGGCCTGGTACTGCTTCTCGTCGATCTCGTAGATGCACTGGTTGAGCCGGAACGACTCCTGTGCCGGCAGATCGTACCACAGCTGGCTCTTCTGCCCCATGACGATCGAGAAGTTCATCTTGAACGCCTTCCTGCGTTCCCATGGCACATGCCCCAGCACGGACGCCTCGCCCGATGTCGGATACAGGATGCCGGCAAGCATTTTCAGCGTCGTGGTCTTGCCTGCGCCGTTGGGGCCGAGAAAGCCCACGATCTCCCCTTCGCCGATATCGAAGGAGATGGACCGGACCGCCTCGCGAACCAGCTTTTCCCGATGGAACAGGTTCTTGAAGGAATTGCCGAGCCCGGCCTCCTTTTCATAATAGTCAAACGATTTGGTCAGGTTGCGGACCGATATGGCGTCCATGCGCACCTCCGACACCGGAACGGGCAAGTCGCCCGCCGGATCTGCATGTCCACCATGATACCACGCAGGAAGCCTTTTGCAATCAGAGGATACGAACCCGGGGAGGCGGCGTGCCGCAATATGAACCGGACCGCATGCATCCGGCAGGCTGTTGCCGTCCAATGCACGCGTACGGCCCTGGCGAGCCATCCCGCGTCAGGTCCGTTTCTCGAATGTGCTCCCGCAGACCGGGCACGATACCTGCAGACGCCCCTTGTCCCGCGGCAGGCGCAGCAGGTTCCGGCACTGCGGGCATGCAACGAAGACATGCGTTTTCCGCTCTCGGATGCGGGTTGCCGCGTGCTGCCAGGATGTGCGCACACCGCGGAAGGTGCGGTAGCCCCACCCGACCGCATATGCGGTGGAGCGGGCGAGCATCTTGCCGGCAGGTGCGAGCCAGCCGGTCGCCTTTCCCTGGATCTGCCGGTATTTTGTTTCTTCGGCAAGCCGGGCCGTACTGTTTTTCGAGAGCAGCCGGAACACGGTCCAGCCTGCCATGCCGAGGCCGACCGGCCACACATAGGGGACATTGACGCAAGCAAGCGCGGCAATGATCTGGAACAGCCCGAAATGGTCGATGCCATTGATGCCATATCGCCCCGCCATGAGACGCCGTAACGTTTCCTTCATGTGGTGATTCCTTCCGCAGGCGCATGCCGTGCCCGACAATCATATGACTGTTCCGGGATGCTTGTCTGAAACAGGCGGACATGCGCAATGAAACGATTATCACGCCGAACCGGCCAAAAAGCAACCGCATGTCGCGATAGCGGCATCCATGCCCGAGCGCGGTGCTGCATCCGCCAGGGGCACGCCGCCGCCGGCGCATGCCTGCCGCCGGCGGAAACATGTGTGATTCCGTGCGCAAGTGGGAGATATGAGGATGTGGCAACCCGGCAATCCTGCATGAACCACCCTCGGTCGAGAGGCATGCCGACGGCGGCGCAGCAGGCGGACGCACCGCAGCCGGACGTGCCGCGACGCTTGCCGCGATGCTTGCCGCGGTGCATGAAGGAGGCATTTGCATGAAGGTTCGGTATTTTCTCGGCGGCATCCTGACGCCGCATCCGCCGGTGATCGTGCCGGCCGTCGGCGGAGGACGCGAGCGCGAGGCGCAGGCCACCTGCGACGCCATGCAGGCGATGGGCCGGCTCGTGGCGGAGCTCAAGCCCGAAACACTCGTTCTGATCTCCCCCCACGCACCGGTTTTCCGCGATTTCGTGTTCTTTTACCAGCCCCTGAAGGGGGAAACGCAGCTCAAGGGCGCACTGCGCCAGTTCGGGGACAGCGCCGAGCCATCCTGGGAATGGGATGGCGAGCTGCAGCAGCACCTTGTGCGGGAGCTCGCCCGGCGGAAGATCGAAGCCGGCGCGCTGGAACCTGTCGCCATGAAACGCTACAACCTCGAGCCCACGCTTGACCACGGAGCCCTGGTGCCGCTTCACTTCCTTTCCACGCCGCATGCCGGCTTCAAGCTCGTCGTGCTGGCCTCCGCCGGCATCGACCCGCAGCAGCTGTTCGAGCTGGGCGGCATCATCCGCGACGGGGCGGAGGCGCTCGGTCGGCGCACCCTCTTCATCGCAAGCGGGGACCTTTCGCACAAGGTGAATGCCGAAAGCCCCTATGGTTCGGTTCCCGAGGGAGCCCGGTTCGATCGGCAGCTCATGGAGCTGTTCGAGGCGCAGGACCTGCAGGGAGTCACGAACATCGACCACACCCTCCGCGACAAGGCCGCCGAGTGCGGGTACCGCTCGATCCTCACGCTCTGCGGCGCACTGGACGGCACGAATCCGCTTGTCACAAGACACGCGTACGAGGCGCCTTTCGGCATCGGTTACGGGGTGGTGTCATGCCTGACGCAAGCGGCAAGGCGTGGTTCTTCCCCGGACGCGGCGGCAGACGACATGTCCGCCGGGGACAACGAGACCAGGGATGAAACATCGCCGAAGCCGGCGGAGTCCGGTTCTCCCCCGCAGGGCTCCCC